>JBKPMY010000457.1:0-6138 GCA_046732375.1 Myxococcota bacterium
GCCTGTGGCTGCTCGGGTACCTCGATCGGCTTGCCCTTCGCCTTCTTCTTGATCAGCGCCTCCACGCGCGCACGGTGGTCGTCCTTGAACCGGGAGGGCTGGAACTTGCCGCTCATCGAACGGACCAGCTGCTCTGCCATCTGCAGCTCCTTGCCAGCGACCGCCGTCCTCGGGACCTCGGGCGCCTCCCGCATCTCATCCGCCCAGACGAGCGTGGTGAGCATCAGCCGGCCCTCCGCGCTGCGGAGCATGCAGAGGTGCTGCTTGGTACTGAGCACGATGCGCGCGATCGCCACCTCCCCGGTCCGCTCCAGCGCCGCGGACAGGAGCGCGTAGGCCTTCGCGGCCCGACCATCGGGGGCCACGTGGTACGAGGTATCGATCTGTAGCGGGTCGATCTCCTCGAGCTTGACGAACTCCTCGATCCCGATGGTCCGGTCGCGCTCCGGATCGGCGGCCCGCAGCTCCTCCTGGGTGATGGTCACCACCTGCGTCTTCGATAGCTCGTAGCCCTTGACGATGTGCTGCCACGGCACTTCCTTGCCGTCGCGCTCGCAGACCCGCTTCTCGCGAATCCGTCCATCGTCGGCGTCGTGGTACAGGTGAAACTTGAAGTCGAGCCGCCGCGTCGCCGGGGAGAGCGACACCGGAACGTTCACCAGCCCGAAGCTGATCGCACCTTTCCAGTACGGACGCGCCATGGTGCGTCGTAGGGTTGCTCCGGTCCCGTCCGGACGGAAGGGGTTGTCCGCGGGGAGTGTCGGCGGGGAGGCCGGCGGTTGCGGACCGGGCGGGCAGGCACCAACCATCCAGGCCAGGAGGCGCTCCATGTTGCGAACGTCGGTCCGAGCACTCGTCCTCAGCAGCGTCGTCGGCGTCGCCGCCTGTGGGGTGCACACCCCCGAAGGAGTGGCCAAGGCGCTCGTCTCCGATGAGCAGGAGGCGCAGCTCGGAGCTCAGGTCAAGCAGGAGCTGGAAAAGCAGGGCACGAAGTACGTCCAGGACCCGGAGATCGTGAACTACGTGCGAGGGGTCGCACAGAAGATCTTCGTCCCCGCCGACAAGGACCGGCCAGGGGTCAAGTGGCAGGTCTACGTCATCGACGATCCGAAGCAGGTCAACGCCTTCGCCACGCCGGGCGGCTACCTGTACGTGTTCACCGGGCTGCTGATGGCGGCGGACAACGAGGCCCAGCTGGCCGGGGTCTGGGGCCACGAGGCGGGTCACGTCGTCGCCCGCCACTCCGCGCGGCAGATGGTGGACGCGATGGGGCTGGAGACGGTGATCGGGATCGCCCTGGGCCAGAACCCGAACCAGCTGGCCCAGCTGGCCGCGACGCTGGCGGCGAAGGGCGCGCTCCTCTCCTACAGCCGACAGGACGAGACCGAGGCGGACGAGTACGGAGCGAGGTACTCGGCGGCGGCGGGCTACGACCCGCACGGGATCATGCAGTTCTTCGAGAAGCTGAAGGCGATGGAGGGCGAAATGCCCGCATTCGCCAAGTACCTCTCCGATCACCCGGCGACCGAGGACCGGATCAAGCACCTCGAGCAGTACATCGCCGAGAAGCACCTGACGGGGACGGTGCTCGGCGCCGATCGGCTCGCGCCGGTGAAGCAGAAGCTGATCGCTCAGGCGAAGGCCGCCGGAGTGAAGCCAACAACCCTCAAGTAGCGAGTCACCGCCGGAGCAGCTCGAAGGCGAGGTTCCGGCCCAATCCGGCGTCGAAGGCCAGCACCCGCCAGACCGCGAGCAGCCGGTCGATGTCGCACGCGGATTTCAGCGGACCTGCATCGACCGGGTCGAACCCGATGTCGCGGGCGAGGGAGATCACCGTGGCCCGGGCCAGCCGATCGTCGCCGCAGACGAAGGTCGAGGCGCGGCCCTTCTCGAAGAGCGGATTCAGCATCACCTCGGCGGGAACCGTGTTGAACGCACGAACCACCCGTGCGGTGGGAACGAAGCCGGCGATGATCTGGCTCGAGGAGCGCTCGCCGGTCGGCGGCTTCGGTGCGTTGGTGGGATCGACGATGATCTTCCCGTCCAGGTCGCCCGCGGCCTTGAGTACCTCCTGGACCGCCCCGTAGGGAACACCCAGGACCAGCACCTCGCCCCACCGGCCCACCTCCGCGCAGGACATCAGCGCCGTGCCGTCCTCCTCGGCAGGATCACGATCCTCGGCTGGGTTCCGGACGCCGTAGCGCACCTCGTGCCCGGCCCTGGCCAGGACATGACCGAGCGCCGCCCCCACGTGTCCTCGTCCGAATACTCCGATCCGCACCGCGACTCCTCCGGAGCCCCGCCCGACCCCCGTGGCACCCGCGGGCTGAGGGTGCGGACCCGGGCCCCGGCCCGCAACCCCGTGAGCGAGCAATGCTGACCGACCGAGTGACCGAGCGATCGCCAACTCAGGTGTCAGACACCTTCGAAGAGATCTCCCTCTCGGTCTCGATTCGAGCTCGCGATGCCGCCTAGCAGGCATACGAGCTTGCGGATGGATGCTCGTGGACACCCCGGCCGACGACGACCCGGGCGGGGCCGGTCAGCCGGGGCGAAGCGTCGTCCCGGAAGTCTCCGCACGCACCGGCCGTGCGGCGCTCGTGAGGCGGACCCCGGCGAGGACCAGCACGCCGCCCACCGCGACCTCCCAGCCGATGGGCTCCCCCAGCACCAGCCATGCCGCCACCGCGGTCGCCACCGGCTGGAGGTTGCTGAAGACCGCGACCTTCGAGGCGTCGGTCCGGCCCAGCGCCCAGTACCAGAGCAGGTAGCTCGCCACCGAGGCGAGCAGCGCCAGATAGAGGATGGCGCCCTTCACGGCGAGGCTCGCGTCCAGAATGAAGTCCAGCCTGAGCACCCAGGGCGCCAGCGGCACGAGCCACAGCGCTCCCGCGATCAACGACCACGCGGTCGCTCGCACCGGCCCGTGCTCGCCGATGAACGCCTTTCCCTCTGCCGTGTACAGGACCCAGGCGATGACCGCGCCGAGGATGAGCACGTCGCCCACGAACACCCCGGAGAGCGCGCTCAGCCCGTGGGCGAGCAGCAGCACCATCGCACCGGCGAAGGCGAGGAGGAGTCCCAGCCCGGCACGCGCGCTCGGTGCCTCGCGGCCGCGGAGCACGGAGTAGAGGTACACCCCGATCGGCGTGAGCGCGTAGAGCAGCGCCGCATGCGCCGCGGTGGAACGCTGCAGGCCGGCGAGGAACAGTCCCTGGTTGAGCGGACCGGCGAGGAGGCCCAGCAGCACAATCATCGGAATGGCCCTTCGGGGCGGGAGCGCCGCTCCCGGGAGCAAGAGGAGCAGCAGGCCGAAGACCGCGCCGCTCAGCGAGAACCGCCAGAGCATCAGCGTTCCCACGGGGACCTCCGCCACGGCGCGCTTGGCGACGAGGAAGGTCCCCGCGCTGATTGCCGCCTGGAGCAGGAGCGCGACGACGACGCCCGGTTCCACTCCACCCCGGGCGTGTACCGGCTCGGCGGCGGTCGCCGTGCTCAGCGGGGAGGAAGTCGGGCGAGGGCCCATCGAGCGGCGTCACTCACCACGGCGCTCGGGTCCTGCGCCAGCTTTTCCAGCACCGGCCGGGCGGCAAGGTCGCGCGCCGCCCCGAGCGCATAGGCGGCGTTCCGCCGGAGCCCGTCGTACCCGGCCCTGGCGAGCGCGGTCCCGGGCACGAGCTCGGCGTAGCGCTCGGGAGTCATCGCCGCGAGCCCCCGTGCATCCTCGCCCGCGACCGGCCGGGGGAGGAACCGGGAGCCCATCGCGGGCAGCGGTGCGGTGTTCAGCGGGCAGACGTCCTGGCACACGTCGCAACCGAAAACGTGCGGCGACATCGCCTCCCGGTGTTCCGCCGGCACCGGGCCCTCGTTCTCGATGGTCTGGTACGACAGACAGGCGCGGGAATCGACGCGGCCGGCGCCGTCGAGCGCGCCCGTGGGACAGGCATCCACGCAGAGGCGGCAGCTCCCGCAGCGGTCGGCGCCCGGCCCGTCCCCGTACGCGTCCACCTCCAGCTCCACCAGGAGCACCGCCAGGACCACCCAGGACCCGAACCGGGGCGTGACCAGGCACCCGTTCCGGGCGATGACCCCCAGCCCGGCGCGCGCGGCCCACACCTTCTCCATGAAGGGGCCGTGGTCCACCGAGCCGTAGGTGCGCAACTCGGGCCACTCGGCCCGGAGGAGCCGGCGGAGGGCGCGGAGCCGGTCGCGCATCGTCGCGTGGTAGTCGCGCCCGCGCGCGTACCGGGCGATGGGTGACGCCTCCGCTCCCGGGGCTTCCGTCCAGTAGTTGCACGCCAGCGCGACGACGGTCCGCGCATCGGGGAGCAGCCGCCGGGGCTCGAGTCGGTCCGCGGCGCGCTCGGCGAGCCAGTCCATGTCCGCGCCCATTCCGGCCGCGAGCCAGTCCAGCAGCACCGCCGGGGGGATGGGCTCCGGCCGGGCGAACCCGCAGAGGTCGAACCCGGCCTCGACGGCCATGGCCCGCACCCGCTCGGCCGGAACGACGGCGGTCAGGGCGACGGCTTCCCGTCCGGAATCCACGGCACGTCCTTCACCCCCGCCCGGTGGTTCGCTGCCCGCGCGAGGACGAAGAGGAAGTCGGACAGACGGTTGAGGAACCGCAGCGTCAGCTCGTCCACCTGGCCCTCGCGAAAGAGGGGCACCACCGACCGCTCCGCCCGGCGGCACACGGTTCGCGCGAGATGGAGGGCAGCGCTCGCCGGCGTCCCTCCGGGAAGGATGAAGTGCGTCTGCGGCGGAAGCTCCCCCTCGAGGCTGTCGATGCGGCTCTCCATGGTCGAGACCCACTCCTCGCGGACATGCGGGATGTGGGCGGCGGCCCGGGTCCCGCGAGGCGTGGCGAGCACCGCGCCGACGGTGAACAGCTGGTCCTGCAGGTCCTGGCACCACGGGTCCAGCCCGGAGAGGCCCGACGCCCGCGCGACGCCGATCGCCGCGTTCAGCTCGTCCACCTCGCCGTAGGCGGCCACTCGAGGGTCGTCCTTGGGAACCCGCCCGCCTCCGAAGAGGCCGGTCTGCCCGCTGTCGCCGGTGCGCGTGTAGATCTTCATCCCCGTCCGGCGCACCCTACGTCCAGGGACTGGTCGCACGGAAGTCGGAGGTCGGCCTCCCGTGTCTGGTATGAGGGCCCGCCGCCCACGCTGGCCATCGACGTGAACGACGCCCCTTCCGAGAACGGCGGCCGACGTGCCGGTCCGTGGCTGATCCTCGCCGCCGCCACCCTCTGGTCGACCGCCGGGGCGGCGATCAAGCTCTGCCAGCTCAGCGGCTGGCAGATCAACTTCGGGCGCTCCGCGGTGGCAGCGCTCTTCATCGCCGCAATCATTCCGGCCGCCCGCCGCCGGCCCGACCGGGCAGTCGCCGGAGTGGCGGTGGCCTACGCCTTCACCGTCCTGCTCTTCGTCCTGGCGAACAAGTCGACCACCAGCGCCAATGCCATCTTCCTCCAGGACACGGCCCCGCTCTGGGTCCTGCTCCTGAGCCCGGTGCTGCTCCACGAGCGCCCCTCGCGCGGGGAGCTGCTCTCCGCACCGCTCTTCCTCGTCGGCCTCGTCCTCTTCTTCCTGGACCAGCTGTCACCCGGGCAGGCGGTGGGCAACGTCATCGCGGTTGCCTCGGGAGTCGCGTTCGCCCTGTGCATCATGGGGCTGCGGAAGCTCGGGGGCCGAAACGTCGGGGCCATCGTCTGGGGGAACGCGCTGGCGGCGCTCCTCTCGCTCCCCATGGCGCTCCGGGGACCCGCTCCCACCACCCGCGACGTGGGAATCGTCCTCTTCCTGGGGGTCTTCCAGCTCGGTGCGAGCTACGCGCTCTTCGCCCGGGGCGTGCGGCACACCCCGGCGGTCGAGGCATCGCTGCTCGCCCTCATCGAGCCGGTGCTCAACCCGGTCTGGACCTTCCTCCTCGTCGGGGAACGGCCCGGGCCGTGGGCCGTCCGGGGCGGAGCGATCATCCTCGGTGCCACCCTCTGGAGAACGCTCGCCCCCTGGGTCGACGCACGCCGGCGAACGGCACCGGGCTGAGCCTGGACGCTGGCGCGCTCCAGAATCAGAACGCGGTCTTGATCCCGAAGCGGAAGGCCACGTCGAGGGCGGGCCCGTCGGGGAACGGGTC
>JBKPMY010000458.1:0-11123 GCA_046732375.1 Myxococcota bacterium
GAGTGGGAGGCCCTCCGGAGCGCCGTCCCGGAGCTTCCTCCGCCGAGGACGGACGGTGGCTGCCGGTTCCTGGACACCGAGGGGCGCCGCTGCACCGTCTACTCGGCGCGACCGCTCGGTTGCCGGACGTACTTCTGTCACCGCGCGACGGGTCCGTCCCGCGAGCCCGTGGAGGAGATGGACCGCCTCCAGCGGCGGCTGGAGAGCATCGCCCGCTCGGTTCGACCCGACGAGCCCGGTCCGCGGCCGCTCACCGCCTGGCTCGAGGAGAGCGAGCCGTGAGTCGCCGCCTCATCGCCGCGCTCCTCATTGCTCTCGTCGCCTGCGCCGGGAAGGAGGGCGGGGCCATCGCCCTCGCGCTCTACGGGATGATCGGCTCGTTCGTCAGCCGCGCCGCCGGCGGGTGCTACGCGGTCTGCGAGGGCGTCAACCAGATGTGCAACTACGAGACGGGATTGTGCGAGCACAACCCCTGCGGTCCGGGCTGCGGCTCCAGTCGCCATTGCGACATCCGCGGCCCGCTGCCGCGCTGCGTGGAGGACTCGGAGCCAGCCGATCTGGTGCAGTCTCCGCCGCCGCCCCCGCCCCTTCCCGTCGCCACGCCACCTCCTTGACCGTCCGCATCCTCGCCGCCCCGCTGGAGTTCAAGGGAAGCCTGACCGCTGGCCAGGCCGCTCGCGCGATCGAGGCCGGCGTGCGCGCCGGCTGGCCCGAGGCCGAGGTGACCGTCCTCCCGCTCGCCGACGGGGGACCGGGAACGGCGGACGCGCTCGTGGAGGCGCTGGGAGGCCAGTGGCACACCGCCTGGGCGCACGACGCGCTCGGGCGACCGCTGCAGGCGCAGTGGGCGAGCTGGGCCGGCGGGGCCATCGTGGAGATGGCGCTGGCGTCGGGGCTCACCTTGCTCGCTCCGGCCGAGCGGGATGCCCGGGTGACGACCACCCTCGGTACGGGCGAGCTCATCGCCGATGCGCTCGAGAGCAGGGTCCGCTCGCTCCTGGTGGGCGTCGGCGGCAGCGCCACCAACGATGCCGGCGCCGGTGCCCTCCAGGCGCTCGGGTACCGCTTCCTGGACTCCGCAGGGCGCCCCCTGGCCGCGGGTGGAGCGGCTCTCCGGAACCTGGCGCGCATCGTGTCCGAAGGCGTGCTCCCGGCTGTCCGGGAAACCGAGATGACGGTGATGACCGACGTTCTCAACCCACTCTGCGGCCCCACCGGAGCCAGCGCCGTCTACGGTCCGCAGAAGGGGGCCTCCCCCGAGGACGTGGAGGTGCTCGACGAGGCGCTGGCGCACTTCGCCGAGATCGTGAAGCGCGACCTGGGCGTCGACGCCGAGCACCTGCCGGGGACCGGCGCAGCCGGGGGACTCTCCTATGGGCTGCTGGTGGGCTGTGGCGCCCGCATCAGCCGTGGATTCGACCACCTGGCGAAGCTGCTCGCGCTCGACACGAAGCTCCGTGGCGTGGACTGGGTCCTCACCGGCGAGGGACGTCTGGACACCCAGACCCTCAGTGGCAAGGGCCCGCTCGAGCTGGCCCGGCGAGCGCGGCAGTCGGGAACGACGCGGGTCGTGGCCTTCGCGGGGAAGGTCGACCCCCGGGCCCTGGAGGGGGACCATCCTTTCCAGGAGGCGATCCAGGTCAGTCCACCGGGCTGGAACGAGGCGGATCCGGCGGCCCGCGCCGGCGCGGCGGCCCTCCTGACCGCGGCCGTCGAGCAGTGGGCGCGGCGGACCGCGCGCGCGAGCTGAACCCCTACCGGCCCCGGTCGTCGAGACCGAGGAGCGAGAGCAGCGTCTTCACCCGCTCGGAGGGATGCCCGAACTCCTTCGCATAGTCGGCCTGGCTCCGGCGCACCATCTCCTGCGCCTCGGCACGGTCGTAGACCTCGGGGATCTCCACCGGGCGCTTCTCGCCGGGCATCTGCTTGTAGGTGAGGAAGTAGTGCCGGAACCGGTCGAGCATCCCTGGCGGGAGCTCGCCCACGTCCTCCAGGTGCCCGTAGGCGGTGTCCCGGACGAGCACCGCGATGATCTTGTCGTCGGCCTGGTTGCCGTCGATCATCCTGAGCCCTCCGATGGGCCGCGCCCGGAGCAGCACCCCGGAGTGGCTCACGTCGCGTTCGCTGAGCACGAGGATGTCCATCGGGTCACCGTCACCGTCGACGTGAGACCGCCCGGTGCGCTCGGCGCAGCGCTCGCCGACCGTCACCCCGCAGTAGGTCTGGGGGATGAAGCCGTACAGCGTCGGGGAGAAGCTGGAATACAGGTTCGGCCTGTCGATGCGGAGATGCCCGGTCGCCTTGTCCAGCTCGTACTTGATGGCGTCGGTGGGGACGATCTCGACGTAGACCGTCACCTCCGCCGGGGCCCGGTCGCCGATCGGCACGCCGTGCCAGGGGTGCGCGGAGAAGCGCATCGAGAGCAGTCGCTCGAGGGTCTCGCTGTCCTTGCCCGTGCTCATGTCCGGAGCATCTCCTCCACTCGCCGGTTCCCCTCCTCGAGGAGCGCGGCCACCGCATCGTGCGCCTGCTCGGTCAAGCTGTCACGGTCGTCGCGGGTGAGCCCGGCGGTCGGAATCGGCTTTCCGACGCGGAGGACCAGCGGGCGCCCGGAGTGCACCCACAGCCCGCCCTTGGGGGTGATCTCGTGGGCCCCGGCGACCGCGAGGGGGACGATGGGCACCTGCGCGTCGACGGCCAGGACGGCCGCGCCCTTCTTGAAGGGCCGGAGCTTCCCGTCGGTGCTCCGCGTCCCCTCGGCGAAGAAGAGGATGCTGGTCCGGGTTCTCACCTGCTCGACCGCGGCCTCGATCCGCTGGCGGTCGCCGTCGGTCCCGGTGCGCTCGACCCGGATGTTGCCCATGGCCTTCACCGCCGCTCCGAAGATGGGGATCCGGTAGAGCTCCTTCTTGGCGACGAAGCGGATGTGCTTCGGGAGCCGGGCGAAGACGAACGGGGCGTCGAAGTTCGACTGGTGATTGCAGGCCAGCACGCAGGTGCCCGCGGGGAGGTTCTCCAGTCCCGCCAGGTCCTCGCGGACTCCCGCGGCGGCGAGCACGGCGTTGCACCAGCCACGGATGACCGGATCGGCGCGCTCCGGGCGACCGGGGGAGAGCGCGATGACCACCGGTCCGACGACGGCGCTGCTGCCCACCGCCGCGTACGTGGCCACGGTGTGGACCAGCTCGCGGGGTTTCATACGAAGCCGTGTGCGGGGAAGAGGAGCACGTCCTCGATGCGCTCGGCCCCGAGGAGAAGCATGAGCACCCGGTCCAGCCCGAGCGCGACGCCGCCGGAGGGGGGCATCCGCCCGACCGCCTCGAGGAATGCTTCGTCCAGCGGGTAGATGGCACGGCTCCGCGCGGCGCGGAACGCTCGCTCCTCCTCGAGGCGCCGGCGCTGCTCCACGGCGTCGGTCAGCTCGGAGAAGCCGTTCGCCAGCTCGAGCCCGTGCGCGTAGAGCTCGAAGCGCTCGGCGACCGAGGGGTCCTGAGGGCTGAGCCGGGCGAGGGCGGCCATCGACGCCGGATAGTCGATCAGGAAGGCCGGCCGGTCACGTCCAAGTCGCGGTTCCACCCGCTCGAGGAAGAGGCGGAAGAAGACGTCGTCGAAGCCGTCACCGGGCTCCGCGCGGACACCCACTCGCCGTGCGCTTTCGGCGAGCGACGCCGAATCAGGGGCCTGGCGGATGTCGATCCCGGTCTCCCGGAGGAGCGCATCGCGGACCGTGACCCGTTCGTAGGGCCGGCGGCCGAAGGGGGCGCTGCGGCCAAGTCCGACGGCGGCCGCGGCGAGGACGGCCTCGAGGTCGTCCATGATCGCCCGGTAGTCGGCGTGCGGACGGTACATCTCGAGCATCGTGAACTCGGGGTTGTGCGTCGGGCTGACCTCGCCGTTCCGGAAAACCTTGCAGATCTGAAAGATGGGTCCCGAGCCGTCGGCGAGGAGCCGCTTCATCGCGTACTCGGGGCTGGTGTGCAGGTAGAGCGTCCGCACCCGCCCGAGGTCGGTCTCCGGCACGAAGGGAACCTCGAACGCCCGGATGTGCGGCTCCATTCCCGGCGCGGGGACCAGGAGCGGCGTCTCGACCTCCTGATAGCCGAGCGCCTCGAGCTGCGCGCGGATCGCACGCTGGAGCAACTGTCGGGCTCGCGCGGCGGCCCACTGCGAAGGATTGGGCATCCCGGCGCGCGACGGTACAGTTCGGCTCTTCATGCGTCCACGACTCCCGCACGTCCTCCTTGCGCTCCTCCTCGCCGCCTGCGCCAGCCAGCCGGTTCCGTCCGCCCCCGTGGCGAGCTTTCCTTCCCGGAACCCGGAGCGGGAAGCGCTCGGGCCGGCGGTGGCGGAGCTCGCGGTCAAGGCCGAGGCCCTTCTCCGCTCCCAGGACGAGCTGGTCTGGAAGCACTGGACCGAGGGCGTCCCGGCGGACCTCGCCAAGACCTACGTGGGCACCGAGGCCTGGCTCACGCCGGAGTCGGTGGCGCGCGTGGCGCAGCTCCGGGAGCAGACCAGCGAGGCGCGCGAGCGGCGGGCCCTGGAGCACCTGCACGCCTATCTGGCCGGGGAGTGGATGGCGCAGCAGCTCGCCGACGTCTCCGACGCCATCGCGGCCCTCGAGCAGTCACTGACCTTCAAGGTCGCGGGGACGGAGCGGCCGTACAGGAATCTGGAGTCCATCCTCGCCACGGAGAAGAGCGCGCTGCGCCGGCGGCAGATCTACGAGGCGGCCACCCCGGCGGTGCAGAAGGTCTCCGCGCTCATCGAGCGCCGGGGTGCCCGGGCCGCGGAGCTGCTTCCACGGCTGAACCTCGATCCGGCCGCCTGGACCGCGGAGCTCCGGGAGGCGACTCCCGAGCAGCTCGGAGCGCTGGCGGATGCGGTGCTGACGAAGACCCAGGATCCCTGGAAGAGCGCGCTGACCCGGCTGGCCGAGCGGGAACTCCAGCTGCCTCTGGACCGCATCGGGAGGCAGGACCTACCCCGTCTGGTGCGCCTGCCGGCCGTCGAGGGCTTCAAGCGCGCCGAGGTGGTCTCCCGGGTGCGGACGACGCTGGGTCCGCTCGAGCTCGATCCCGCGGCGCTGAAGACTGTGACACTCGACGCCGGTGACTCACCCAAGAAGAACCCGCGTGGGCTGGTCCTGGGAGTGGTGGTCCCGACCGACGTACGCATCTCGCTGAAGCCGGTGGGCGGCGCCCGCGATCAGCGCAGCGCCTTCCACGAGTTCGGTCACGCGGTGCACGATGCCTTCACCGAGGAGCGGCGGTTCGAGCTGGCCAAGCTCGGGAACCGCACCAACGCCGAGGCCTTCGCCGCGCTGTTCGAATCGCTCACCACCGAGCCGGCGTTGCTGGAGCAGGCAGGGCTCCCGGCCGACGCCCGTCGCACCTGGATCCAGGGCGTCAGCGTGCAGGAGCTCTTCCTCGTCCGTCGCGCGGCCGGGAAGGTGCTGTTCAACATCGCCGGCTCTCGGCCCGGCGCCGACCTGCGCGCGGCCTACCGGTCGACGATGGATCGGGCCTACGCGCTTCCGGGCTCGGCGCAGGACGAGGCCCGGCTCACCCTCGACCAGGAAGCCACGCTCGGAGCGGCGGACTACCTGCGCGGCTGGCTCCTCGGCGCCCAGCTGCGGGCGGCGCTGGTGCGGAAGTTCGGCCCGCGCTGGTGGCAGGACCCCGGCGTGGGCGCGTTTCTCAAGCCGTTGCTCGCGCCAGGGAACGCCCTCGATGCGGACGGGCTCGCGCGTGCGCTCGGCGATTCCGGGGTGTCGCCCGATGCCTACGTGGCGGCGATCGTGCCGCGGCTGTCGGGGACCGGAGCGGAAGGGCAAGGCCCCGCCCCGGCACCGGCCGCGCCGGGAACGAATCCATCTCCGGCCGCTCCGGCAACGAATCCAGCTTCGGCCACGACTCCGCCCTCGGGAGCGGGCGGCACCGTCGGCCAGGGTCCGGCGGGATGACACGGAGCACCAGCCCATGTCGGGACCGCTGCTCTACGGGGAGCTGACTCCCTGGTATCGACTGCTGGACCCGCTCGAGGACCACGCCGACGAGTGCGAGCTCTTCGACGCCGCGCTCCGGCGGGCAGTGGTCCATCCTCCGCGAACGCTTCTCGAGCTCGGTTCAGGCGCCGGCAACAATGCCTGGCACTTGAAGAAACGATTCCGCTGCACGCTGGTGGATCTCTCGCCCGCGATGCTCGCGCTCAGCGAGAAGATCAACTTCGACTGCGAGCACCTCCTCGGAGACATGCGGACCCTCGAGCTCGGGCGGACGTTCGACGCGGTGCTGGTCCACGACGCGCTGATGTACCTCCGGACGCTCGACGAGCTCCGGGCGGTAGCCAAGGTGGCGTTCCGCCACACCACTCGCGGAGGCGCTGCGGTGTTCGCTCCCGACGTGTTCCGGGAGACCTTCACCGAGACCGTGCAGCTGCACGCCCGGGACGCCGGGAACCGGAGCCTGCGCTGCCTGGAGTGGGCCTGGGAGCTCGAGCCCGGCGGCCAGACGATGGTCGTCGAGTACGCGTTCCTGCTGAGAGAGGCGGGAAAGGTCCACTCGGTCCACGACCGGCACCTCGAGGGGCTCTTCCCGCGCGCACGATGGGTCGAGGCGCTTTCCGGAGCCGGTTTTCTCGTTCAGACACTCCGGCGTCCGCTCGACACCGAGCGCTGGGACGAGGTCTTCCTGTGCCGGCGCGAGGCGTAGGCAGGACGCCGGATCACGATCGCCCCCCGGCCTCACGCCGACCGCTCAGCCGCCGACCGGTTTCCCGCAGTTCCCGCAGAACTTCGCGCCCGGGCCGAGGTCCGAGCCGCACTCGGTGCACTTCCGCGCCACCGGCGCGAGCGGCTGCCCGCAGTTGCCGCAGAACTTCCCGGTCCCCGGCGTGCCACAGTTGGGGCACGGCGTGCCCGCCGCCGCCATGGGCGCCGGCGCCGCCGGAGGCCGCTGCTGCCCCTGCTGGAACGCCTGCGCCATCCCGAAGCCGATGCCGAGCCCCGCGCCCTGGAGCGCGCTCCCGCCGCCGCCGCCCTCACCGCCCTTCGACATCCCTTCCGCCGCACCGAGCATCGCCTGGCCTTGCGCGTACTGCTGGAAGCCGCCGGCGAGCTTGCTGTACGCGGTGTCCTTTGTCAGCCGCTTCAGCGTGGCCTCGTCCTCGTCCTTGATCGAGACGGTGAAGTTGCCCATCCGCACGATGGTCAGCCCGTACGAGTCCACGTGCGGCTTGAAGCCGGCGATCACGTCCTGCTCGATCTCCTCGGTGTATGCGCCCGAGGTCACGTCGAGCAGCGGCCACTTCTTCTTCACCAGCAGCTCGGCGATGCGGTCGCGCACCACCTTCAGCACCTGGCTCTTGAACCAGGCGAGGAACTCCTCGTTGCTCGTCCGCCGCAGGCCCACCAGGCCGAGGATCAGCTTCTCGGGCTCGGTCACCTTCACCGAGAAGTCGCCGTAGACCATCGTTCCGATGCCCAGGCCGGTCTCCGGATCCCGCACGTCGCCGATCGGTCCGCCGAACTTCACGCCGGGGAACTCCCGCAGGCCGACGAAGTAGATCTCGGTGACGAAGAGATTTCCGCCGGTGAAGGCCTCGACGAAGCGGCCGAGGAAGGGGATGTTCTGGGCGTCCAGGGTGTGCCGCCCCGGTCCGAGCTTTCCCTGCACCTGACCGTCCTTCACGAAGACCGCGACCTCGTCCGCGCCGACCGTCAGCTGGGTCATCATCCGGACGTTCCGCTCCGGATAGGCGTAGATGATGTCGTTCTTCGCCTCGTCGGCGCGGGCGATGAAGTTGCGCTGCGCTTCACCCTTCAGTGCATCGAACAGACCCAAGGTGAACCTCCCGGGAGGGGACCTTCGTCGCTGATCACGGGGCGAGGGCGGCGGGATTGCTCCTTGCGCCTTCCGTGCCATGAGGATCGCACAGGAGCATGCACCGTTGCGAGCCCGGGGGTGCGCCCGGACTTCGGGAGTTTCAGGTCCAGCGGCTGACCAGGCGCTCGCGGTCGAACAGCCGGACGCTCGCCCGGATGAGGAGGACGTCCAGCACCAGCACCACGAGACCCTGCACCGCGTAGTACCCGGTGCCGGCGCGGATCCACCCCACGAGCTGCCCTCCGACGAGGCCCATCAGCGGCAGCACCACCAGCGCCGACAGCTGCTGTGCCAGCCGCGTGTCTCCGACCCGGGCCGATACGAGCACCGCGAGCCCATTGCCCAGGAAGGCGAACAGAGGCGCCACGACTCCGATGCCGAACAGCCACATTCGGTTCGGCAGCACCGGGGCGTGCACCAGAGGCCAGGCGACGGCGTCCACCGCGACCACGAACACCGCGAACGCCAGCCAGGTGATGGCCACCGAGGGGATCACGGAGGCGAGGCTCTTCCCGAGCACCAGCTCGGCGGCGCTCACCGGCGCAGCGAGGAGCGGCTCCAGCGTGCGGCGCTCCTTCTCGCCGGCCACGGCCTGCGAAGAGATCAGGATCGGCACGAAGACCGGCATGAGGAGGAACACCCCGAACCAGTCGAGCACCAGCTTGTCGATCATGAACCGGACCGGGTCGGCGTTCAGCGGAAGCGTGGGGTCGTAGTACAGCGCCATCGAGCGGAAGGTCACCGCGTCCGGACTGCGGAGCCAGGACCAGACCACCGCGGTCGGCACCGCCACCAGCACCGCGGGAAGGGCGAGCATGCTGGCCAGCAGCCCCGGGTTCTTCCGGAGGTCGAGCGCTTCCTTCCAGCTCACGGCCAGCGCCCGGTGCAACCTGAAGCTCACGTGGCCTCCGTCTCGCTGCTGCGGGTGAGCTCGAGGTACACGTCCTCGAGGGCGCGCTGGGCGGGGAGCACCGCGTGGATGCGGACCCGGGCCTGGGCGAGCAGCGCCACCACCTCGGGGATGCTCACCCCACCGGCCAGCGTGATCCGCAGCACGTGCGCCTCGGCCACCCACACGCAAGGCGGGACGAGGGGCTCCAGCGCCTCGCCCGCCGCGCCCGCGCTCCCCTCGACGTGAACCTCCACCACCGCGGTCTGCCGGCGGAGGTCGGGGACCGTCCCCACGGCGAGGAGACGGCCCTTCACCACCGCGACCCGGGAGCAGAGTCGCTCCACCTCGGCCATGTTGTGCGAGCACAGCACGACCGTGCGACCTTCGGAGGCCAGCTCGCCGACCGCGTCTCGCACCGCGCGAGCGGATTCCGGGTCGAGCCCGCTGGTCGGCTCGTCGAGGAACAGCGCCTGCGGATCGTGGAGGAGGGCGCGGACCAGCGCCAGCTTCTGCCGCATCCCCTTGCTGAAGGTGCCGCAGCGGTCCTCCTCGCGACCGCCGAGGCCGAAGCGGTTCATCCAGCGGCGGGCCGCCTCCCAGGCCGGCTTGGTGTCGCGGTGGTGGAGCTTGAGAAAGAAGCGCAGGTTCTCGCGCGCGGTGAGCCGGTCGTAGAGCCCGGGCTGTTCGGTGAGAAGGCCCACCCGCGACCGGAGCTCCTCCCCGTCCCCGTCGAGTGGAACGCCGCACACGATGGCCCGCCCCGAGGAGGGCCGGAGCAGCCCGGTGAGCATCCGGACGGTGGTGGTCTTCCCTGCCCCGTTCGGTCCCAAGAGCCCGAACACCTCGCCAGTGCCGACGTCGAAGTCGAGCCCCTCCACCGCGGTGCGCGGACCGAAGTTCTTCGAGAGGGAGCGGACCTCGATGCGGCTCAATCGATGGTGACCAGCACGAACTTCACGTTGAGGTCCCGGTCCACTTGCTCGATGCGGTGGTCGGCACCGACAGCCTGCCGGAGCAGCCCGAGGCGGGGATGCTCCACCAGGGCCCATTTTCGTCCCGGCAGGTTGGCGAACGCCGCCATCCGGGCGGGGCTGTCCTTGATCTGCTTGACGGTGTTCTTGCTGTAGAAGGTCTCACCCTTCCAGTCCATCATGTAGGCCACGATGGGCTCGCCGGGAGCGCGGCGGTCGTAGTAGCGCCAGAACAGGTCCCGCTGCGTCCAGTGGTGGCTCAGATCCACCCAGTGGCTCCAGCTGAACCAGAGCGCGAACCCGAGAGCGAGCGTCCCCAGGCTTCCCACCAGTCCGGTCCGCGAGTTCCGGAGCGCGGCGAGCGCGGCCGCCACCCCGCCGATGGTGAAGGCCCAGATCATCCCCATCTTCACGTTCACCGGCGTCCGCAGGTTGAGAGCCACCGTGGTCGCCCGGGGGAGCAGCAGCGGCACCGCGATGAGCACCACGCCGACGACGACGCCCACCGCGGCGACCTCCAGCGCCGAGCGCCGGTGCGGGCTCGGCGCGCTCAGGGCTCCCCAGACGACGAGCCCGGCCGCGGCGAGGGCCAGACACCCCAGCAGGGTGATCGGGCTCACCAGTGCCGGGATGCTGGTGGTGGCCAGCGCGGTGAGCCCCACCGCACCGACCAGGAACCCGGGCATGCGGGCCTTGAGCCGATCGGCCCGATCCGTGCCGCCCGCCCCCACCGTCATCCAGGCCCCGGCGGCCAGCAGCACGGCCGCCACCAGGTCTCCGGTCATGAGCGGCCGGCGTGACCAGCCGAAGACCACGGGCCGCGTGTCCAGCTCATGCGGGTACGGCCGCTCGTAGTTGTAGACGAAGAGATCGGTGAAGTTCTTCGGGGTGGTGGCCAGGTCCTTGGCCACGAGGAAGAAGAGCACCGCCCCGAGCAGGAGGGCGACGGCGTGCGCCGCCGGTCCGTCCTCCCAGAGCTGGTCCAGGAACAGCGCGATCAGGATCGCCACCCCGGGCAACACCACGAGCACGTAGTGGTGAAACTTGGTGGCCGAGGCGTCCATCAGCAGGAAGCTGAAGACGGTCCAGATCAGGGCGATGAAGGCCACGCGACCGCGGACGTCCAGCCCACGCAGCCGCATCGGCGAGACCGTTGCCAGCGCCCCGGGCAGCAGCGCCACCCAGGGGAAGAGCGCGTACCCGCCCTGCTCGATGAAGTAGACGAACGAGCCGCCGGGGGTGGTGGTGTGCACGCCCTCCAGGAGCCGGTTGAGGTGGTCGTGGTTGAAGAAGCGGTAGAAGAACGTCTTCCCCTCGTTGTCGACCTCGCGGAAGGCGCACATCACCGCGTACCAGGGACCGGCGACGGCGAAGAAG
>JBKPMY010000459.1:0-4968 GCA_046732375.1 Myxococcota bacterium
ATCCTGGAGACGGCGGTGAAGCGGCTCCTCCACCACGAGGAGCTGTTTCAGGCATTCGCTGGCATCACGCCTCAGGCACGTAACGAGGCGCTGGCTCGGTCCATCATGATGTTCGTCGCCTTGATCCCCTTCTTTGCCTTCGGGGAGCTACAGAAGCACTTCGGGACCGAGAGTCTGCTTGCGCTCTTCTTTCGTCGGGCCCGGAAGTAAGTCGGATGGCCGATCGCCAGAGCCCTCGGCGTGGCGTTTCATCCTTCCTGCAGTTACTGTGCTGGCGCTGGGCGCGGCCTTGTCCTTCATCGCCCGCGTGATCCCCCCTCGCACGGTCCAGCTGGCTGCCGCGGATCTCGATCGGCTCCGAGGGCAACGGAACGCGGGTCATGGCGCAGAGGCTCATGGCCCTGGCGGGCGTCGACACCCAGGGATCCAACGAGGTCGAGTTGCCACCGGACGAGGCGGCGGAACGGCTGCCCCGAGCACCTCGGCCCGGCAGGTCCGGCAGGCCAGCCGTGCAAAGCCGTGAGCGGACTCAGGCTGAGCTTCGAGATCTTCCGTCGGTGGCCGGGGCGACCACCCACCGGAGGGCCCGAAGGAGGTCCGTCTCGGTGATCACCCCGAGCAACTTCCAGCTCCGGTCGACCACGGGGAGCGCGTCCAAGCCGTTTTCCAGCATCAGATCCGTGGCGGTGAGGGCGTCTGTATCGGCGAGCACCGTCACTTCCGATCGGAGCACGTACCGCTCGACCGAAGAGTGCGCTCGAGGCCGGGTGGGGGGCTCCATCACCTCCCTGCTCCTCAGCACTCCGACGAAGCGCTGTTCCTCGTCGACGACCGGAAGTTGATGGATCCCTGCTCGGACCATCGTCTGGTACGTGGTTGGGAACGTATCCGAACGCCGCGCACAGACGAGCTCTCTGGACATCAATTCTTCAATGGTCGGAATTCGGGCCATTCTCGTGACTCCGGGGCGGTAGTCCCAAACCGGCTACAGAAAACGTGCCTGGTGGCGCTCGCGAGGGCGAAACGCCCGACGCGCACAGGTTGCGCTCGCCGCCGGTGGACCCGCACGACATGCGGCCGTCCAGATCTCTGGTGGTCGGCCTCGGTCCACCAAGTCCAGGTGGGAAGTGGCCGACCCTGGGCATCTCCCTCCTCTCGGAGACTGGCACGCCTGATGCGGCGACCGTAGGCATGAAGCGAATCCTGATAGGGGCGCTGGCCACTCTTGCGGTAGCCGTGATCTGGATCGCGGCCGCGTACGAGCGCGACATCGGCGCGGCACGACAGCGCGTGTCGATCGGCAGTGTCGTGGTCCAGACCCCGTGCGGCCCGATCGAGTATGCCGAGCGCGGCGAGGGACTGCCGGTGCTCGTGGTACACGGGGCGGGAGGCGGATTCGATCAGGGCCTCCTGCTGAGCGCTCGGCTGATCGATCACGGCTACCGTGTGGTCGCGGTGTCACGCTTCGGCTACTTGCGGACGCCGCTGCCCGCGGATGCCTCGGCCGAGGCGCAGGCCGACGCACACGCCTGCCTGCTGGATGCACTCGGCATCGATCGCGCCCCGGTCTTCGGCGTCTCCGCGGGAGGACCGTCGACGATCCAGTTCTGCCTGCGCCATCCCGATCGTTGCAGCGCAATGATCCTGATGGTTCCGCTGGCGTACCCGGCCAAGGCGGCCGATCGGCTTGTTCCATCGGCGCAGTTCTTCCTCGAACGCGTCACGCAGTCGGACTTCCTCATGTGGGCAGGCGCGCGGGTAGTGCGAACGAAGATGGTGGAGACGGTTCTGGGCACGCCCGCCGAGGATGTCCGGGTCGCGTCCGAGACCGAGCGGCGCCGGATCTACACCATGCTCGACGAGATCCTGCCGGTGAGCTCGCGGGCCAAAGGGCTGATGAACGAGGGCTCGATTGCGCGCGCATTGCGACCGCTCCCGCTGGATCGGATCTCCGCGCCGGCGCTGATCGCGAGCGTCGCGAACGACGGCTACGGGACCTACGCAGGTGCGCAGTACACCGCAGAGCACGTTCCGGGAGCGCGCTTCATCGGCTACTTCAGCGGGGGGCACATGCTGGTCGGGCACGAGGCCGAGTTCGGTTCGGAAGTGCTGAGATTTCTCGATGGGCTGAGGCCTGGTGTCACCAGCGACGTTCCAGGGTCCTGGTAGGACGAAGCCCTCGCCCCAGGCTGGCGCCGTGGCACGGAGGTGAGCATGACGAACGTGACGATCGAACGTTTCATGACCCGGGCGCCGTTCACCATCGGCTTCCACCAAACGCTGGCGGCCGCCCACCGGCTCATGGGTGAGCACGGGATCCGGCATCTCCCTGTCCTCGAGTCCGGCAAGCTGGTGGGGATGGTCTCGCAGCGAGACCTTCATCTCATCGAGACGCTGCGCGGAGTGAACCCCGCGGAGGTCGAGGTGAACGAGGCGATGAGCCCCGTGCCCTACACCGTGAGCCCGCGCTCTTCCCTGAGCAAGGTCGCCTCCGAGATGGCCGCGCAGAAGTACGGCTCCGCCGTGGTGCTCGAGAAAGAGCGGGTCGTGGGGGTCTTCACCACTGTCGACGCCCTACGGGCACTGTTCACTCTGCTCGGCGAAGGACGCGGCACACGGACCTGATTCCGGTGACTCCGAGAGCCTGCGCCGCGGAGGACTCCGGCGTCAGGCTGGCATGCTCATGCCCGCTGCGAGCGGTAGCGGCGGATGAGCGTGTTGGTCGAGCTGTCGTGCTCGAGCGCCGGCTCGGAGGCACTCTCCAGCTCGGGGATGATCCGCTGGGCGAGCACCTTCCCCAGCTCGACCCCCCACTGGTCGAACGAGTCGATGTTCCAGACCACCCCCTGGGTGAAGACGGAGTGCTCGTAGAGGGCGACCAGCCTTCCCAGCGTCTCCGGGGTGAGCCGCTCGGCCAGGATCGTGTTCGACGGACGATTCCCGTCGAAGACCCGGTGGGGCACGAGCCAGTCGGGCGTACCTTCGGCCTTCACCTGCTGGGGCGTCTTCCCGAAGGCCAGCGCCTCGGCCTGGGCGAAGACGTTGGCCACGAGCATGTCGTGATGGCGACCCACCACGTTGAGGGGCTTGGCGAACGCGATGAAGTCACAGGGGATGAGGCGAGTCCCCTGGTGGATCAGCTGATAGAAGGAGTGCTGGCCGTTGGTTCCCGGCTCTCCCCAGTAGATCGGGCCGGTGTCGCGGTCGACCGGTGCCCCCTCGAGGGTGACGTGCTTCCCGTTGCTCTCCATCGTGAGCTGCTGGAGGTAGGCCGGGAAGCGTTTTAGATATTGCTCGTAGGGCAGGACCGCCACGGTCTGCGCGCCGAAGAAGTCGTTGTACCAGAGCGAGAGGAGCCCCATCAGGACCGGCAGGTTGGCGTTGAAGGGCGCGGTGCGGAAGTGCTCGTCCATCTGCCGGAAGCCGCCCAGCATCTCGCGGAACTGCTCCGGGCCGATGGCGATCATCGTCGACAGGCCGATCGCCGAGTCCATGGAGTACCGGCCGCCCACCCAGTCCCAGAACTCGAACATGTTGGCGACGTCGATTCCGAACTTGGCGACCTCGGCGGCGTTGGTCGAGACGGCGACGAAGTGCTTGGCGACGGAGCGCTCGTCACCGCCCAGTCCAGCCAGTGCCCAGGCCCTGGCAGTCCGGGCGTTGGTCATCGTCTCCAGGGTGGTGAAGGTCTTGGAGGAGACGATGAAGAGGGTCTCGGTGGGGTCGAGGTCGCGCACCGCCTCGGCGAAATCGGTGCCGTCGATGTTGGACACG
Organism: Myxococcota bacterium; assembly: GCA_046732375.1. Taxonomy (GTDB): domain Bacteria; phylum Myxococcota; class Myxococcia; order Myxococcales; family Myxococcaceae; genus RPRB01. The sequence continues at coordinate 3,775 of JBKPMY010000459.1, forward strand.
AAGCGGAAGGTCAGGGACCTGTCGCTGTAGTGCCTCAGCGCCTCGTAGGCCATGACTGGACCGAGGTCCGATCCGCCGATCCCGATGTTGACGATGTTCCGGATTCGCCGGCCGGTGTGGCCCTTCCACTCTCCGCTCCGGATCCGGGCGGCGAAGGCGGACATCTTGTCGAGGATGGCATGGACCTCCGGGACCACATCCTTTCCGTCGACGAGGATCTTCGCCTCCTTCGGAGCGCGGAGGGCGACGTGCAGGACCGCCCGCTTCTCGGTGACGTTGATCTTGTCGCCCCGGAACATGGCGTCGATCCGGTCCCGGAGCCCTGAATCCTCGGCCAGCTTGACCAGGAGCCGGAGGGTCTCGTCGGTGACGCGGTTCTTGGAGTAGTCGAGGTAGAGGCCCACCGCCTCGAGCGCCAGCCGCTCTCCCCGGGTGCGATCCTCGGCGAAGAGCTGGCGCAGATGGATCCTGGACATGGTGCTGGCATGGGCCTCGAGCGCCCTCCAGGCAGCCGCTTGCTTCGTGGTGCTCACGGGTTCACCTCCGGGTCGCGTCTTAGCAGCGCGGCGCCCAGGACTTCACGAATGCCTGCTCCCTGTGACTGCAGCCGGGCCCCGGGTGTTACGAATCGAGGCCGGCAGTGGCGAACCGTGCCAGGACTGGCTCGCAATCGCCACTCCCTTGGCCGGGAGCAGCGGTCCGACCCTGCGTGTCGGCGGAGCTTCGATTCAGGCCTGAGCCTGGCGTTGCTTCAGGGAGGCGTAGAGGGCGTCGTAGAGGAACGCCGTCTTCTCCATCGTCTCCTGGTCGTCGCAGGCGACGAGCGGAAACCCGCGGGAGATGGTGAGGAGTCCCCGGCACTCCGGCGCGGCGTCGAGGTCCTTCAGGTCCGCGCCGTGGATGATGCGCGCAAGCTCCACCAGGGCCGGATCGCCCGCGCAGTGCTCCTCGACCAGCGCCTCGAATGAGCAGCGGCCCTTGTCATCCTGGTGCGGGTAGCGGGCACCGGGAGCGTCGAAGCCGATGGCGCCCTCCCGGTCCTGCACGCCGGCGACCTGATCGGGATCGACGAAGAAGAACTCAGCCCGAGAATCGATGAAGCGGCGGACCAGCCAGGCCGTGGCGGCCCGGTTCACCTGGATTCGCTTGCGAGTCACCCATTTCATGGTGCGCTCCAGACCGGCTACTTCGGAC
>JBKPMY010000460.1:0-8867 GCA_046732375.1 Myxococcota bacterium
TGGCCAGCTCCTCGTAGCGACGCCACCGGTCGGGGTAGCCGATCTTCTCGAAGAGCTTCTTCACCTTGTACCGAGCGCGCTCCCGGGTCGCAGAGTCCATCCAGGAGAGACCGTCGAGGTTGGCGTCGAAGGCCTGGGCAACGGCCTGGACCATGGCCTTGGTGGTGCGCTTGCCGTCCTCGCCGAAGGTCCGCTGGACGAAGGGCACCGCGAGCGCCTCGCCGAGCGCGGCGTCGGTGGCGGCGACGCACTTCTTCCACCGGGGAAGGTCCTCCTTCGCTCCGGTCAGGTACTTGCTCTGGAAGGCAAAGGTCGCCTCGGAGAAGCGACGAGGAAGTGCCAGCACCTGGGACCGGAGGAACGTCCAGGCGAGGTAGGTCCGGAGCTGGGCCGGCGGGGTCTCGCGCACCAGGGTGGACACCGTCGTGGCGTAGGGCGGGTGCTTCACGTCGATCGCGTCGACGGAAGGCGTTCCCAGGTCGGTGAAGAATCGGTCCCAGTCGAAGCCCTTGCCCAGGGCCTTCAGATCGGCACGGGGCATCCGGTGGTAGGTCTTGATCGGATCCCGGCTGGCCACCCGATCGAGGCTGGCCTGGGCGAGCTTCGTCTCCAGCGCCATCACCTGCCCGGCCTTCGTTGCGGCGGTGGCCGGCGAGTCGCCGAGGAGCCCGAACATCTGAGCGACGTAGGCCTGATAGGCCTCCCGGATCTCCTTCATCTTTGCGGTGTCGCTCACGTAGTAGTCGCGGTCGGGGAGGCCGAGTCCGCCCTGGCGCACGGCACCGATGACGTCGGTGGACTTCTTCGCATCGACGATCGACCCGTACTCGAAGAAGGCTTCGGCGCCGCTCCGCTTGAGGCGCGCGACCTCGATGGCCAGGGCCTTGCTGCCGGAGACGCGGGAGAGCTGGCCGAGCCGGGCCTTCACCTCGGGGATGACCGTCTCCAGCTTCGCCTCGTCCATGCAGGTGGCGTAGAAGTCGCCGAGCTTGCTCGCATAGGGAGTGCCCTCCGGCGGCTTTCCGGCGGCGGTCGCCTCGAGGATCTCGCGGAGGATGTCCTGGTTCCGCTCGGCGAGGACGGCGGTCGTTCCCCAGAGGCTCCGGTCGGCGGGGATGGGGTTCGCGGCGAGCCAGCCTCCGCAGGCGTACTGGTAGAAGTCCTCGCACGGCTTCACCGACTCATCGAGCGAGGCCGCGTCGATGCCGGAGGGCATGGGACGGACCACGGCGTCCGCCGCCTTCGCCGCGGTCTCGCTCCGCGCCGGGGTGGTGGGCGGGGACGGCGGCGCGGAGGCGCAGGCGGCGAGGGCGAGCGGAAGGAGCAGGCGGATGGGGCGCGGCGTCACGGGCGAGAACCCTCCTGGCACGGGCGCCGGACCCTAGCGCGCCCGCCGGGCGTCCGGGACGTCGAGATCCGCGAACGTCACGGCTCGGCCCGCATGCTCGAACCCTCCGGGTGGGGCTCGAGTGCACGTCGGGCTGAGGGCTATCGCGGGCACTGGAACCAGGCCGAGCAGAGCCGGATGTTTTCGCCCCTTCCGATGCGAGTCTTGCGTCCCACGCCTCCATCGCTCCCCGAGCAGCACGGCTCGCCCGTGATCCGCGAGAACTCCCGCGCACGAGAGCGCGACACCCAGAAGGAGCCTGGATGAGAGCCTCCACGCGGGGTTCATCCGCTCGGTCCGGAACCGCCGCTCCGGAACCACTCGGCGAGTGGCCCGATCTCCCGGAACCGCCGCGCCGGCGGCAGACCCGCCAGCAGCTGCCGGCCGTAGGCCTTCCTTCCGATGCGCACGTCGAGGAGCGCCACGATCCCCCGGTCGGTCCGGGTCCGGATCAGGCGCCCGAAACCCTGGCGCAGCGCCAGCGCCGCCTCCGGGAGCTGGTAGCTCGAGAATGGCTCGCGACCTGCCTTCTCCAGCGCCTCGATCCGCGCGGCGACCACCGGGTGCGTGGGCGCGGCGAAGGGGAGCTTGTCGAGCACGACCAACGACAGTGCATCGCCCGGCACGTCCACGCCCTCCCAGAAGCTCGCCGAGGCAAAGAGCACGCTCGGCGTCGACTGGAAGGCATCGAGGAGCACCGGCTTCGGCGCCTCGCCCTGGAGGAGCATCTGGTACGGCAGGCGGCTGGAGAGGATCGAATGGACCCGCTCCATGTTCCGCAGCGAGGTGAACAGGGCGAACGCGCGACCGCCGGTCACCTCGACCAGGCGTGCGATCTCCTCGGCCACGGCCTCCGCGAACCCGGCCTCGCGGGGCTCGGGCAAGTCGGCCGGCAGGTAGAGCGCCGACTGGTTCGCGTAATCGAACGAGGAGGGCACCGCGAGCTGGGTCAGCGGTGCCACCGCCTCTCCCTCGGCGTCGAGCAGGCCCACCTGGCGGCAGAAGTACTCGAAGGAGCTCCCGGTCCGGAGCGTCGCCGAGGTGAAGACCACGGTGTCCACGGCTCCGTAGAGCCGCTCCCGCATGGCCTCGGCCACCGAGATCGGCGCGGCGCGGAGGAAGAGGCCCCGTCCGCGGCCCTCGGCCCAGTAGACGTGGTCCTCTGCGTCTGCCCGCCGGACGAAGTCGAGCTCCGCCCCCAGCTCCGCAGCACGACGGGCCACCGCACCGAGGTCCGGCTCCTCGTGGCCCGAGGCAAACCCGCCGAGGGCCCCCAGCCCCTCCAGGACCGCCTCGATCTGACGGGCGAGCGGCGCGAAGGCACGCGCGGTGAGGCGCACCGTTCCCTCGTCGGTCATCCCCACCGCCCGCGGCGCCGCGGCCCACAGCGCCTCGGCCTCGCCGCGCACCTTGACCGCCAAGGCGGAGAGCACCCCCGCTCGCGCGTCCTCCATCGGGAGCGCCGCCTGGGCATCGCGCGCGAGCTCCTCGAAGCGATGGCTGCTCACCGTGGTGCCGAAGAACTCGGTGGCCGCGTCCTCGAGCCCGTGCGCCTCGTCGAAGATGACCGCCTCGTAGCGGGGGAGCACTCCCTCGCCGTTCCCCCGCCCGGTGCGCACCACGAGATCGGCGAAGAAGAGTGCGTGATTCACCACCACCAGCTCGGATTCCTCGGCCTCCTGCCGCAGCCGGGTCACGAAGCACGAGCCATGCTGCGGGCAGCGCGTCCCGAGGCACCCCTCGGGAGTGGTGGAGACCTGGCGCCAGCCGGCGAATCCTTCCGGGAGCATCAGCTCGGCCCGGTCGCCGGTCCCGGTGCGCTCGGCCCAGCGGAGCAGCATCGCGAACGCGTCCGCGTCCTCGCGGGAGTCCAGCAGGGCGCCGGTGCGGGCGCGTTCCAGCCGGTGCAGGCAGAGATAGTTGGCCCGTCCCTTCACCAGGGTGGCCCTGACGGGGAGGCCCAGCGTGTCGCGGACCAGAGGCAGATCTTTGTGGAAGAGCTGGTCCTGGAGGTTCTTGGTCGCGGTGGAGACGACGACACGGCGCCCGCTCAGGATGGCGGGGACGAGATAGGCGAGCGTCTTCCCGGTGCCGGTGCCCGCCTCGGCGACCAGCATCCGGCGTTCGTCGAAGGCGCGGGCCACCTCGCGGGCGAGGGTGAGCTGCTCTGGGCGGTGCTCGTACCCCGCCAGCGCACGAGAGAGCCGGCCCCCAGGGCCCAGGACCTCGGCGATCTCGTCCACTTATTTTGCTTTCAGGAGGAAGTTGACGAGAAGCGCGGCGATCGGAAGCACGAAGAAGAGCATCGCGCTGACCGCCAGCACCTTGCGCCGGTTCCGCTGCAGCTCGCCCGGGTCGGTCTTCGCCGCGGCCGTCGCGGCGGTCGAGGCCATCCGCACCATGGATTCCAGCGCGACCTTCGCGTGCGAATCGTCGGGAATCGCGGCGAGCCGGATGCGGTACAGCCGCCCGGCCCTCGCGAGCTCGTTCATGTTGAACGCCATCTGGAGGAACTTTTCGTGCTCCTCCTGCTTGTTCCACCGCTCCTCCAGCCCGCGCCACGCCGACTCGAGGGCGGCCGACGGCTGGTGCTCCTCCGCCCGGAAGTTGGCGAACACCAGGCCACAGGCATTGCAGATGAGCGCCTGCGTCGTCCGGGGAGTGATGCACTTCGGGCAGTGGCCCGGGGGAATCTGGATGGTCGACCCGCGGACCACGCCCGCGACTTGAGGCGGCACCACCACGGGCGTGCTGCCCGTGTTCCGTGGCCTCAGAGACTGGGCGGCAGGCGGTGGTGCGGGCTGGGACGCGGGCGGCGTCGTGGGGTGCGCGTTGCCCAGCTGGTCCAGCAGCTGCGCGAACTCGGCGTCCACCACCCGCTTGGCGGGCGGCGGCGCGGCCAGCGTGACCGGAGCGATCGCCGGCGGCTTCCCCGGCGACTCGAAGCGAGCCACCTCCGCCGGTCTCGGTGGTGCGGCCGCCCCCGGCGGTGCGACCGCCAGCGGAACCCCGTCCGAGCTCGGCGTCAGAAGGATGATGGTCTGCCCCTCGTCGCTCTCGTCATTCTGATCGGAAGGCGAGCGCTCGGGTTCCTTCCTCTTGTCCGATCCGTTCTTCTTGCCGGGTGGCGCGACCGCCAGCGGAACCGCGTCCGAGCTCGGCGTGAGGAGGATGATGGTGGGGCCCTCGTCGTTCTCGTCCTCGTCGGGAGGCGGGCGCTCGGGCTCCTTCTTCTTCCCCTTCTTCTTGCCCGACGCCTTCGCCGCGGCCTTCGGCGAGGGCACCGTCACCGGCCGGGCTGGCAGCTCCTGACGCTGCTCCGCCCCGCACGCTGGACAGCGCGCGACCAGCCCGCCCTTCTCGACCCGCAGGTCGACCAGCTCGACCAGGCGCTCGCAGGAAGGACAGAGAACTTTCATCGAGGAGAGGCCCGTCCGGAGCTCGAGGCTCGGAAGGCGCGCCGGACAGTCTAGAGGACACCGAAGGGTCTAGAGGAGCGCAACGAAGGGCGCCGGAAGGAAACAGAGCACCGCCACCACGAGGGTGGCCACGCACAACCACCCACGTGAGGCGCTCAGGGGGTCCTCCGGGACGGTGACCGGCGGGTGCTTGACCCCGACCACCAAGAAGACGACGAGCAGCCAGGCAAACCAGGTGAACGAGACCAGGACCGTCAGCCCGGCGAGGAGGAGGAGGGCGATCCACCCGATGGCGCGAGCCCGGTTTCCGTACAGGGCGTAGGTGAGGTGCCCCGCGTCAAGCTGCCCGATGGGGAACAGGTTCAGCATGGTGATGAGGGAACCGAGCCAGCCGGCGATGACGAAGGGATGGGCGATCACGTCCGTCCCCGGCGGCCGGGGGCCGAGGAAGATCCGTTCGAACAGCCGGACCAGCAGGTTGTCGCCGTAGATGAGGGGGTCGAGCCGGGGGAGTCCGTGATGCAGGACGCCCCAGAGGGACATCGGCCCGAGCATCGTGGAGCCGGTCGGCGGGAGCGGCGCGAACCGGGAGTGGGCGTAGCCCCACGCGAGGAAGGGAAGGCTGACCAGGAATCCCGCCAGCGGGCCCGAGGCGCCGATGTCCACCAAGGCATTCCGGGTGGGGATGCGGTCACGCACGCGGATGACCGCGCCCAAAGTACCGAAGCCCAGGAGCGGCAGCGGGATGAAGTACGGGAGGCTGGCACTTACCCGGTGTCGCCGCGCGAGGACGTAGTGACCCAGTTCGTGCGCTCCGAGGATGCTGATCACCGCCACCGTGAACTGCAGCGAGCTCACCACGACCGCCTTGCTCAGTCGGATCGCCCCGGCGTCGGTCCAGGTGTCGGGCTGGGTCACCAGATAGGTGACGAAGACGGTGATCAGCGTCGACCCGAAGAGGACGATCGGGAGCCAGGGGCGTGGCTCGCGCCTGGGGAGGGTCGCGTCCAGCGCTCTCTCCTAGTCCTCGAGGACCGACGAGAGAACCTGGGCGGTGAACTGCACCAGGGGGATGACGCGCTGGTAGTTCATCCGTGTCGGTCCGATGATCCCGACCGTGCCCACCGAGCGGTCCGGCGGGCCGTAGGGAGTTGCCACCAGCGACACCTCGCCGCCGGGTGAGAGATCGCTCTCATGGCCAATGAAGATTTGCATCTCTCGCGCACGCTGCACACGGTCGAGGAGCGCCACCAGGCGGGTCTTCTCCTCCAGGGCCCGGAACAGCGCCTTCATCCGCTCGATGTCCGCGAACTCCGGGGCCTCGAGGAAGCTTCCCGTGCCCTCGATGAAGACCTTCTCGGTGGGCGGGACGCCCGTGGCCAGCAGGCCCAGCTTGAGGGCCTTGGCCACCAGTTGGTCGTACGCCGCCTGGTCCTGGGCCAGCTCGTGCTCGATGCGGCCCCGGACCTGCTCGAGGGGCAGCTTCTCCAGCAGCTCGCTGAGGTAGTTCGAGGCCCGGACCAGCTCCTCCTGGGACATCTCGAAATCCAGAGCCACCGGGCGGTTGTGCACCTGGCCGTCCTGGTCCACCAGGATGGCCAGCACCCGGCCCTCCCGGAGCCGGACGAACTCGATGCGGTGGAAGGTCCCGGAGGTCGGGCGCGGGGTCACCACCACCCCGGCGTGACGGGTGAGGAAGTGCAGGACCCGGCCGGCACCCTGGAGGGCGTCCTCGAGCGGCGTCCCGCTGGTGGGGATGCCCCGCTGGATGAGGTCGCGGTCCCGCGGGTTCGGGTCGCGGAGGCGAATGAGAGTGTCGACGTAAAAGCGGTACGCACGGTCGGTGGGGACCCGGCCGGCCGAGGTGTGCGGCTTCTCGAGGTACCCGAGCTCCTCCAGGTCCGCCATGACGTTGCGCAGCGTGGCCGAGGAGACCTCGAAGCCGGAGGTGCGGGCGAGCTGCTGGCTTCCGACCGGATCACCCGTGGCGATGTACTCGCGGATGATCGCGTGCAGGACGTCGCGTGCGCGGTCAGAAGGCGGCTCGGCCATGGCGGCTCGACGAGGACAAGCGTAGGAAGTTGCCGCCCTCGTTTCAATGAGGGGTACAGACGCCAGGGGTTGCCCCGCGGGGGTCAGACCGGCATTCCATTTTGCCGCGGTCTGGGGCTTTATCTTCCAGCACACGTTTGCAGTGGATGCCGCCAGGAGGGCGCATGAAAGCAAAGGATGTCCTGGGGCTCGCCAAGGACCGCGGAGCGGTGATGGTGGACCTCAAGTTCATGGATTTCGTCGGGCTGTGGCAGCACTTCACCATCCCGCTCGCCGAGCTGAAGGAGGAGATCTTCGAGGAGGGGTTGGGATTCGACGGCTCGTCGATCCGTGGCTGGGCGGAGATTCACGCCTCGGACATGCTGGTGATGCCGGACGCGACGACGGCGGTGATGGATCCGTTCATGAAGGATCCGACGCTGAGCCTGATCTGCAACATCAGCGATCCGATCACCAAGGAGCCGTACGGCCGCGATCCGCGGAACATCGCGATCAAGGCGGAGAAGTACCTCCGCTCCACCGGCATTGCGGACACGGCGTACTTCGGCCCGGAAGCGGAGTTCTTCATCTTCGACGAGGTGCGCTTCGACAGTAAGCCGAACGCCTCGTTCTACGAGATCGGCTCCAGCGAGGCGGCGTGGAGCACGGGCAAGGAGGAGGGGAACCGCGGCTACAAGGTCCGATACAAGGAGGGCTACTTCCCGGTCGCTCCGCTCGACAGCCAGCAGGACATCCGCACCGAGATGTGCCGCGTTCTCGCCGACGTCGGCATCGAGGTGGAGCGGCAGCACCACGAGGTGGCCACCGCGGGTCAGGCGGAGATCGACTTCCGCTTCAACACACTGGTGAAGTGCGCGGACAACCTCAGCTGGTTCAAGTACATCGTGAAGAACGTGGCCTGGCGCCACGGCAAGACGGCGACCTTCATGCCCAAGCCCCTCTTCGGGGACAACGGCTCGGGGATGCACACCCACCAGTCGCTGTGGAAGAACGGCAAGCCGCTCTTCGCCGGTGACGGGTACGCGGGGCTGAGCGAGCTGGCGCTCTACTACATCGGCGGGATCCTGAAGCACGCCCGCTCGCTGGCTGCCATCTGCAACCCCACCACCAACAGCTACAAGCGCCTGGTGCCCGGGTTCGAGGCGCCGGTGAACCTGGCCTACTCGAGCCGGAACCGGAGCGCATCGATCCGCATCCCGATGTACAGCCCGAGCCCGAAGGCGAAGCGCCTCGAGTTCCGCAGCCCCGATCCGTCGTGCAACCCCTACCTCGCGTTCGCCGCGCAGCTGATGGCCGGGCTGGATGGCATCGAGAACAAGATCGATCCGGGCGATCCGCTGGACAAGGACATCTACGGGCTGTCGCCGGAGGAGCTGAAGGACGTTCCGAAGATGCCCGGGAGCCTGGACGAGGCGCTCGACTGCCTGCGCAAGGACCACAAGTTCCTTCTCAAGGGCGACGTGTTCAGCGAGGACGTCCTCGAGACGTGGATGTCCCTCAAGATGGACAAAGAAGTGAACCCGGTGCGGCTGCGGCCCCACCCGATGGAGTTCGCGCTCTACTTCGACATCTGAGATCGGTTGGCAGTCTCCGCGCGGGCCGCTCGATCCGGTGATCGGGCGGCCCGGCGTGTCTTCACCGGAGATGGGTCAGTGCTCGACCGGACGGCTCCCGCTCTCGGGCGGCAGGCCGTAGTCGATCCGCTTCAGCGCCTGCTTTGCCGCGCGGGTGAACCCGTCGTCGTGGGTGTAGAGCTCGAGGAACTTCTCCAGCAGCGGCCGCGCGTCGGATGGCCTGCCCAGCGCGTACTCGGACATGCCGGCGTGGTACAGCGCCTGGTAGTTCTCGGGCCAGAACTCGAGCACCAGCTTCATGATCGGCGCGGCGGAGACGTCGTCGCCCATGTCCGCCGCCGGGTGCCCGGCCTCGAACACCACTCCCGTGGCCAGCGCGCGCTGACCCACCGGCAGGGCGACGATCAGCTTCCGCGCCGCGTCCATCTTCCCGCC
>JBKPMY010000461.1:0-16331 GCA_046732375.1 Myxococcota bacterium
GCAACAGTCCGTGCAGCCGCGCGCTGCAAGCGCGGATGCTGACTTCGGCCCCGGCCAGTGTGAGCCGTGTGTCGTTGGCCTGCAGTGAAGTCACGCGCGGTCCGAACGAGGAGATTCACCCATGACAGAAGGAAGCTTCGAAGGCGTCGATGGCATCAAGATCTTCACGCGCGAGTGGCAGCCGCCGGGCAAGCCGCAGGCCGTGGTCGTCATCTCCCATGGATTCAACGCGCACAGCGGCCAGTACGAATGGGTTGCCCAGCAGTTCGTCTCCAGGGGGCTCGCAGTCTACGCGCTGGACCATCGCGGCCGCGGCCGCTCCGGAGGCGAGCGCTTCTTCGTCAAGAAGTTCTCGGACTACACGACGGATCTCGCGACGTTCATCGACATCGTCAAGGCACACGAGCCGGGCCTGCCGGTGTTCCTCCTCGGTCACAGCGCCGGTGGGGTGATCGCCTGCGGCTACACGCTGGAGCACCAGGACGAGCTCGCGGGCCTCATCTGTGAGGACTTCGCGTACCAGGTGCCGGCGCCGGACATCGCGCTGGCGATCCTCAAGGGAGTCGCCTTCGTCGCGCCCCACGCGCACGTGTTCAAGCTCAAGAACGAAGACTTTTCGCGCGACCCGGCGGCCGTGGCGGCGCTCAACGCCGATCCGCTGATCGCGAACGAGTCGCAGGCGAGCGAGACGGTCGTCGAGATGGTGCGGGCGGACGAGCTGCTGAAGAAGAGCTTCGGGCAGTTCACCCTGCCGCTCCTCATCCTGCACGGCACGGCCGACAAGGTGACGAAGCCGAGCGGCAGCAAGGAGTTCTACGAGAAGGCCGGCTCCAGCGACAAGACGTTGAAGCTGTACGAAGGGCACTTTCATGATCTGCTGGCCGACATCGGCAAGCAGCAGGTCATGGCGGACATCCAGGCCTGGATCGATGCGCACATCGGCACGGCGATTCCGCGCATGCCACCCGAGCGCAGCGCCAGTCAGAGGATCCGGTGAGCATGGCAACTCAACCGACCAGAGCCAGGGCCACACGTAGTCGCGTACGAGAGCTCTAATAGTCGCGTACGAGAGCTCTAACTTCAGACCCGGGGGGGATCGTTCTCACGCTCGAAGTGGCGGTGCGCGGCGATTGCGCTCGTGAATGCCTCTGGGGACACGTTGATGAGGAGCCCGGAATCCCTCTCGCCGTTCTGCAGCGTGAGGGGAATTCCCGCTGCCTCGAGCAGCACCGTGTTCGTCCCGAGCACCCCGATGGGCTTGCAGTGCCGGTACTGGTCGCGCACGTACTCGAGCGCCTGCCCCAACCCGGCGAGCCCCTTCGCTGCCGGACCGCCGGGGATCACCAGCGCGTCGAACAAGACCGAGGGCATCGCCTCCATCGACACTTCCGCGTGGAGCGCCGTACTATCTGCCGTCTTCACCTCGCCGAGCCGGGGCGCGATGATCCGCGGTGCGGCGCCGGCCAGCGCCAACGCACGGTGGAAGGCGAGCGTCGCCGCACCGTCGACTCCGTCGGCCACCAGCACTGCCACCCGTCGGCCGGCGATGCTCCCGTTCCCCCGCCGCGCGAGGAGCGACAACGCCTTCGACCGCTCGACCTCGGGCTTGACCTCGATCTCCCTGGCCCGCGGCATGCGCTCCGGCACCGGAAAGCCGAGCCCTGCCGCCACGCCCTCGGCCAGCTCGGGGGCCACGTTCCCCAGCATCGACACCACCCGCTCCCGGACGGCCTGAGTCTGCACCCGCGAGAGCTCGAACCGGAACGCGGCCACGATGTGCCGCTGCTCGACTGCCGTCTGACTCTTCCAGAAGAGCGTCGCCTGCGTGAAATGGTCGGCGAACTTCTCCGGCTTGCCGCGCACCACGTCACCCTCGACCGGCCGGGGGAACGAGGTGAATCCGCCTTTCATTCCGGCCTGGAACGGGCACCCGCCGCCGAGCGAGTTTGGCTCGTAGGAGACACGGCCCCGCGGGATGGCCTGGCGGTGGAATCCATCGCGCTGGTTGTTGTGGACCTGCGCGACCGGCGCGTTGATCGGGATCTCGTGGAAGTTGGGTCCACCCAGCCGGCTGAGCTGGGTGTCCAGGTACGAGTGGTTCCGGCCCTGTAACAGCGGGTCGTTCGAGAAATCGATTCCGGGGATGACGTGCGAAGTGCAGAACGCCACCTGCTCCGTCTCGGCAAAGAAGTTGTCCGGATTCCGATCCAGCGTCATCCGACCCACCACGCGCACCGGCACCAGCTCCTCGGGGACGATCTTCGTCGCGTCGAGCACGTCGAAGCTGAAGCCTTCCGCCTGCTCCTCGGTGAACAGCTGCATACCCAGGTCGTACTGCGGAAAGACGCCAGCCTCGATCGCCTCCCACAGGTCCCGCCGGTGGAAGTCCGGGTCCGCTCCGGAGATCTTCACCGCCTCGTCCCACACCAGCGACTGCGTCCCCAGCACCGGCTGCCAGTGGAACTTACAGAACGTGCTTCGCCCGCCCCGGTCCACGAGCCGGAAGGTGTGAACGCCGAAGCCCTGCATCATCCGGTAGCTGCGCGGGATGGCGCGGTCGGACATCTGCCAGAGCAGCATGTGGGTCGACTCGGGCATCAGCGAGACGAAGTCCCAGAACGTGTCGTGGGCGCTCGACGCCTGCGGCATGGCGAAGTGCGGCTCGGGCTTCACAGCATGGACGAGGTCGGGGAACTTCATCGCGTCCTGGATGAAGAAGATCGGGATGTTGTTCCCCACGAGGTCCCAGTTCCCGTCCTCGGTGTAAAGCTTCACCGCGAATCCGCGCACGTCGCGCGCGGTATCGGTCGAGCCGCGCTCCCCCGCCACGGTCGAGAAGCGCACGAACACCGGCGTGCGCTTTCCCACCTCCGCGAACGGAGCCGCCATCGTGACCTTTCCGAGCGCGGCGGTGCACTCGAAGAAGCCGTGGGCACCGGAGCCGCGAGCGTGGACCACTCGCTCGGGGATGCGCTCGTGGTCGAAGTGGGTGATCTTCTCCCGGAGGATGAAGTCCTCGAGCATCGTCGGCCCGCGCAGGCCGACTTTGAGCGAGCTCTGGTTGTCCGCGATCGCGACGCCCTGGTTGGTCGTCAGATGACGACCGGTCGAGTCCGCCCGGACGCGATCGAGCGGAGCGATCGTCCGGTTCACCCCGAGCTCGGGCTTGCCGTTTCCCACCTTCGGTGAGCTCGCGATTTCCTGGACCGTGCTGCTCCCCACGATCGGAGACGACGGCTCGTGGCTCGCTCCCTCCGGCACCTCGATCTCCGAGTCGTCCGCCGCGTACTCGGTGGGCTTCGCCTCGTTGAATGGTGTTGCCGAGGCGAGTTCCTCGGTCCCGGCTCGCTTGAGATCCAGCGCGGTCGCGCCAGGCGCCGTCGGCAGCGGGCGCGGCGCGGGTGGAGGAAGCGTGGACGGGCCGGAGACGGTTCCAAGCGTGGTTCCAAGGCGCGGGTGCGGACCACGAGGGCTGGAACCGTTGGAACGGGAACCGTTTGAACGCTTCGACGGGATGGGCTTCTTCTGAGACATGAAAACTCTCTATTTCGCAGCGAGTGGGGAGCTTGAGCGAGACGACGGCCCGCGGTCTCGATCCGTTCTAGAGGGGGGCCGCCATCTCCGTTTCCCCGAGTACGTTCTTTCGAGGCTCTCCCTGTTGAAGCTCATCGAAGAGGGCTTTCATCTGGTCGCCCATCGCCGAGAGCTCTTCCGCGGGAAAATTCTTTTCCACCTTGGGGAAGAGTGAGCCTTCCTCCTCCTCGACGTGGTGCTCGATCTCCTCCTGCAGCACCGTCATCTTGGCGTCGAACTGGTCGTCGCCTGGCTTCATGGCCAACAGGTCGGCGATGACGCGCTTCGCCGCCAAATGCTCCTCGACGGCCTCCTCCAGTGCGTCCTTCAGCGGGCCGACGTAGACCGACGGGTAGAAGATCTTCTCTTCGATGGTGCAGTGGCCAGCCAGCGCGTCCGCGATCTGCTCAAAGAGCGCCTGCTTCTGGCTAGAGCCCTTGGCACTCTCATACTTCTTGAAGAGGGCTTTCACTTCAGAATGCTGCGACTTCAAGAGCTTTGTGGCGTCCATAATCGTCCCCGGGTTGGGTGACAAAGTGATCACGATGCCGTCGTGTAGCGAGTCCGATCGGAGAGCTTGGTAGCGAGCGCGTGGGCGGCTGGAAGCGCATCAAGAGTCGGACGAGCCGCTGATAAATAAAGTGCGCCTGCACCGTGCGCTCCTCGCCACAGGCCCCTGGCGCCGTGGGAGCCGGATGTCCCGGCAAAGGACTCAAAGAACGAGCGTTGAAGATGGCTCGCCTGGCCAGAGGACGACCCGTCCGGAAAGAGGTCGAATGACTCCGGGGAGACGGAACCTCCTCCGTCGGCGTCCCCGGCAGGAGGCGAACCGCTCGTCGCGACGAGGGGGGTCCCCGTCCCGCGACACACGCAGACCGCGAGGTCGCCGCCCAACCGGAATGCGCGTGAATGCTCGCGAAGTCGCAGCGTCAAGCCGCGCCCGCCCGAGGGAGCCGGGCCGCTCAGTGCGTCTGCTGCTGAGGCTGCTGGTTCGGGACCTCCGTGGTGATCCGCTCCCGGACCGTGTCCACCGCCTCGCTCGCCAGCTCCTGCGCCCGGTCGACCACCGTGTCGCGGGCGCTGCCCAGGAGCTGGTCCTCCTTCTCAGTGCGTGGGAGCGCAAGGCCGAGCGCTGTGCCCGCGGCGAGCGCCACCGCCCCGACCGCGACCGGATTGTCATCCATCCACCGCCCGACCGCCTGTTCCACCCGGCGAACCTGGACCTGGGCCCGGTCGGCCACCCGTTCGGCCGTTTCGCTCGCCGTCGACACCAGCTCGCCCGCCTTCTGCTGGGCAGACTCCACCGCGTCGGAAGCCCGCTCCTTCACCTGCCGGACCGCGGTCCCCGCGCGGGACCCGAGCCCGCGGTCTCCACCGTACCCCCGGCCGTACTCCTCCGGCTCGAACCCCGTCTCGTAACGGCGACCACCGTCGCTCTTTCCACCCCGGTTGAGGAACAGCCAGGTCAGCCCGATGGCGGACAGCGCCGCGGGCACGGGATTCTCCCGGATGGTGGTCCAGATTGACTGCCGCGCCTCGTTGAGCGTGCTCCCGGTATCTCGAATCATGGTCTCAACCCTTCCGACCGTCGCTGCGCGCAGCGCGGTCTTGGTTTCCTCAATCGTTTCCTTCACCGACTCCCGGATCTGTTCCTTGACGTGGCTCGGCGAAAGCCGTTCCTGGAGCTCGCCGAGCGTGCCGTCCAGCTCAACCCGGGTCTGCTCGATGTTCTCGCGGATCTCCGCCGGCGCGTCCCCGCCTCGCGCCTCCGTGGGTTCGCCGCCCATATCGGGGGCGACGCTCTCCTCGGAGTGGGCCGGTGTGTCACCCGACGTGGTCGCGCCCCGGCTGCGGGGCGACCGACCGGTCGAGGCTCCCCTGTCCTTCACTGGGCCCGTTCTCTTGCCCATCGTGCATCCTCCTTGAGGGTCTCCATAGTTTGTCGGGGGGCCGGATCGATGCGCTTGAGGGCCTCCAGCCGGCTCTTCGCCAGGCCGCCACCGATGGCCAGCACCACGAGGCCGACCACGAGCGCCGAGGCCCAGAGCGGGATGAACGTGCCGAGCGCGAGGATGCCCGCGGCCATCACCGCGAGCAGGCCGGCGTGCATGAGTGTGCCCCCGGCGGCGATCTTGGCGGCCTCCCGTGCAGCCTGGGAGGCCTTCTCCGACATCTCCACCTTTGCAAGCTGGATCTCCTGGCGAACGAGCGTACCGAGCTCGCGGGCAAGGTCACCGAAGAGGTCTCCGATGGACCTTTCGCTGGCCGGCCGGACATCGCCGGGGCTCTCGTCGAGCATGGCTCAGTGCTCCCTGGCCACGATGTTCGACTGGTCGGAGCGGATGCCGAGCTCCTCATCCTCGTCGATGCCGCCGCTCGAGCCACCGCCGACCCTACTCGCGGTGTAAGGCTGGCCGCCCCCGGCCCGGTCGAGCGGCGGAAGGCGCGGCGCTTCCCGCCCGGTGTCACGGGAGCGTTCCGAGCTCTTGAGGAATCGTGCTCCGATGAGCCCCAGCAGGAACGCACCGCCTACGAACAGCGCCGGCTCGCGGCGAGCCACGTCCTCCACCCGCCGGAGAACATCCCTGGGCTCGGCGTCCCGGATCGACTCGGAGAAGCGCTTGACCTGGTCGGAGGCCTGCTGGGCATAGCCGGCGACCCGTTCTTGTCGGGAGGCTCGTAGCTGGTCGCCGGTCATGCGGATCGCCTCGGCCACCTGGTCCAGAATCCCGGAGGCGGTCTCCTTCTGTTTCGAAAGCTGGCTCTCGGCGACCCGACCGGCGGTCTCCTGGACCTTGTCGCCGAGTTCTGCGGCTGACCGTCCGAGCTGGGACGAGCCGGCCGACGCATCGTTCTGAGGGGAAGTCATGAGGATCTCCTTGGACCCGGGGAGCCGAGAACCTGGTGATGCGATTGCACCTGTCCACCCGTTCCGCGGTCGCGCTCGTCGCGCCCGGACGAGGTCGCGCCGGCAAAGCGAGCGCTCCAGAGTCGACCCTTTCTCCGCTCTAGCGGTGGGCCTGGACATGCGCGCGACGGCCAGACCCTCACCACCGCCGGCTTCCGAACGGCGGGCCACCAGCGTGGCGTGAGATGCCCTCGGTGTGTCTGGCGTGGTGAGCTCGAGTGCGGCGACGCCCGACGGGGTCGCCAGGGGCCGGAGAACTTGAGTCGGAAGGGCCGTCGGCCCGGTCAAACCCGACCAGCGAGGCGCATTCGCTGCAGCCGCTCCTCAACGGACCAGCAGGCTCGTTGTGAGGCGAAGGAGAGGCCGGTGCAAACGCGACCCTAGTACCCCTCGCAGGTCCGGGCGGATGCGCTTACCCTGTCCCTCGGTCATGCCCGAGCGACTTGCTCAGCACGGCGACGCGCCCGCCCACCGCACTGCGCCGCGCATGGCCCCCTCCGTCGACGGCTCGGGCGCCCGGGGCTATCCGCGCCCGCAGCTCCGACGCGCCGGCTGGGAAAGTCTGAACGGTCGGTGGGAGTTCGCCATCGACCCCCAGGCGAGGGTTGTCCGCCCGGACAAGGTGCGTTGGGAGCGGACGATCGTGGTGCCGTTCAGCCCCGAGACTCCGGCGAGCGGCGTGGGGGAGAGGGGATTCTACGAGCGGTGCTGGTATCGCCGCCGCTTCCACGTCGCGCCGCTCGGCCTCGGCGAGCGGATGCTGCTCCACTTCGGCGCGGTTGACAGCGAGGCGGTGGTCTACGTGGACGGCCGGTTCGTGGGTCGCCATGAGGGCGGGTACACGCCGTTCTCGGTGGACCTCACGCTGGAGGTGGCGGACGGCGGCGAGCACGAATTGGTGGTCAGCGCGGACGACGATCCACAGGACCTCGCCAAGCCGCGCGGCAAGCAGGACTGGCAGAGAGACCCGCACTCGATTTGGTACCCCCGGACGACCGGGATCTGGCAGACGGTCTGGCTCGAGCGGCTGCCGCCGACGGCGATCTCGGTACTGCGCTGGACCCCCAACCTCGCCCGCTGGGAGATCGGCCTTCACGCGCTCGTCGCGGGGAACGAACCGGACGCGCACGCCCTGGAGGTGCTGCTGCGGGCCCGCGGCCAGCTGCTCGCGCACGACCGCTACCGGGTGGTGGCTGGGGAGGTCACCCGGCGAATCGCCCTGTCGGACCCGGGCATCGACGACTCGCGGAACGACCTGCTCTGGAACCCCGCCTCGCCCACCCTCATCCAGGCCGAGCTCACCCTGCGCGACGCCGAGGGCCAGGTGGTGGACACGGTGCACAGCTACACCGCCCTCCGCGACGTGACGGTCCAGGGCGATCGGTTCCTCCTGAACGGGCGGCCGTACATGCTCCGGATGGTCCTCGACCAGGGCTACTGGGAGCAGACGGGACTCACGCCTCCGGACGACGCCGCGATCCGCCGGGACGTGGAGCTTGCGAAGTCGATGGGATTCAACGGCGTTCGTAAGCACCAGAAGCTCGAGGACCCCTGCTACCTGTACTGGGCGGACCGGCTGGGCCTGCTGGTCTGGGGAGAGATGCCCTCCGCGTACCGCTTCACGAAGCGCTCGGTGGAGCGGGTCACGCGGGAGTGGACCGACGCCATCCGCCGCGACTACAGCCACCCATGCCTGGTGGCCTGGGTGCCGGTCAACGAGAGCTGGGGAGTGCCCAACCTGCCCGATAATCCGGAGGAGCGGCATTACGTCCAGGCGCTGTACCACCTGACGAAGACGCTCGATCCCACGCGGCCGGTCATCGGCAACGACGGCTGGGAGAGCGTGACGACCGACATCATCGGCATTCACGACTACGACCCAGATCCGGAGGCCCTGGCGCGCCGCTATCACGCGGACGTGGAGCGCCCCCGGCTCTTCCGGCGTGAGCGGCCGGGCGGGCGGTCTCTCCTCCTCGGGACGGACCAGGCGGAGCACCCGGTGGTACTGAGCGAGTTCGGCGGCATCGCGCTCGAGCGCGGTGGACGCGAGACCTGGGGCTACAGCCGGGTGGCCGACGGTCAGGAGCTGGCCGAGCGCTACGGCAAGCTCCTGGAAACGGTGCGCTCGCTCCATCTCCTCGCGGGCTTCTGCTACACGCAGTTCGCCGATACCTATCAGGAGGCGAACGGGCTGCTTCACGCGGACCGGACGCCGAAGTTCCCACTCGAGCGCATCGCCGCCGCGACCCGCGGCGAGCGCTTCCACAGTGACCTCTCGATGCCGCCGGCGCCGCGTCCGAAGAACGAGGAGGATCCGGAGGGCGACGAGTCGTGAGCAGCCGCGAGCGCTTCAGGGCCGGGTCGGAAGTCAGCGCCGAGGCGCCGGGCCGGCCGCACCTCATCGGCGAGCACACCGACTAGTCGGGGCTTCGTCATTCCCGGGCGACGGCGGGTCGAGCTCGGGCCAGGGGGCCTGCGTGGAGCTTCTGCTCGCAACCATCCCGAGCAGACGGCATGGATGCCGCTGGAAGAGGGACGCGCAGTGCGAATCCAGTGGCCTGGGAACTGAGTGGACTCCGGTACGAGAGGGGACCGTTGAAGACGCCGAGATTCCACGGCGCTGACCAGCCGAGCACTGCCGCATTGCACTGGCGTCTTCCACCCTCAGGCAACACCTTGCAGCGCCGATGAAACTTCCCGACCTGATCTGCTTGAGCCATCTGCGCTGGAATTTTGTCTTCCAGCGGCCGCAGCACCTGATGTCTCGGTTTGCCCGGGAGAGACGGGTCTTTTTCTTCGAGGAGCCGCTTCCTGCCCAAGACGATGACGTTCCGCGGCTCGACGTCCGTCGCACCGAGGAGGGGGTGATCGTCGCCGTCCCCCGGCTTCGGTCGGGGATGGACCAGGCCGAGTCGGAGCAGATTCAGGGCGAGCTCCTGAAGGCCCTCCTCCGGGAGCAGTCGGTGGAGCAGTTCGTCGCCTGGTACTGGACTCCCATGGCGCTGGGCTACAGCGCCGATATCGAACCGCTCGCCATCGCCTTCGATTGCATGGACGAGCTGTCCCTGTTCCGGGGCGCCTCGCCGCTGCTGCTGGAGCGTGAGGCGGACCTGATCTCGCGCGCAGATGTCGTGTTCACCGGAGGGATGAGCCTCTACGAGCACAAGCGTTCGCTGCACCCCAACGTGCACGGGGTTCCGAGCAGCGTGGACGTCGAGCACTTCGCCGCGGCGCGGGCTCCCCAGGCCGACCCCCCCGACCAGGCGGGTATCCCGCATCCCCGGCTCGGCTTCTTCGGGGTCATCGACGAGCGCTTCGACCTCAACCTGCTCCGGGACGCCGCGGCGGCGCAGCCGGGATGGCACTGGGTGATGCTCGGCCCCACAGCGAAGATCGACTTCGCGGACCTGCCGCGGCCGCCCAACGTCCACTGGCTCGGGAGCAAGTCCTACAGGGAGCTGCCGAGCTACCTCTCGGGCTGGGACGTGGGGGTGATGCCCTTCGCCCGGAATGACGCCACGCGGTTCATCAGTCCGACCAAGACGCCGGAGTACCTCGCCGCCGGGTTACCGGTGGTGAGCACCTCCATCCGTGACGTGGTCACGCCCTACGGAGAGCAGGGCCTGGTCCGTCTCGCCGATACCCCGGCGCAGTTCGTGGCCTGCATCGAGCGCCTCCTTCGGGAGGATCGGCAGGCGCATCTCGCCCGGGCCGATCGGTTCCTCGCCTCCACGTCGTGGGACCGCACCTGGGCCCGGATGAAGTCACTCCTCGATGCAGCCATCCCTTCCCGGCGCCTCAGCGCGCCGGCCGCCTGACAGACAGCCTCGATGACCGCGATGTTCGACTACCTGGTTGTGGGAGCCGGTTTCGCCGGCAGCGTCGTGGCCGAGCGCATGGCCTCGGCGCACGGGAAGAAGGTCCTGCTGGTCGAGCGGCGGAACCACATCGGGGGAAACGCCTACGACTGCCACGACGACGCGGGTGTGTTGATCCACAAGTATGGCCCCCACATCTTCCACACCAACAGCCGCGACGTTTTCGAGTACCTCTCCCGCTTCACCGAGTGGCGCCCGTACATGCACCGGGTGCGCGCGCACGTGGACGGCCAGCTGGTGCCCATCCCCATCAATCTCACCACCATCAACACGCTCTACGGGCTGAACCTCAATTCGATGGAGGTCGAGCAGTTCCTGGCAAAGGTGGCCGAGCCCCGGAATCCCATCCGTACCTCGGAGGACGTGGTCCTCTCCCGCGTGGGGCGCGAGCTCTACGAGAAGTTCTTCAAGAACTACACCCGGAAGCAGTGGGGTCTGGACCCGAGCGAGCTGGACTCCTCGGTCATCGCCCGCATCCCGGTCCGGACCAACAAGGATGATCGCTACTTCGGCGACATCTACCAGGTGATGCCGAGGCACGGGTACACCCGGATGTTCGAGCGGATGCTGAGCCATCACAACATCAAGGTGCTGCTCAACGCCGACTACCACGAGGTGCGCAACCTCATCCCCCACCGTGAGGTGGTCTTCACTGGCCCCGTGGACGAGTTCTTCGACTATCGCTACGGGCGGCTTCCGTACCGCTCGCTCCAGTTCAAGTTCGAGACGCTGGACCAGGAGGTCGCGCAGGCGGTTCCGGTCATCAACTACCCGAACGACGGTCCGTGGACCCGGATCACGGAGTTCAAGCAGCTCACCGGACAGGTGCACCCGAAGACCACGGTGGTGTACGAGCTGCCCACGGCGGAGGGCGACCCCTACTACCCGGTGCCGCGTCCGGAGAACCAGGAGCTGTACCGGAAGTACGAGGCGCTCGCGAAGGCCACGCCGCACGTCCACTTCGTGGGCCGGCTGGCGACGTACCGGTACTACAACATGGACCAGGTGGTGGCGCAGGCGCTCACGCTCTGCACGCGTCTCATCGGCGTCCAGCGGAAGGACCTGCTGGAGATGCAGGTGCAAGGTCAGGCGTGACGGAGCCCGGGCGAGCCCTGCCCGAACTCTGGGGTGGCGTGGAGTGCACGGTGAATCGCGTGGGCGACCGCTGGTTCGACCAGCTGCGCCGCAACGGCCACCGCAACCGTCTCTCGGACGTCGACCGCTTCGCCGCGCTCGGTCTCCAGGCGCTGCGGATGCCGGTCCTCTGGGAGTCGGTCGCTCCGGCCGGCCTCGACGCGGCGGACTGGACCTGGCCTACCCGACGGCTGGAGCGACTTCGGGCGCTGGGCGTCCGGCCCATCGTCGGGCTCCTCCACCACGGGAGCGGTCCAGCGGGGACCAACCTTCTCGAGGAAGGTTTCGTCGAGGGACTCGCCAGGTTCGCCCGCGCCGCCGCCGAGCGCTTCCCGTGGGTGGAGGACTGGACGCCGGTCAACGAGCCACTCACCACCGCCCGCTTCAGCGCGCTGTACGGGCACTGGTACCCGCACCGGACCGACGCGGCCGCGATGGCGCGCGCGCTGCTGGTTCAGACGCGGGCCACGGTGCGGGCGATGGAGGAGATCCGGCACGTCATCCCGGGCGCACGCCTGGTCCAGACCGAGGACATGGGTCGGAGCACCGGGACTCCGGCAATGTGGCGCCAGGTGGAGTTCGAGAACCACCGCCGCTGGCTGAGCCTGGACCTCCTCTTCGGCCGCGTAGTCCCGGGTCACCCGCTCCACGCCTGGCTCGTCGAGCTCGGGACGGCGCCGGGACAGCTCGAGGCCCTAGCGCGGCAGCCCTGCCCGCCGGAAGTCGTCGGCCTCAATTATTACGTGACCAGCGATCGGTGGCTGGACGAGCGGCTCGACCTGCACCCACGCTGGTCGCACGGCGGCAACGGCCGGCAGAGCTATGCCGACGTGCACACCAGCCTTGGCCACCCGAGAGACTTCTTCGGCCACCGCGCGGTGCTCTCCTCGGCGTGGGACCGGTACCGCACCCCGGTGGCCCTCACCGAGGTACACCAGGGCGGCCACCGGGCGGACCAGCTCCGCTGGTTCAAGGAGGCGTGGGACGCCGCCGTGCAGCTCCGCACCGAGGGCGTGGACGTGCAGGCGGTCACCGCCTGGGCACTTCTCGGATCGCACGACTGGAACCGCCTCGTGGTAGACGAGCGAGGGGACTACGAGCCCGGGGTGTTCGACATCCGCGCACCCTCGCCCCGGCCCACCGCCCTGGCCAAGATGCTGCGCCGACTGGCGACCGAGGGACGCTGGGAACATCCGGTGCTCCACGCGCCCGGGTGGTGGCGGCCGGCGGAAACCACAACGGGTCCGCCCCTCCTGGTGCTGGGAGGCCAGGGGGTCCTCGGCCGGTCCCTGGCGGAGGCGTGCCGCGCGCGCCGCGTTCCGTGCGTGGTGGTGAGCCACGGCGAGGTGGACGTGGCTTCGGAGGACGCGGTTCGCCGGGCGGTCGCCCGGTACTCGCCTTGGGCAATCGTCAACACCGCTGGACGATCCGCTCCCGGCGCCGCCGATCGGAATTTAGAGGACGCGGCCCGGGTGCACGTCCACGGGCCGGAGGTACTGGCCCGCGCCGTGGGAAAGCTGCCCCTGGTGAGCTTCTCCACCGCCGAGGTTTTCTGGAGCTCCGGAGCCCGCCTTCACCGCGAACGGAGCGTCCCGTCCCCCCGGTCCGCGCTCGGGCTCACCCGACTCGAGGGTGAGCGCCGGCTGCTGGCAAGCCACCCGCGCGCCCTCGTGGTGCGCATCGGGTCGCCGTTCGGGCTGGGCGTCCCCGGAGCGCTCGAGCAGAACCTCCTCGCCACGCCGGTGTACCTCCCCGCCGTGGCCGAGGCCGTCCTCGATCTCCTGCTGGACCGGGTGGCCGGGCTTCTGCATCTCAGCCATGGTGAGGCGTGCACCGGGTTAGGGTGGCAGATTCGATGCAGGGCGCTTGAGGAGCCGGTGCACCCCGCGGATCCGTCGCCGGTCGCGGAGGCGAGTCGAGCGCTGGAAAGCGGGCGACTCCGTACTCTTCCCAGCTTGGGGGCGGCGTTGCACGCTTGGCGGGCCGAAGCAGCCGCCATTCCGGCTGCTCGGACCGGCTAGACCAGACGTCACTTCCCCGGAAACGGCCGACGCCGAGTGGGAAGATGCTCTCGTCTTGCGTGATCAGGCCGCAGGTCAGACCCACAACTACGGCACGCGAAGCTCGCTCCTGTACCTCCGGAAGCAGCTCGCGCCCGCCCGGAGCCGGAGCAGCGCTCCCTCGGCCAGGAACGGTGCGCGGGTCGGGTCCTCCTCCAGCAGCGGCGCGAGCACCTCGGCTTTCCAGGCGGCGGAGTGCTCCCGGTCGAGTGTGGCGTGGAGCGCGAAGTAGATTCGCGCCCGGCCGCCCACCCCGAGCCGCTTCAGACCGCGGTCCACGAGCTCCGCGCGATCCGGTGCGGTCAGCTCGACCACTCCCAGGGCGCCCACGGCCTGCCACGCATAGCGCCGGTTGGTGGCGAGCCCTAGAAGGAGATTGGAGAGAGCGAGGGCCTCCCACACCGCGTGGAGCCCATCGCTCTGGATGCCCAGTGCGTCGCCAAGACGGGCGAGCAATCCTCCATGGGTCGCCTCGGGGCGGCCGCGCCCCATCTCGTCCCAGTAGTTGCGTGCCAGCTCGATCTTCGGGCGGGCGGGCATCTTGATCTGGGTGAGCGCGACCAGGTCATCGAAGCCGGCCTCTCCCGCGAGCTCCTGGCGCAAGAACCAGCGGAGCTCGTCGAGTGTGGCCCGCTCCGCGATCCAGTCGAAGAGCGGATCGAACTGGCCCGGGCCTTCATGTCGCAGCGCCTCAAACCATCGCAGGAAATCCGGTACACGGCACGGTACGTCAAGGAGCAGCCGAGCGACGGCGTGGCGTTCGGCTTCGATCCACTTCCCCTCCACCGTGCGCATCCGGAGGTCCTCCTCCAGCTCCGAGCGCCAGCGGGAGCTGGGTCCTTCCGGGCGGAGCCGGCGAGCATTCCACCCGGCGAGTGCACGGTGAAGCCCCTCGAGGAGGAGAGGCGAGTCACTTCGGTCCTCCGGTCGGTGCGGCGCCACAGGCAAGAAGTCTGCTCCGTCCATTCCAGCAAGGATGGGTACGCAAGGCTCCTGACGGCAGCCCCGGCAGAGGAGAGGCGCTGTGTCGCATGCTCGACCCTTCGACCTCCATCGTTGCTCCTGCGAGGGTGACTCCCCCGCTACACATTCCTCAGCGGATGCGATTCCTCGGGATCGGCGATTCGAACGACTTGCTCGCGCTCTACCTGCAGCTCGGGCAGCAAGGGCACGAGGTCCGGGTGCACGTGCGCGACCCGGACGCGGCGGACGTCGGCGAAGGCCTCGTGAGCCGGGTGGAGGACTGGCGCGCGGAGCTGCCGTGGATTCGCGACGCTGGCCAGGACGGCGTCGTCCTCTTCGAGACCGCGACGGACGGCGCGCTCCAGGATTCGCTCCGCGCCGACGGATATCAGGTCATCGGGGGAAGCGCGGCAGGTGACCGGCTCGAGTCAGAACGTGAGTTCGGACAGAAGCTCCTGGCAAGGCTCGGGCTCCCGATCGGCGAGACTCGCGTCTTCGTCGACTTCGAGGCCGCCGCGCGGTTCGTCCGCGAACGGCCAGGGCGCTACGTGTACAAGCCGGACGGTCCGGGCTTCGCGTCCACCCGGACCTACGTGAGCCAGCTCGAAGACGGCGCAGACATGCTCGGAGTCCTCGCCCGGCAGAGCGCGACCTGGCCCTTGGACACCCCGGTGCGGTTCGTGCTCATGCAGTACCTGAGCGGGGTGGAGATGGGCGTCGGTGCTTACTTCGACGGCCGCCAGTTCTTGCGACCCGCCTGCCTCGATTGGGAGCACAAGCGCTTCTTTCCGGGCGACCTCGGCGAGCTCACCGGGGAGATGGGCACGCTGGCGACCTACGAGGGAAGCGAGCGTTTCTTCGAGGCCACGCTGGCGCGGGTCGAGCCGTGGCTCGCGGCGGCAGGCTACTGCGGGTACATCAACCTGAATACCGTGGTGAATGCCGACGGCGCATGGCCGCTCGAGTTCACCTGTCGATTTGGATACCCCGGCTACGCAGTTCTCTCAGTGCTCCAGGCCGACGGCTGGGCCGAGCTCTTCCGGCACCTCCTGTCCGGCGATGGAGGCTCGTTCAGGAGCCTGCCCGGGTACTCGATGGCGGTGGTCCTCACCGTCCCACCCTTCCCTCACCGCGACGGCTACGCACGCCTGTCGAAGGGCCTGCCGATCACCTTCCGGACCAGCCTCGGAGACGAGGAGCGCCGGAGTCATCTCCATCTCGGCGAGGTCGCGAGGGCCGGCAGGCAGCTGCTCACCGCCGGAACTGTGGGATACGTCATGGTCGCGACCGGCGTGGGGCGCGACGTGCCCGCGGCGAGAAAGGCCGCGTATTCCACCGCGGCCGGGGTCGTGGTCCCCAATCTTCGTTACCGCCTCGACATCGGCGAGCGCTTCCTGCGTGAGGACCGGGCGGCGCTCGAGCGGCTGGGCTGGCTCTCAGCATCTCCGGGCCACGACGGAAAGTAGCGCGATTCTCTCGACGTCGGCATACGCAGAGGATTCGAGCTCCTCTCCGAAGACGTCGGGATCGAGCTCGCGAATCAAGGACGTGCTGCAGGAAGCTTCGAACAGAGTCTCCAGCATGTGCCGGAAGGGGTCGACTCCGTCCACCACGGGGCTTCCAGTATAGAGGACGAGCAGCCCTCCGGGCCGGAGATGGTTGAGCGCATCCCTCGCGATTTGCAGAGCGATGCCGGTCCCGAGGGGGTGTCCCCCATGGCGGTACTGTCTTCCGGCCGGGTCGAGGAGGTAGGGAGGATTGGCGACGATGACATCCGGGGACGCCGTGAGCCCCTCGAGAAACGAGGCCATCCGC
>JBKPMY010000462.1:0-19438 GCA_046732375.1 Myxococcota bacterium
ACCTCGCGATCCTGGCCCAGGATCCGGCGAAGCTCGCCGAGCAGCTGAAGCCGTACGGGGCCGCGGTCATCCACACCGTCGCCTCGCCGGCCTTCGCCCACTACGTCGCCGAGTCCTTCGCTCCTGCGGTGGCCGCCCTGGCGACCTCCATCGGCGCGGACTTCGTCGGCGCCGCCGCGACCGCGCAGGGCCGAGATCTGTTGCCCCGGGTCGCCGCCCGGCTGAAGGCCGCGATGGCCTCGGACGTGCTCGCCTTCTCCGGCTCGGGGACCGACGTGACGTTCACCCGACCGATGTGGGCCGGCAGCGTCATCGCCGACGTGAAGCTCAAGACGCCGGTGAAGGCGTTCACCATCCGGGCCACCGAGTTCTCCTCCGCCGAGGCGGGCGGCGGGGCTGCCGAGGTGAAGGCCTTCCAGCCGCCGGCGGACGTGGCCAGCTCGCCCACGCAGTTCGTCTCCTTCGACGAGGTCAAGAGCGCGCGGCCGGAGCTGACCGAGGCCAGCATCGTGGTCTCCGGCGGCCGGGGCACCAAGGGTGACTTCAAGGAGATCGAGGCGCTCGCCGACGAGCTCGGCGCCGCGGTCGGCGCTTCCCGCGCGGTCTGCGACGCGGGCTGGGTTCCCAACGATCTTCAGGTCGGCCAGACCGGAAAGGTGGTCGCGCCCAAGCTGTACATCGCCGCGGGCATCTCCGGGGCCATCCAGCACCTGGCCGGGATGAAGGGCAGCAAGGTCATCGTCGCGATCAACAAGGATCCGGAGGCGCCCATCTTCCAGGTGGCCGACTACGGAATCGTCGCCGACCTGTTCAAGGTTCTCCCCGAGCTCCGGGCGGCGATCCACGCCTCGAAGTCGTAGTGAGCACCGAGCAGGCATCCCCCGACGGCGACGCCGTCCTGCGCGCGCTGGGCATTCACCGGCTGCCGATGCCAGTGCCGTTTCCCGATGCGGGCGGGCCGGTGAACGCCTACGCCATCGAGGACGGCAAGCGCGGCCTCTTCTTCTTCGACAGCGGGATCGGAACGCCGGAGGGCATCGCCGCGCTTCACGCCGGTGCCGCCGCCGCGGGTCTCGACCTCCGCCGCTGCGCCCAGGTGGTGGTGAGCCACGGGCACGTCGACCACTTCGGCAACGCGCAGCTGCTCGCTGAGTTGAGCGGCGCGACGGTGCGGCTCCACCCCGGGGACATGGAGAAGGTGGTCGGCGACGACGTCTGGGAGAGCCGGGCACCGGTGTATGCCGCCTTCCTCCGCCGGCAGGGAGTGCCGGAGGAGCAGCTGCCGCGCCTTCTCTCCGTCGGCAAGCACAGCGGGAAGTACAGCCGCCGCGTCGATGCGACGCGGGTCCTGCCGCTGACCGAGGGTGAGCACTTCCGCGTGGGAAAGGTCCGGCTCGACGTCCTCCATCTACCGGGGCACACCCCGGGCCTGGTCTGCCTCTGGGATGCAGAGCACGGGCTGCTCTTCGCCGACGATCACCTCCTGGCCCGCACCTCGCCCAATCCGTTCCTCGAGCTCGTCGACGAGCACACCACCCGGCGCGCGCTCGTCCAGTACATGCACAGCATCGCCCGGGTCCGGACGCTGGACGTGGCGTGGGTGCTGCCCGGCCACGGCGCTCCGTTCCAGGGACACCGCGCGGCCATCGACTCGCTCCTCCGGTTCTACGAGCGCCGGCAGGAGAAGCTGTTCGGGGCGCTCGCCGAGGGTCCGTGCACGCCGGTGGAACTGTCGAACGCGCTGTTCGGGCGGCAGGAAGGCGCGCGGCTGTACCTCACGCTCTCCGAGGTGGTGGGAAACCTCGAGGTGCTCGAGGACGCCGGACGCGTGCGCCGGGTGCCCGGCGACGCCGTGGACCGCTGGGCGGCGGCCTGACCCCGCGGTCCGCGAGTCACTTCCTCGCGGCAGTCGCGAGCTTCTGGAAGCCCGGATGCTCGCGGAGCGCCTTCCAGGGTCGCATCCCCGGCAGGGCCGCGCGAGCGAAATCATTCCCGCTTCCTGCGGATGCTACGCTGCGGCGCGACGTGGGCGACATCACCCAGCTCATCCACCGCGTCAACGGCGGTGAGTCCGAGGCCTGGAAGCATCTGCTCGCGGAGCTCTACGAGCCCCTGAAGCAGCTGGCCCGCGCACGGCCGGGCTCGAGCCGCCGGAGCGGGACCGCGCTCGACACCACGGGGCTGGTGCACGAGTTCTACCTCAAGCTGCAGCATGCGGGCCGCATCCTGGTGAACGACCGCGAGCACTTCATGGCCTATGCCGCCCGGGCGATGCGCTCGGTCATCGTCGACTTCGCCCGGGCCCGGAGCGCGGCCCGGCGCGGTGGAGACCAGGAGCGGGTGACCCTCCAGACCGACCTGTCCGCCGAGCCTTCGGGAGAGGAGCAGATCCTCTCGGTGCACCGGGCGCTGGAGCAGCTCGAGGAGGTCGACCCGAGGCTCGTGCGGGTGGTCGAGATGCGGTACTTCGCCGGAATGACGGAGCCGGAGATCGGGCAGTCGCTCGGCGTGACCGAGCGAACCGTGCGGAGAGACTGGGAGAAGGCGCGGCTGATGCTCGCGGCGGCGCTCCGCGCCTGAACGGGGCTCGGGACGTCGCGCCAGCGGGACCGCGCGAGTCGGCTCAGCCTTCGCCGTGCACCCGGCGCGTCATCTCGTCGGGGCTGGCGTAGCGTGGGACGGAGCGGCCATCGCTGTCCGGGGGCAGGCGCTTCGCACCCGAACGGGCCGCGATGTCCCGCACCCAGCACGGAAAGGCCTCCTTGGGAGGAACTCCCGGGTAGAGCCGGTCGAGCCCCAGGTCAGCGACATGCAGGCGAAGGATGGTGGAGCCCTTCTCTCCCTCGGGCCAGGACAGGACCAGATCGGTGATCACCGTGTTCCGTCCATCCGTGGCGGGCACGATGCCCACCGCCAGCCCCAGGATCCGCCGGAAGGGCAGAGGATTGGTGCCGCTCGCGCTGGTCACCCGGAGGCCGCCGTCGTCCATGCCCTCGAGCCGCGCCGGCACGATCCGGGGTTGCGGACGGGCGGCCCCGGCGTCACCCTCCGACAACGGGCGGAGCTCGAATTCCAGACTTGTGTCCTCCGGCGGCATTTCAATGAACCGCTGTTTCCCGGGCGCGAGCTTCCGGAACAGGGCGTCCACCCGCTTGTGCAGCTCGGGCTCCTGCTTCGTGACCTCGGCGGCCGCGGAGAGCGCCGGAACCGTCGGCTCCGGATCCAGCTCCAGCGAGCGGACACGCGCCTTGAGGCCCATCAACCCGTCCGCCCGGGAGGCCACCTCGTAGTAGGGGCGAGCGCCGCTTCCTTCGGCGTCGGTGTCGAGCCGCTGGGCCACGCGCCAGGCGAGCGAGGGGCGGAGGGCGCGGGCCTCGGCTGAAGGCCCCAGCTCCGCGAGCGTCACCCGCAGAAGCTCGGTCGTTCCGCCGAGCGCGCGGGTGAGCACCTCGTCGACCTGAGCGAGTGCTCCGGGGTCGCCGAGCAGGTACGTCGCCAGCGCCAGGCCCGCCTTCGCGTCCAGCTGCTCGGGCCGCTCGACGAGCACGCGCAGGAACGCCTCGCGCGCCGCCGCCGCGTCGTCCTTGGCGAGGGCCTCCTTGCCCAGGAAGTAGTCCGGATGCTGGACCCAGTCGCCCGCGCGTTCCCGGGCTGGAGGGGTGATCGTCTTCAGGAGGTTCCGCAGAACGGGCATTCGGAATCCGCTCGGCGTTCTATGTTGAACGCGGATCCCGTGGAACTCGGTCTCTGCGGACTCCGGGGAGGGTGAGGTCCGACCCCGGGGGAGCATCCCGCGGTGCTGGATGGTGCGGTCGCACCTTCACACTTCCAGCGCACTCGCCACTGCGTGCTCCGCGCTCGCCGGTTCCACCAACGCCGAGACCACCTGGGTCGACCGGATGATCGCGTCGCAATCGCGGCCGAGGCCTAGGAGCGACGAGGGAGCGTGGCCGTCGTCACGTGACGGAGGAGCGACGCCGGGATCGGCCGCGAGGGAAAGCGAGGGACGGATCGATCCAGGTGGTTTCGGCGTTAACGCTTCTGCCGCAGCTCGACGCGGCGGATCTTCCCGCTCACCGTCTTTGGCAGCTCGGTGACGAAGGAGATCTCCCGCGGGTACTTGTACGGCGCGGTGGTGCGCTTGACGTGCTCCTGGAGCTCGCTCGCCAGCGCCTCCGAGCTGACCACGCTGGGCTTGAGGACGACGAAGGCCTTGATGCGCTGACCGAGCTTCTCGT
The DNA here is from genome assembly GCA_046732375.1 of Myxococcota bacterium. Taxonomy (GTDB): domain Bacteria; phylum Myxococcota; class Myxococcia; order Myxococcales; family Myxococcaceae; genus RPRB01. Next base: position 4,239 of record JBKPMY010000462.1, read on the forward strand.
CGGGGACGCCGACCACCGCAGACTCGGCCACCGCCGGGTGCTCGAGGAGCGCCGACTCCACCTCGAACGGCCCTACCCGGTAGCCGGAGGTCTTGATGACATCGTCCGCGCGCCCGACGAACCAGAGGTAGCCATCCTCGTCGCGGACGGCGCGGTCGCCGGTGACGTAGAAATCGCCCCGCAACGAGGCGGCGTTGGTGGACTCGTCCCCGAGGTAGCCGGCGAACATCCCCACCGGGCGCTCGGGCTTCACCCGCACCGCGATGTCCCCCTCCTCCCCGGCCCGAACCTCGCGTGCTTCCTGGTCGATGACCCGCACGTCGAAGCCGGGAGAGGGCTTGCCCATGGAGCCGGGCTTGAAGGGGAGACACGGGAACATGCCCACGATGGCAACCGTCTCGGTCTGTCCGTAGCCCTCGAGGATGGTGAGGCCGGTGACGCGCTTCCAGGCCTCGATGACCTCCGGGTTGAGCGGCTCGCCGGCGCTGATGACGTGCCGGAGCGCGGGGAAGGACCACGACTTCAGATCCTCGAGCACGATGGCTCGCCACGCGGTCGGTGGCGCGCAGAAGGTGGAGACCTTTTCCCGCGCGAGAAGGTCGAGGAGGGCCTTGCCGTCGAAGCGGCCACGGAAGTCGTAGACCACCGAGCACGCCCCCTGGCTCCAGGGGCCGAAGACCTTCCCCCAGGCGCACTTGGCCCAGCCGGTGTCCGAGAGGGTGAAGTGCACGTCGTCCGGCCCGAGGTCGAGCCAGTACTTGCCGGTGACCCCGTGGCCGATGCCGTAGCTGGCGTGGGTGTGGGGCACCATCTTCGGCATGCCGGTGGTCCCGCTGGTGAAGTACACGAGCATCCGGTCGTCGGCGGCGGTGTCGGGGAACTCCGCGGCGCGCGCGCCGTCCACCGTCCGGCTCCGGAACTGAACCCAGGGCCTGGGCGCCTCGTCGGTGCAGACCCAGGCGATGATGTCGGCGTGGGCGCCGACCTCGAACTTGGACAGGTGCTCGGCGGTCGTGACCACCGCCCGCGCCCGGCCCAGCTCGAGGCGGTACCGCACGTCCTTGCCGGTGAGCATCGTCGTCCCCGGCATCAGGACGAGGTTGGAACGCATGCAGCCCAGCGCGAGGATCCACCACTCGGCGAGCCGGGGAAGCATGGTGAAGACGCCGTCCCCCGGGCGGAGCCCCAGGTCGCGAAGGAAGAGGGCGGCATGGACCGAGCGCTCGGCGAGCTCACGCCAGCTGTAGACCTTGCGATTGCCGCGGTCGTCGCAGTGGAGCATCGCCGGCGCGTCGGGCCGTTCGCTGGCCCATCGGTCCACCACGTCGATGGCGAAGTTGAAACGCTCCGGCCGGTCCCAGCGAAAGGCGGCGACCTCGGCCTCGTAGTCGGTCATGTTCCGCGGAGAACGCTCGGCCATCGCACCACCTCCGGTCGCCCCGACCGTTTACCAGCTTGATCCAGGGAAGGGGACCGGCGAGAAGCACCCCTCCGTCCGTGACTGCCACCACTGCACGTCCTCGCCTGAGCAGCGCGGACAAGATCTTCCTGGGCCTGCTGGCATTCGTGCCGGCGACCGTCGTGGCTGCCTGGCTGCACGCCGGGACATGGGTGTTCGTCCTCGCTGCTTTGGCCCTGGTTCCCCTGGCCCGGTGGATCGGCACGGCGACCGAGGCCGTGGCCAGTCACCTCGGCCCCGGGCTGGGGGGACTCCTGAACGCGACGTTCGGCAACGCCGCCGAGCTCATCGTGGCCATCGCGGCGCTGAAGGCCGGGCAGACGGCGGTGGTGAAAGCCTCCATCACCGGGAGCATCCTGGGGAACCTCCTCTTCGTCCTCGGGGCCACGCTTCTCGCCGCAGGCCTGAAGGAACCCCGCCCGAGGTTCAACGCGACGGCCGCCCTCTCCAGCTCGGCGCTGATGTACCTGGCGGTGGTGGCTCTGGTGGTCCCCGACCTGTTCCACGCCACGCTCGGGAGCCCGGTGGACCACCTGATGCGTCCGCTCTCGGTCCTGGTCTCGATCATCCTCATCCTCCTCTACGTCCTGAGCCTGCTCTTCTCGCTCGGCACCCACGCGCAGCTCTTCGAGGCGGACGACGCGCTCGAGGCCGAGCTCGAGTCAGAGGGGACGCTGGCTCCCCCGCCGTGGTCGGTCGGGCTCGGTCTGGGCGTGCTGCTCCTGAGCACAGCGGCCACGGTGGTGGTTTCCGAGCTGCTCGTCGGCTCGCTGGAGACCGTCATCCATGCCTGGGGGCTCACCCCGACCTTCGTGGGAGTCATCATCATCGCGGTGGTGGGCAACGCCGCCGAGCACAGCACCGCCGTTCTGCTGGCCCTGGAGAAGCAGCTGGACCTGGGCATGACCATCTGCTTCGAGAGCAGCAAGCAGATCGCGCTCCTGGTGGCGCCGGTCCTGGTCTTCCTCTCCGGTCCCCTGGGACATCCGATCACCCTCGAGTTCAGCCACCTGGAGGTGCTGTGCCTCGCCCTGGCGGTCGGCGCGACCGCGCTGGTCACGCTCGATGGTGAGACCCACTGGCTCGAGGGGGCGATGCTGCTCGGCGTCTACGCCATCATGGCCCTGGTCTTCTTCTTCGTCCCGTGAACGATCGCGCGGAGAGAGCAGTCGTCGCCGATGGCGTGCTGGTGGGGGTGACCGCCATCTGGGGGGCGAGCTTCGTCGTGGTACAGGACGCGCTCCGGCTCGCCGACCCGTTCACCTTCTTGGTGCTGCGGTTCACGCTGGCGGCGACGGTGCTCACCGCTCTCGACTGGCGGGGGCTGCTCCACCGGCGAATCCTGGTGGCCGGAGCGGCGCTCGGGGCGCTGCTCTTCGTCGGCTTCATCACCCAGACCGCCGGGCTGCAGTTCACCACTCCCTCGCGGAGCGGATTCCTCACCGGGCTGAGCGTGCTGCTGGTGCCGTTCGTGGGCCTGTTGATCTTCCGGAAATGGCCCAGTCCGCCGGTGCTGCTGGGCGTGGCGCTTGCGGTCGCGGGCCTCTGGTTCCTGACCGGTGGGATGTCCGGCGGCGGCGGAACGACGGCGAAGGGAGATCTCCTGACCATTGCCTGCGCGGTGGCCTTCGCCTTCTACATCGTCCTGCTCGAGCCCGCGGCCCGCGTGCACCCCTCGACGCCGCTGGTGGCGGCGCAGCTGTGGATGGTGGCGCTCCTTTCGCTCGTTGCGCTTCCGTTCGTCCCCAGGTCCCTGAACCCGACGCCGGCGTTCTGGTGGGCGGTGCTGTACACCGGGGTCCTGAGCACGGCGCTCTGCATGTTCGGGCAGACCTGGGCGCAGGCGCGGACCTCGGCTGTTCGGGCCGCTCTCATCTTCGCCCTCGAACCGGTGTTCGCGGCGGTGTTCTCGGTGGCGGTCGGGCGCGAGCACCTCGGGACCCGGGAGCTGACCGGCGGGACGCTCATCGTGCTGGGCATCGTCGCCGCGGAGCTCGGTGGGGCGCTGTGGGCACGCCGGAGGCCGGTCACGCCCTGATGGCGGAAACGGAGTGGGTTGATCGGCCCTCGCTTGCCGTCGCGGCCGATGACGGCGCGATCATCCGACCAACCCATCGGTCTCCGCCCTTCCGCGCTCATTCCTCCTGGAGCGCGACGGATGGCTGCACCGACGTCGCGCGGCGGGCGCCGAGCGCGGCCGCGCAGAGCGCGACGAGCATGAGACCGGCCAGGGCGGTGCCGTAGGTCCAGGGGTCGGCGGCGCCGACGCCGAAGAGGGCGCCGGAGAGCCCGGTGGCGGCGAGGCGGGCGGCCACCACGCCGACCACCAGGCCTGCGATCACCTGCTTCATCGACCCTGCCACCACGAGGGTCAGGACACGCCGGGCGGTCGCGCCGAGGGCGAGGCGGATCCCCAGCTCCCGGGTGCGCTGGGAGACGTTCTCCACGAGGACGCCGTAGATCCCGGTCGCGGCGAGGATGACCGCGAGCACACCGAGAAGCGCCAGCAACTCCATCGACTGGCGGCGGTCGGACACCGAGCTGCGCACCAGGTCCTCCACTGGCCCGAAGCGGCTCAGCGCCTGACGTCCGTCGACCTCCCGGAGCGCGGCGCGCAGCGCGGTGGAGGCGACGTCCACCGTGCCGCGCGAGCGGACCACGACGCTCATCGTCGGCCACGACTCCGATCCGATCGGGAAGTAGATCTCCGGATGAGGGGGGCGGTCCAGCCGCGTCTGGACCACGTCCGCCACGATGCCCACCACCCGCAGCTCCTGGTCACCCCGGAACACCGTGCGGCCCACCGCGTCGCCGCCGGGCATGAAGCGCCGGACGAACTGAGCGTTGACGATGACGACCGGCGCGTCCCGGTCGGCTGGCTCCAGCCCCCGTCCGGAGAGCAGAGGGATGCCGAGCGTTCCGAAGTACCCCGGACTCACGAGGCGCATGTCCACGTCGAGCGGCTCGTCGAGGCCCGGGATCCGGAAAGTCCGCTGCACGTTGCCCACACCGAGCGGGAGGTGCGAGGCGAAGGCATGGCTCTCGATCTCGGGGCGCGCGGCCAGCGCAGCGCCGAGCCGGTCGAGGAATGCCCGCTGACTCGCCACCGTGCCGTAGCGCGAGGTGGGGAGGGCGATGCTGCCGGCGGCCACGCGCGCGCTCCGGAAGCCCGGATCCACGCCCTCCAGCCGCGCGACGCTCCGGATGAGAAGACCCGCGGAGACGAGGAGGACGAACGCCAGCGCCACCTCGACCATGACCAGGAGCCCGCGCAGCCTCGCCGTTCGCGGAGGCGCGCTCGCCGGCGCGCCCCGGAGGTCGCCGGCTGCGGTCCCGGTCGCCAGCACCGGAAGCGCGCTGACGAGGAGGGTGCTTCCGATCGCCAGCGCCGCCGTCACGGCCAGGACGGCCGGTGAGAGACGGAGATCACCCCGGTGGAGGCCAGCAACCCCGAGTCCCACGAGCAGCGGCGGGGTGAATGCGGCCAGGAGCAGGCCCAGAGCCGCGCCCCCGGCACTGAGCAGCGCGCCACGCAGGAGCTGGATCCGGAGGAGCTCCCGCCACGACGCACCGAGCGCGACCCGGACCGCCACCTCGTGCCGCTGACGGAGAGCCTGAGCCAGCAGGAGCGCCGCCACGTTGGCGCAGGCCAGGAGCAGCACCAGCCCGACCGCTCCCAGGAGCAGGAGAAGCCGCGGGCGGACGGGCCCGACGAGATCATCCCGGTACTCCACCGTGCGGAATCGGAGGTCCGGATCATCGGGGGCGATGGACCGTGCCAGCGCGTTGAGCTCGTCGGCAGCCGCCTTCACCGAGCCGCCTGGACGAAGCCGGCCCGCGGCGAAGAGGTAGTGCGAGGCCCGGTTGGTGGAGACGTCCTCCCAGGGACGCAACGGATTCTCGGGGACCCAGGACTTGCCGGCGACCCAGATCTCCGTTCCTGCAGGCACCTCGAACGCCGCGGGCGCCACGCCCACCACGGTCACCAGCTCGCCGCCCAGCTCGAGCGTCCGTCCGACCGCAGACGGGTCGGCGCCCAGCCGGCTTCGCCAGAACCGCTCGGAGAGGACCGCCTCGCGGACTCCATCGGCTCGGGCATCGTCCATCAAACGGCCTGCCGCGGGCTGCACCCGGAACACCCGGAAGAAGTTCGGCGTGACCACCGCTCCCGGGACGCGCTCCGGCTCCTGACCGGTCTCGAGGTTGAAGCTGCTGCTCCGGTAGCCGGCGAGCGCCTCGAACGTGCGGCTGGTGCGCGCGAGGCTCCGGATGTCACCCGGGCTGAGCGTCCCGGATGCCTGGGCGTCTTCCCGCGTCACCTCCCAGATCCGGACCACCCGCTCCGCGGCCGCGAAGGGTAGAGGCCGGAGGAGGCTCGCCTCGACCAGGGAGAACAGCGCCGCGTTCGCTCCGAGTCCGAGCCCCAGGGCGAGCACGGCCAGCACGGCGCTTCCACGCTGCCGCCACAAGGCACGAAGGACCACCCGGAGCTCGCTCATGGAAGCGCCACGCACGTGCAGGAGCCGTACCGGGCTTCTCCCGGGCGTCGCGGGTGACGGACGATGTCGCGCCCGGGACCCGACGTCCGCTCCCGGGACGCGGGCTGGAGCAGGCGACCGGGCGGCCACGGGCAAGCCGATCGCGGTGTCACCGGCGCACGGTATGAGGCGGGCTGTCGCCGGGCCGCTTCGAGCGCCGGCCTTCGACCGATGAACGACGGGCGTTCGATCGTCCTCTGCGCAGTCGAGCCGGTCTCGGCGGTTCTCCGCTAGATTCGTCCCCCACGGTCATGCCTGTCGAGTTGCGACGCGGAGGTCTCCACCTGTCGGGCACGGCACTCTGGCTGGACGCCCACCGGAAGGCGCCGCTGGCCTTCGTCAGCCACGCGCACTCGGACCACATCGCCCGGCACGAGCGGGTCATCGCCACGCGCGCGACCCTGCGGCTGATGGCGCACCGTCTGGGAGCGCTCCCCTCCTGCCTGCCGGTTCCCTACAACCGGCCGTTCGAGCTCGGTGCGCTGTGCCTGGAGCTGCTCCCGGCGGGGCACATCCTCGGCTCGGCCCAGCTCCGGGTCATCCGCTCCGACGGCAAGCGGGTGACGTACACCGGGGACCTCAACCTCGAGGCATCCTCGACGGCCGAACCGGCGCAGGTCGCCGAGTGCGACACGCTGGTGCTCGAGTCGACGTTCGGCCACCCGCGCTACCGGTTTCCGCCGAAGGCCGAGGTGCTGGAGGGCATCGAGGCCTTCGCCCGGACCACGCTGGAGCGAAGGGCGACGCCGGTGCTGCTCGGCTACAGCCTGGGGAAGAGCCAGGAGGCCATCCGCGCGCTGACCTCGCGAGGTCACAGCGTGGTGGCGCACGCATCGGTCTGCGCCGTCGCCGAGGTGTACCGGTCTCTCGGCGTCGAGGTTGGGGCGGTGCGCCGGTTCGATGGGACCTGGCTCCCCGGCGAGGTGGGGGTGTTCCCGCCGCACGTCTGGAAGTTCGAGCGGCTGATGCGCCCCTGGCCCCGGAGGACGGCCATCCTCACTGGCTGGGCGGTGGATCCAGGAACCGCGCGCCGCTACGGGGCGGACGAGGCGTTCCCCCTCTCGGACCATGCGGACTTCGAGGGGCTGATCAGCTACGCGAGGTCGACGGGAGCGTCCGAGGTCCTCACGCACCACGGGTTCGCTCAGGAGCTGGCCCGGGCCCTCCGCGACCGAGGCATCGAGGCGCGCCCGCTGGGGACGGTGCGGCAGCTCGACCTGTTCGGCTGAACGCCGAGCCGCGAGAGAGCAGGTCGAGGACTCAGCGGGTGATTGGCCGCATCGGGCCTGCCTCGAAGCAAGAGCGTGCTGCGGCCCGCGAGATCACTCTTCCGGCGACTGGACCAGCAGCTTTTCCTTGCCGCACACCGCGCAGCGCAGGTGGATGAAGAGGTCTCCCTCGCTGTCCTCGGGCACGGTGCCGGCCGGGATGCCCAGCTCGGTCTGCGCCAGCTCGGGCACGCGCTTGGGGACCTCCGCGGCCGCGAAGGCCTGCAGCGTCAGCATCTCGCGCTCGTGACACTCGCGGAACTCGGGGCCGTGTAGCCAGTCTGGCTCGGTGCCCGCCGGCAACCGCGACAGCTGCTCCAGGTGGGTCGCCGATTCCGCCAGGTACGCCAGCCGGCGCAGTCGTGCCTCCTCCGGGAGTCCGGCGTAGGCAGAGAAGGCCTCGCCGAGGGCCTGCCGGTCGTCGCCCACCGCCATCGCCACCAGGTCCAGCGCGGCTTCGTGCGACTCGACCGCCTCGTCCCAGTTGTTCTCCGGGGTGAAGCCGGCCTCGAGGAGCGCCTCGAAGAGCTGCGTCGCCGCCAGCCGCCGGCGCACCTCGCCCAGCCCCTCCTCCGCGTTGTGGGCGAGCCGCAGCTCCCACATCGCCCCGGCGACCCGCGGGTCCACCGCCCCGGTGAGGTCGTCGACCTCGAGCTCGGCCCGCAGGAGCTCGCGAAGCGCGTTCGCCGCGGAGAACCGGAACGCCGGCTCCGCGCCCACCTCCCGCAGGTACATGACCGCGAAGGGCGCCTCCTTCGAGCCGAGCCGCAGCGCGTTCTGCGCCCGCTTCACCGCGTCCGGGTCGGTCACCGGCCGGCTGCCCTCGAGACGCTGCTTCACCGCCTCCCGCAGGAGCGACTCCAGCCCTGCGCCCGGAGGGAGGCGCGTGGGCAGCGGAGGGCGGAGGCCGGGCGCGTCCAGCACCCAGGGTGGCGTCGAGCCCAGCCGCTTCAAGGCACGGTAGAGCAGGGTGCCCGGTGGGTCCTGCGGCTGGAACGGGGGCGGCTCATCCCCGCTCGACCCGGTCAGGGCGGCCACCGTGGCCTGTCGCTGCTCGCGGGTGAAGGAGGTCGTCCCGTGCACCGGCGGCGGAGGAGGAGGCGGCGCCTCTTCGCCGTCCAGGCCGTGGACCCGGTCCATGTCCACATCGTCCAGCTCGAGCGACTCCAGCCCCGACGCGCCGGAGAAGTCGCAGCGGAGCAGCTTCAATCGCTCGAAGGTCGCCCCGTCGAGGTTCGCGCCGCGGAAGTCGCAATCCTGGAGGCGTCCTCCGTGGAAGTAGGCGTTCGACAGGTCGGTGTCGCGGAAGCTGACCTTCGAGAGGTCGCAGCGGTCCCACTCCGTGCCCACCAGGACCAGGCCGGAGAGGTCGGTGTTGGCGGAGAACAGGTTCTCGAAGGTCGCGCCGGTGTGGTCGGTGGACACCGTCCCGGCCTTCCGCTGCCTGTTCCACTCGGTGGAGCCGTTCTTCAGCAGCTCCTCGATTTTCAAGGTCTTCGGCATAGATGGATCCCCAGTCTATCGGTGTGCTTCCATCCGCCGCCCGAGGAAAATGCTCGAGTTTCGCATCGACAGTGACCATGCCGGGGTCCGGCTCGACAAGGTCCTCCGCCAGCGGCTGCCGCGCGTCCCGACCAGCCATCTCCAGAAGATGATCCGCACCAAGAAAGTGCGGGTGAACGGGCGCCGGGCCCGCCCGGAGCAGCCGCTGGCCGAGGGAGACGTGCTCACCATCCGGGGAGACGAGCGAGCGCTGCTCGGCGAGGCGTCCGTCCCCGCTCGCGCCCCCGCGCCGGAGGAGGTCGCTCGCCTCCGCATCCTTCATGAGGACGGGTGGATGATGGCGGTGGACAAGCCCTCGGGCCTGGCGGTTCACCCCGGGAGTGGCATCCGGGGTGGAACGCTGGTGGACCTGGTCCGTGCCCACCTGGGGCCCCGGGCCGAGCGCAATGGCTTCTCCGCCAGCCCCGCCCACCGGCTGGACCGCGAGACCTCCGGCGTCATCGTGGTCGCGAAGCGCCGCCCGGCGATGGTGCACTTCACCGAGGTGTTCACCCACGGCGGCGCCCGGAAGCAGTACCTCACCCTGGCCAAGGGCACCTTCCCCCGTGCGGAGGGCCGCATCGACCTGCCGCTCTCCGAGCATCAGCAGTCCGCCGAGTCTCGCGCCCGCCGCGGGGTCAACATGCAGGAGGCCGCGACCCGCTACCGGGTCCTGCGCCAGGGCGGCGAGGCCGCGCTCCTCGAGGTCACGCTGGAGACCGGCCGGACCCACCAGATCCGCCGTCACCTCGCTGCCATCGGGCACCCCGTCGCGGGCGACCGGAAGTACGGCGACTTCGGCTTCAATCGGGAGGCCCGGGTGCGCTGGGGGCTGAAGCGGCTCTTCCTGCATGCCGAGCGACTCGAGCTGCCTCACCCCGAGACGGGCGCGCGGGTGCGCCTCGAGTCGGCGCTCCCGGCCGAGCTGGTGGACGTGCTCCGCCGCGCCGGAATCACGCCGCCGCCGACCAGGGGCTGAGAAGGACCTTCGAATCCGATCACCGGCGGCGGCGTCTCTTCTGCGGGCGTGGGCCGCTCGCGGCCCGCGGGATCTCCTCGGAATCCCTCCGCTCGGCCGAGGCGACCGCGAGGACCCACTCACGAAAGGCCACCACCGCCGGGTGGTGCTCGGAGCGCGCCGGATAGACGAGGTAGTGCCCGTAACTGTCCGGGAGCCGGTTCGGTGTGAGCGCCACCAGCCGGCCAGATTCGAGGAGCGGCCTGGCCATCCTCAGCCGCCCCAGGGCCACCCCCATCCCTTCGACTGCGGCCCGCTGCAGCGCGTCCGTGTCGTCGAACGCCGCCACCCATCGTGCCGGCGGCGAGCCGCCGAAGCGGCCGAACCAGGCGTCCCATCGCTCGTTGAGGTCCCGGAGCAGCGGCACGCCGGCGAAGTCCCCGCGGCGCGCCTGCGGAAAGCGCTGGAGCAGCCCTGGGCTGCACACCGGAAGGACCCACTCCTCGAAGAGGAGGTGGGCATGGAGTCCCGGCCAGCCGCCCGGCCCGAAGCGGATCGCCGCGTCCACGTCCTTGCGGTCGAAGTCCACCACGTCGGCGCTCGACTGAAGGCTCAGCTCCACCTCCGGATGGGCGGCGGTGAAGTCGGGCAATCGCGGAATGAGCCAGCTCGAGGCAACCGACGGCAGCACGCTGAGGGTCAGCGCGTCGGGGTTCCGCGCCGCCTGGGGCGACAGCGCGGCCGAGATGGCGTCGAGGTGAGGGGCGACCTGCCCGAACAGCCGCTCCCCGGCCGGTGTGAGCTGGAGCCCACGGGGCCCGCGGTCGAAGAGGCGCTGGCCGAGTCGCTCTTCCAGCCCCCGCATCTGGTGGCTGAGCGCGCTGACGGTGACGTGCAGGGAGGCCGCGGCCCGGGAGAGGTTCCGGGCCCGGGCGGCGGCCACGAAGCCGGGAAGGACGTGGAGGGGGACCTTGCTCATCTTGAGGCCAGTTCAAACCGGGGTTGAAAAACTATCGCATGTTCCAGTCTCATGTCCGGGATTACGTCTTCGACCTAACTCAAGTCGAAGGAGTCCTGTCATGAGTCTCTGGAGCGACCTCCTCTCGCTGCACGGATACCTGACCCACGTCCGCGAGGCCCATAACGACGACGAGGCCGAGCGGATCGCCGCCGAGCGGCGCGCCGAGGCGGCAGAGCACCTGCGGGAGGTGATCGGCTGCCGCTCGTCCTCCGCCAGGCGCCCCGCGGACCAGGGACCGGTGCTCGGGGTCCGCGGTCTCGCTTGACGCCGGGGCCGGGCAGCTGGTAACCATTTGGCTACCAGATGCACCGGGCCCGCGCACACGCTGATGTCTTCCGCGCCATCGCCGATCCCACCCGGCGCGCCCTCCTGGACCGGCTGCGCGCCGGGAGCCGGCCGGTGAACGAGCTGGCGCAGGACTTCAAGACCAGCCGGCCGGCCATCTCCAAGCACCTCCGAGTCCTCCGCCAGGCCCGCCTCGTCAGCGAGCGGCGCGAGGGTCGTCTCCGCCGGTATGAGCTCGCCCCCGGCCCGCTCGCCGATGCCTATCGGTGGATCGAGGGCTACCGCGCCTTCTGGGCGCTCAACCTCCAGAGCCTGAAGCGGCACCTCGAGGGAGGAGACCGATGACCGCAGTGGCCGACGTGCAGGCCGGAACGGTGCATGCGACGGTGGAGATCGCCGCGCCGCCCGAGTCCGTCTTCCGGGCGCTCACCGATCCCGGGGAGCTCCCCCGCTGGTGGGGCAGCCCCGACGTGTACCAGACCCACGACTGGAAGGTGGACCTCCGCCCCGGTGGGCGATGGAGCTGCCAGGCCAGGAGCCCCGAGGGAACCGGCGAGGTGCGAGGCGAAGTCCTCGCCGTCGAGCCGCCGCGGCTGCTCGAATACACCTGGGAGCCCAGCTGGGAGCAGTACAAGAAGAGCATCGTCCGCTACACGCTGGAGAAGGTGCCCGGCGGAACGCGGCTCAGCCTGTTCCACCGGGGCCTCGTCTCGGAAGAGTCGACCCGCGGCCACACCGAGGGGTGGACGCAGGTTCTCGGCTGGCTCGCGAGCCGGTTCGCCGGCACGCAAGCCGTCCGTTCCTCCGCCTAGCGGCGCCGCCGCCGCGCGAGCGCGACGAGCCCGAGCAGCGCGAGCCACGGCGCCGGCGGACCCAGCGCGGCCGTGCATCCGCCGTTGCCACCCGCGGACGTCGGGACCTTCACCGTCAAGTTCGCCACGTTGGCGATGCCGGTGGTAGCGACCGAGTCGGCGGTGGCAGTGACTGACCCGTTCCCGTCGCTTCGGATGCCGGCCTTCAGCTTGGTGGTGAAGGTCTTCGACTGGCCCGCGGGGATGTCCCCCAGCGCGCAGGGAAAGTTGCTGGTGCAGTCACCCGAGCTGGAAACGAACGTGAGCCCGATCAGCGCGCCAGTCACCTTCACCGCCGGCGCGACATAGGGTCCGGGGTTGTTGACGGTGAAGGTGAACGTCCCCTCCTGTCCGTCGTCGAGCGACGATGGTCCGTTCCCGGTGAGTGACAGGTCCACAGGAAACCATCCGATGTCCCGGAAGAGCGGCAGCGTGAGGTCCAGCGAGTGCTGCAGGTCTCCATTGATGACCGGCTCCATCAGGAGATTCGGGAAGGCGGTCGTGTCCCAGTGGGACACCGACGAGCCCGGCTCCAGCGTCGTGGGCGAGTACAGCAGGGCGCGATGCGACCCATCTGCCCCCGAGTAGCCCTGGCTGGAATCCCGGACCATGGAGGCGTTCACCGGCCCGGCCGCCACCGCGTTTTTCAGGGTGGTGCCGTCGGCCTGGGTCATGAGGAGCACCGGGATGGTGACGTCGGGCGCGGTTCCGGAGGGGGTGATGAGCGGATCGGACACGTTGTTCGCGACGAGCAGCCCGATTGCTCCGGCGTCCTGGGCATTGCGAGCCTTCTCCACGAAGGTGCAGCTCATGTTGTTCGGTCCCCCCCGATCGAGGATGGCGATCTTCCCGTCCAGCGGATCGAGCTGGCCCTGGACGCTGCACCCCCAGCCGGTGGACCCGTACGCGAGCGCCCCACTGACCCCGCCCTCGACGGGGATGGGCCCGCTGAACTGAGCCACCCGGAGTTCCTTGTAGTCCTTCACCGCCGAGGGGGTGTTCGGCGCGGAGGTCACCCGGACCAGCGGAGGAAAGGCCAGCGTCTCCGGGACCGCCGCGGTCACCGAGGGTCCGTCCCAGGCCAGTCCGCCGCTGATTGCCGAGGCCACGCGCTGGGAGGCGGTCATGTCTTTCCAGTGCATCCCCGAGCTCTCGTCGTAGAGGTAGTAGGCCCAGATGTCGGGCTCGTTCATCGGCGGGAATGACCCGCTGCTGTTGCTGGTGAGGCTCAGGAACCCGAGCCCGTGCCCGAACTCGTGGAGCACCACGGTGAGCAGGTCGATGGAGTTCCCGTGCTGGTTGTCCAGCCCGTAGTACCAGGTGAGGCCGCCGCAATTGGCGGTCTCGGGCGTGTCGAGGCTGGAGTTGAACCGGGCGACGATGTCGTAGTTGTTCTCGTCGTTACCGGTGCCGGGGAGCAGGGGGACGGACGCGAAGCGCTGGGTCTGCGACGACACGTACCAGGTCTTCTGCTTCGGGAAGATGCTGGGCGACACGCCGCCGTCGAGCGAGGGATCGTCGCTGGAGAAGATGTTGGTCGGACCGGCGCTGCCCAGCGTCGCCCCGGTGCTGCTGCAGCTCAGGGGCTGGAAGTGGGCGAAGACGGTGATCGGAACATCGCTGTCCAGAGCCTCGCCCCAGATCGCTGCCGCCTGCTGGAAGACGGCGAGTCGCTGCGCGCCCAGAGTGGTGCCGGGGTTGCCTCCCACCGGCGTCGCCGGCGTGGGGTCGTTGAAGCCGGTGTTCGCCCCGTCCCCGTTGACGATGACGATGGTCGCGTTCGCCAGGGCCGATGGTGTGGCGAGGAGAAGCGCGGCACCCAGGACTCCGTGGAGCGCCCTCACTGTCCGGACCCAGAGCCAGAGAGGAACGCCTCGGCCGCAGGAGCGTTGTCCACGCAGCTCAGGAGCGGCTTGCCGTCCGGGCCCATGCGAGCGACCAGTACGTGACTGAAACCGTTCCGGAGCGTCATTCGCCGGATCCGTTCACCGCTGGGGAGGGTCATCGCACCCTGCTGGATGCCGGAGCGATCGGTGGCCACCCGCACTGACTCGACCACCGAGCTCGAGGGCGCGGCCGCACCGGTCTTGCCCTCCGGTCCAGCGTTGCAGGCGCTCAGCGCGCCCAGCGCGAGCGCCACCCACGCAGCGGCGCAGATGGTGCGACCCAGATCTCCGTTCATGCGTCCTCCACACTCCCCGATCAGCCAGCCTAGGACACTCTCCTGCTCGCAGGTCAGGCACCCCCCCGCCGGGTACATCTTCCTTCACGGACACCTCACCGGGCCGTCGTTGTAGGAATGGACCCATGTGCCGCCTCCCGGCGCTTGCCGTGACATTCGCCGTCGTTTTCGGCTGCTCGCGGAGCCCATCGCCGGCCCAGCTCACCGAGCCGCCGAACATCTCGTCCTCCCCTCCGGAGGGGACGCGCTCGCAGGAAGCAGTGGCCGCCGTGCGCCGCGATCGCGTCGCAGATGGAGGGAATCCCCGCGGCCTGCGAGCCCGGATCGAGCCGCTCAGCCGGTTCCGCCTCGTTCCCCTGGGGAAGGATGCGGTCGCGCCTGCCCGGGGCATTCTCGACTCGCTCCGGGCGCGCTACGTACCCTACGGATTCGACCTCGGGCCGGTGGTGTCTCTTCCGACGCCGCCACCGCGCACCTGCGCCGAGCTCCTCACCCGACTGGCGACCGGACGGGGCACGATCTTCGTCTTTCCCGGAAGCCTGGCCTGCTCGGCGCCCTTCGGGGAGGTGAACACCGCGCTGCAGGCGGCGGTGGTGCCGCTTCCGCCACTCGGTCCGTCCCGCCCGGGGGCCGACAGACGACTGACCGCGCTCGTCGGCTCGGTGGTCGAGGAGATCCTCGGGCTGTCCTTCCCCTGTACCGACGGCCGGAGCTGCTGCGCGCTCCGGAAGGCGCCAGATCTGAAGCGTCTCGACGCCTGGGCGGCCGTGCCCTGTCCGGCGCACGCCTCGGAGCTGGACCGCATCCGCGAGGAGGCCGGGATGCAGTGAGCGTGGTCTCGGCGTCAGAACGCGCGGCCGCCCTCGACCTCGGTCACCAGCCGTTTCCGGTAGTCGTGGTAGTCCACCTCGACCGCGTGCCGGACCGAGTCGGTGAAGGCGAAGTCCGGATGCTCCATCTCCCGCCGGATGACCGCCTCGATGTTCTCCGGCCGCTTCCACGCTCCGAGCAGCGCCCGCGCCACCAGACGCCCCTGCCAGTCGGACAGCGGCCAGATGCATCCCTGTGGCTGGAAAAGCCCGATGAAGAAGAGGTC
>JBKPMY010000463.1:0-7787 GCA_046732375.1 Myxococcota bacterium
TCCTCGCGTTGACCGGCTCGGAGGCGCGGGCCGCTGCCGCTCTCAACTGCAGCAAGAAGGTCCCCATTGACGCGGCCGCTGTCCAGATGCGGCGCAACCTCCAGTACGTCGAGAAGTCGACCACGCCCGGGAAAAAATGCAGCAACTGCGCTCAGTACGAGGCGGGCAAGTTCAAGGAGTGCGGTGGCTGCAAGCTCTTCGGGGGCGGGGTGAATCCCGACGGCAACTGCCTCAGCTGGGCAGCGAAGCTGACTCCGAAGCCGACCTGATCTCGGCAGCCGGTCCCCCCCCCGAAATGAACAGCGGCCGGAACCCAGCGGCGGGTCCCGGCCGCGTACATGCGATTGCTCGAGGCGTCTACTGCCGCCGGCCGCCGAACAGCCGAAGGAGCGCCAGGAACAGGTTGAGGAAGTCGAGGTAGAGGTTCAGCGCGCCGACGATGGTGACCGAGGTCAGGCCAGTCCCGGCGTACTGAGCCCCGAGCGCCCGCAGCTTCTGGGTGTCGTAGGCGGTCAGGCCGGCGAAGACGACCACCGTCGCGCAGGAAAGGACGAAGCTGAACGCCGGGCTGGTCCAGAAGAACTGGACGATGCTGGCGATCACCACGCCGATGAGCCCCATGAAGAGGAAGGTCCCCCAGGCGCTCAGGTCGCGCTTGGTCACCGTGCCGTAGAGGCTCAGGGCGAAGAAGGCGCCCGCGGTGATGAGGAACGCGGCCCCGATCGACCCGATCGTGTAGATGAAGAAGATCCCGCTCAGTGTCAGTCCTGTGAGCCCGGCGTAGACGAGGAACATCAACGCGGCGACCGGCCCGCTCACCCGCTGCGCCATGAAGGACAGCGCGAGGACCAGCAGGAACTGCACGATGATCAGCGGCCAGATGTTCCGGGCCACCGTCATCGCCAGCTGGAGGTTGCTCGCCGTGTACAGCGCGACGCCGGCGGTGACCACCAGCCCCAGCGTCATCCACCGATAGACCCCCGCCATGAAGCTCGCCGCGGTGGTGCCAGTGAGCTCCCGGACACGACCGAAGCCGCCCACCTCGCCGAGGTCACGGCCATCACGCGCCGCCCGCCGTGAATCGAATTCCCACGCCATCGTTGCCTCTCCTTGCGGGGCCACCACCCCGGATGCGCTGTCATAACGCAGCCGGGAAGAGTGGCCAGGGTCGAGAACAGCGGGCGAGCAGTCAGGATTCCGCCCGGAGTGCACGCCGGAGCCTCTCCCAGACCGACGCCTCGATCAACGGCAGGACCCCGCCGCCACCCTGGATGTTGACGATGCGGGAGGCCGAGGCGCGGACCACGCCACCCCAGTCCGGCTCGGGCCGGACGCCGACCGAGGCGAACGACGAGTAGTCCACGAAGACCTCCGCCTCCACCGGACCGCCGGACGTGGCGAGCAGGTGTCGCTCCCGGGGAATGTCCACCACCGCCTGGACCACGAATCCGCCTCCACGCAGGTCCGTTGCCGCACGCCGGACCAGGTCGGGCCAATCGAGCCGCTTCCCGAACGCCGACTCGGAGCGGGTGGCGAAGCCGGGCTCCTCCGACGCAGGGCCGACGAACACCGCCTTCCCGCCGTAGTCCCAGGCGCGCTTGAGGACGAACCCCTCGGGATGGTCGGCGACATGGGAGACCAGGTCCGGGATCGCCTCTCCTCCCGGACCCCGGGCGTGACCGGGTGCCAGCACGCGGGTCCAGGGCACCGCGACGCGGATGGCCTGGAGCTCCTCCGCGTCGAGCCCGGCCCCTTCGGCCAGCCGCGGCTCCTCCAGCGCCCGGGAGAGGAGGGCGAAGTTGCTCTTCGCCTCGACGTGCGCGGCAGGGTGATTGAACAGGAGCGAACCGGGGGCGGCCGCTCCGGCGAAGAACGCTTCCAGGAACGGATGAGGCGTCTCGCTGAGCCGGTGGACGAAGAGGTGGCGGTAGACGAAGTCGAAGGTCAGCCCGTGCGCGGTGAAGCGGTCGCCGTCGCTCGCCTCGTCAGGGTAGACCCGGTGAGCCTCGGTCCCGAGCGCGCGGAAGCGCTCCACCAGGTGGTCCACCTCCGAGAGCTGGCTGTCGTTGCGCCGGCAAAGCACCGCGATGCGCTCCGGTGCCCGGCCACGCTCCTGGACCGACGCCGCCACCAGCGCCCGGTAGAGTGCCTCGACGTTGCTCCCGTTGTCGGCCTCGAGCTGCCGGACGTCGGTCGGGGCCATGCCCGCGGCGGCGCCCACGGTGGAGAGGAAGGCGCCCGCCGCCATGTCGGAGTACCCGGGCATTGCCGGAATGGTGGCGTTCAGCTCCAGCGCGGCGGGGCGAGTGGACACCAGGAAATCGATCCGGGCGATGGCGAGCAGGTGCGTCCGCGGCGCCGAGCGCTCGATGAGCCGTCGCTCCAGCGTGGAGAGTGCCCCGAGAAGCAGCTGGGGCGACGGCCCGAGGACGGTGGCCTGAGCCATCTTGAAGCCAGCGGTGGCCAGCCGATGGGCCAGCGTGTGGCGTTCTGCGATGACGCGGGCCGGAAGCACCACCGGGGTGGCCCCCGGGGGGATGGCGCGCCGGGTCCCATCGGGAGCAGTGGTGACCAGGCCACGGGAGAACGCTTCCCGGGCGAGCGCCGTCGCATAGGTGCCGGCGAGCGGGCGGAGGTCCTGGAAAGGTTCGTGCACGGGAGATAAACGACTGCCCCCAGTCCTACGACGGCCTGCGCTCCGGCGCCAGGCAGGAGACGAGCGATGGCGATGGTGACCGGCGGGCAGCTCGTGGCGCGGATGCTCAAGGAGGAGCGGGTCCGACACGTCTTCACCCTCTCCGGCCTCCACGTCGCTCCCATCTACGCGGGCCTGGTGGAGGAGGGCATCGAGGTCGTCGACACCCGCCACGAGCAGGGCGCCGCGCACGCCGCCGACGCCTACGCGCGCATCACCCGGGGGGTGGGGGTGGCGGTGGTCACCGCCGGGCCCGGCGTGACCGATGCGCTCACCGGGGTCGCGAACGCCAACGCAGCCAACTCGCCGCTGATCCTCCTCGGCGGTGCGGCGCCGCTGTTCAACCAGAGCAGGGGAAGCCTCCAGGAGATGGAGCAGGTGGATCTCTTCCACCGCATCTCGAAGTGGTCGGACCGAGTGCCCTCGCCGGACCTCGTCCCGCTGTACATGGCGAAGGCCTTCCGGGTGGCGCTGAGCGGCCGCCCTGGACCGGTGTTCCTCGAGCTGGCGTGGGACGTGCTCTGCAACGGCGTCGACGAGTCCACGCTCCAGATTCCTCGTCTGTACCGGACGCGTGCGAGGATGGCGCCCGACCCGGGCTCGGTGGATGACGCGCTGGCGTTGCTCGCCGCGGCGGAGCGCCCGGCGATGATCGCCGGCTCGAGCGTGTACTGGGACGACGCTCCCGATCAGCTCCGGGCCTTCGTGGAGCGAGCACAGATCCCGACTTACCTCAACGGCGGTGGGCGGGGCTGCCTGCCGCCCGACCACCCGATGTTCTTCCAGCACACCCGGAAGGAGGCGCTCACCGGGGCGGACGTGGTGTTCGTGGTCGGCACGCCGTTCGACTTCCGGCTCAACTACGGGGCCGAGCCGACCTTCAGCGCCGCCTCGAAGATCGTCCAGGTAGACATCGATCCGACGGAGGTGGGCCGGAACCGGCCGGTGGACGTGGGGATCGTGGCCGACAGCCGCTCGGCGCTCGCCGCCTTCGCCGACGGCGCGAAGAAGGCGACGAGGACCGCGTACATCCGGGAGCTCCGGGCCTCCGAGGAGAAGAAGCTGGCGGCGATGCAGGAGTGGATGCGAAGCGACGCGGTGCCGATCCACCACTACCGGCTGGCGAAGGACCTGTCCGACGTGGCCAATGCCGGCGACCGCGACCCGATGTTCATCGCCGACGGTGGGAACTGGGTGGCGCTCGCGGCGAAGGTGCTGTCGCTGAAGGCGCCGGGACGGTGGCTCGATCCGGGACCGCTCGGCTGTCTCGGGGTGGGGGCGCCGTTCGCGCTGGCGGCGAAGCTGCTCCACCCCGAGCGGCAGGTGTGGGTGGTCCAGGGCGACGGGTCGTTCGGTCTCAACGGGTTCGACTTCGAGACCGCGGTGCGGTTCAAGCTGCCGATGATCTGCGTGGTCGGGAACGATGCGGCGTGGGGTCAGATCCGTCTGCCCCAGGTCGGCATGTTCGGCGAGGAGAAGTCGCCGGCGACGCTGCTCGCCCCCACTCGCTACGATGAGGTGGTGAAGGCGTTCGGGGGCTGGGGCGAGCTGGTGACCGAGCCCGCCCAGATTCGCCCGGCGCTGGAACGCGCGCTGGCCTCGGGGACCGTGGCCTGCGTGAACGTGATGCTCGATCCACAGGCGCCGGCAACGTCGGGCGCGATGGGGTACGCCGTATGAAGCCGCAACAGCTGAAGCGAGAAAACACCGCGCTCCTGGTGGTGGACGTGCAGGAGCGACTCGCGGCTGCGATGGAGCCGCAGGCGCTTTCGCGGGTGCTCGAGCGGCTCGGCGCGCTGATCGAGGGCGCCCGGGTGCTCGGGCTCCCGGTCGCGGTGACCGAGCAGTATCCGAAGGGCCTCGGGCCCACCCTCCCCGCGATCCGCGAGCGGCTGGGCGACGTGCCCATCCTGGAGAAGCTGAGGTTCTCGGGGTTGGACGATCGGGTGCGTGCGCGACTCTCGGGCCGGCGGAACGTTGTGGTCGCGGGGATGGAGACCCACGTCTGCATCTACCAGACGGTGCGCGACCTGGCGTTCGAAGCCTGGCAGCCGGTGGTGTGCATCGATGCGGTGCTGAGCCGGACCGCGGTCGACCGGGAGGTGGGGCTCGACCTCGCGCGGGCCGCCGGGGCGACGCTGTCCTCGGTGGAGACGGTGCTGTTCGACCTGCTCGGCGCCGCAGGCACGCCCGAGTTCAAGAAGATCTCCGCTGCGGTGAAGTAGGCAGCGTCCAGCAAGGCGAGGGGTCGCTGGGGACTCTCGCTGGATCGGTCATCCGAGGCCGAGCGGACCAAAGCGGATCCCAGAGGCCGGGATGCCGTCGAGGCCCCGCACCCCGATCTGCCGTTCGCGACCAACCGGCATCCGTGGTGGCGGGCACTCGACCGCCGAAAGGTGACGTCCAGTCGCCCGGTCAGCGGGGCGGATGACGACCGGACCCCCGCTCGGGCTGGAGTCGCGGCAGAGGAGCGCAACGAACGAGGCCTGCTCTGGTCGATCCGGGGGGAGGTGACCAGTTCCCGCCGATGCGGATCCACCACTTGAACTGCATCTCCGAATGCGCACTCGGCGGCGCGTTGATGGACGCGCGGACGCTCGGTCTCCGCGCCTACCTCCCCGTGCACTGCCTGGCGGTGGAGAGCCCCTACGGGCTCGTCCTGGTCGATACCGGTTTCGGCCTGGGGGACGTGCACCATCCGCGGAAGCGGCTCAGCAAGCTCTTCCTCTCCATGAACAGCCCCGATTTCCGCGAATCGATGACCGCGGTCCGGCAGCTGGCCGTTCTCGGGTTTCGCCCCGAGGACGTGCAGCACATCGTGATGACCCACCTCGACTTCGACCACGCCGGTGGCATCGAGGATTTCCCACGGGCGAAGGTGCACCTGCTTCTCGGGGAGCAGGAAGCGGCGGTCACCCGTCGCACGCCGCTGGACCGGATGCGGTACCGGCCGCAGCAGTGGGGAGGGACCCGGGGCCGCTGGCACGCGTACACGCCGGGAGAAGGGGAGACCTGGTTCGACTTCAACGCCGTTCGCGCGATGGAGGAGCTCGGAGACGAGATCGCGCTCGTCCCGCTCGTGGGGCACACCCTGGGGCATGCCGGGGTCGCGGTGCACGCGGACGACGGATGGCTCCTGCTCGCCGGAGACGCGTACTTCTGGCACGGCGAGATGGACGACCAGCATCCCCGCTGCACCCCGGGCCTGCGCCTCTACCAGTGGTTGATGCAGAAGGACGGACGGGCGCGCCGCTGGAACCAGCGCCGCCTGCGGGCGCTCAAGGCGCAGCACGGGGCGGAGGTGCGCCTGGTCTGCTCGCACGATCCGATCGAGTTCGAGAGGATGACCGGACGGAGGCTGGACGAGCCGCTCCGTCCACCCGCGCCCGCTCGTACCGAGCCGCTGCTCACCGAGCCGCCGCGGGACGAGTCGGTGTTCTTCTGAGCCTGGACGCTGGCGCGCCCTTGCGCGCTTCGTTGAGCGTCCCCTTGGTGCGGGGAGCTGAGCCTGGACGCTGGCGCGCCCTTGCGCGCTTCGTTTGAGCGTCCCCCTGGTGCGGGGGGCTGAGCCCGATCGCTGGCGCGCCCTTGCGCGCTTCGTTTGAGCGTCCCCCCTGGTGCGGGGGGCTGAGCCCGATCGCTGGCGCGCCCTTGCGCGCTTCGTTGAGCGTCCCCCTGGTGCGGGGGGCTGAGCCCGATCGCTGGCGCGCCCTTGCGCGCTTCGTTGAGCGTCCCCCTGGTGCGGGGGGCGCTGGCGCGACGTGCGCGCGTAAGCCGCGTGCGGTCTCAGCAAAGCCGGGTGAGCGCGTTCCTCATCCGAGCGGGCAGGTCGACCGGCCGGCGGGTCTTCCGATCGACGAACACGTGGACGAAGTGGCCCTGCGCCGCCGCCGACCGCTCCCCGATGCGAAAGATGGCCACCTCGTAGCGGACGCTGGAGCGGCCGATCTTGGCCACCCGGAGCCCTGGGTCCAGCAGGTCGGGGAACGCGACCGGTGAGAGGTACCGGCATTCCGACTCGACGCACAGCCCGATCACCTTGCCCGTCTCGATGTCCAGGCCGCCCTCGTGCACCAGGAAGGCGTTCACCACCGTGTCGAAGTACGAGTAGTAGACGACGTTGTTCACGTGCCCGTAGACGTCGTTGTCCATCCAGCGAGTCGGGATGCGCCGGAAGTAGGGGTAGGCCGTGCGCTGCTCGGGCTCGGGGCGGGACATTCGGAGCTCCTGGAGGCCGTGTCCACGGACGGACCGCGGGGGACCCCGGATGATGGATGCGAGCCATCATTCTCGACCATCGGTCGCTCGCGTTCACGAGATCGTCGCCGCTTCGAGTCGGACCGGCGCGACCGCTGCCTCGGGGGCGCCGGGTCAGTCCCCGCACCAGGGGGACGCTCAATGAGACGCGCAGTGGCGCGCCACCGACAGGCTCAGTGCCCCGCGAGCTGGGCGCGGCGCATCAGCCACGCCCCGCCCACGCAGACCACGCCGCCGACGATCGACAGGGCAGCCACGTGCTCCCCGCGCACCAGCCATCCCAGAAGGAGCGCCACTCCCGGGATGAGGAAGGTCGTGGCCGCGGCGCGCGTGGCTCCCATTCGCCCGGCCGCGACCGCGAGCAGCACGTAGGCCACGCCCGTTCCGAGCGCGCCGAGCGCCAGGACGGAGAGCAGTGGCCCCGGCGTCCAGTGCGCGCGGAGGAACTCGGGAACGCCCAACGGCGCGGTCATGAGGAGAGCCCAGCCCTGCGCTCGCCAGATGACGGGCAGCGCCCCGCTGCGCTGCTGGAGGGGACGGGCCACGTTGAGCGCGAACCCGTAGCAGGTCACCCCGGCGAGAATGAACAGCACGCCGTCGAGGCTGCTCCCACCGAGGCTGAGGCTCGGCCAGGCCACGAGGACGGTCCCGGCGAGCCCCACGGCGAGGCCGAAGAGCACGTCGCGTCCCGGGAGCTGGCGCGAGAAGGCGGCGGCCACGATGGCCACGAAGAGCGGATTGGCGCCGTTCAGCATCCCGGTGAGCGCGGAGGACACCCGCTGCTCGGCGAGGGGAAACATGCTGAGGGGAAGTGCGAGCCAGATGAGCCCGAGGA
>JBKPMY010000464.1:0-6367 GCA_046732375.1 Myxococcota bacterium
GGGACGCCATCACCCCCCCGCGGACCTCGGTGGTGCTCTACGTGCGCGGCTCGAACAACACCGACTTCACCGTCTCCCAGAAGTACGGCCCGTTCACCAGCTCACCCGCGAATCTGCAGGCTCCGCCCGGACCCGTGCCGCAGTTCAAGTTCATCCAGCTCGAGTTCCAGATGAGCTCCCTGGACGGCATCGCCCAGCCGTACCTGCTGGGCTTCAACGTCACCTCGAAGTGCCTGACGCCGCTGCAGTGACCTGACGGCGGACCGGCCGCCGCGCCAGGTGAGACGGGGATCCGGCGGCGCCCTGCCGGTCCGACCCGCGGGGCACCCTCGGCCGGCGCCCGGCGCAGTCCGGGGTTGCGCCGCCGCCGCTCGCTGTGCAAGGCACGCAGCGACCGTGGCTTCCTCGGGAAACGGAAGGGACGCGGCCGCGGAGCGGTCCGCGGCGCTCCAGCGCATCTCCGCGCTGCCTGCCCGCCCGCGCCTGGACGCGCTCCTGGCGGCGAAGGATGCCTCCGCCCTGGTGCGGGCGCTTCCGCCCGAGCAGCTCTACGCCACGGTCGCCGAGGTCGGCCTGGCCGACGCGACCGAGCTCGTGCAGCTGGCCTCGCCCGAGCAGTTCCAGGCCCTGGTGGACCTCGGGGCCTGGAAGCGGGACGCGCTCGACCCGCACGGGCTGCTGGAATGGCTCCGCGCCGCCCGCGGCGACGACCACGAGGCCCTGATGCGGAAGGTGCACGGCCTCGACCTCGAGCTGCTGGAGTCGATGCTCCGGGCCTTCACCGTGGTGCACGACCTCGAGGAGACGCCCGATCCTCCGGTGGAGGGCGTCACTCTCGATTCGGCGGACGGTCATTACCGGGTGGAGCTCAAGGTCGAGGGCCCCGAGCAGGCCGCGCTCCGGGCGCTCCTCCTGGACCTGATGGCCGAGGACCCCCTCGCCTTCAGCCGCCTCCTGGAGGCCGTCCGCTGGGAGATGCCCAGCGAGCTCGAGGAGGCGGCGCTGCGCTTCCGCTGGGCACGCCTCGCAGACCTCGGCTTCCCCGACCCGGAGGCCGCCGCCGGCCTCTACGCCGCGGTCCGCTTGCCGCCGGCACCTTCGCCCGCCCCGGGCGGCGAGATCGTCCGGAGCGGTGGGCGTCCGGTGGACTTCGTCCAGGCGGCGCTGGAGGGCCTCGATGCGGTCGAGGCGGAGAACGCGGCCGAGGAGCTCCGGGGGGTGTTCAACGCCGCGCTGGTTGCCGACGGCGCCGACCCGGGAGACCTGGAGGCCTTCCGGGCCTCGGCCGAGCGGGCTCGGGACACCCTGGGGCTCGGCCTCGAGTACCTGACCGGCGGCGACCCGCGCCGTGCGCCGGCGGTGATCCGGGAGACAACGCTGCGACAGGCGTTCCAGACCGGCTTCTCTCTCGCGCTCCGGCTGCGGCACCGCGCGGACCGGCTCGCGTCGCGGCCGCTCTCCCGCATCGACGGGCAGTGGCTGCTCTGGCCCGAGCAGGCGGCGGTGGTGAGCGCCCTCCGCCGCGCCCGGCCGATGCGGGCGCTTCCGGTGGAGGGCGCCGAACCGGTGCCGTTCCGGTCGATGACGGAGATCCAGCACGCCGAGCGCGAGCTCGATCGCGCCGAGCAGCAGCAGGCGCTTCTCGCCGCGCTCCTCGGTGGCAGCGCGGACCCGGCCCGTGCGGCCCTGGACGGGCTCGGTCCGGGATGGCCTGCCGGCGGGACCCCCGCGGTGCTCGCGGCGGCGGTGTCCCACGCGCTCCTCGATGGCCAGGGCCGGGTCGCTCCCGTCCCCGCCTCGCGCACACGCGAGCTGGGCCGTGCCTTCGTCGATCCCGGGCCACCTCCCACGGCTCGGCCGGAGGCGGTCGCGCGGGCCGCCCAGGTGCTCGGGACGGTGACCCCCGGCGACGAGTCGGCGCGGCTCGCCCGCCTGGTCCTCGACCGACTTGCGGATCAGATCGGCGGAGCACTGCTCACCGGTCCGCTTCCCGAGGAGGTCCGGACGACGTTGCCCTGGTCGGCCGGGCTGTAGAAACGACAGCGACGGCTGCCCGGTCGCCCGGCGTCGGCAAGGAATTCCGGGGGGTGCGACTGGCACGTCGGCTGCTCCCGGGACCCCGAGCCATGCGGACCCGTGCGCCGGAGGGGGAGGGGGAGTCCGGGGCGTGGAGGCTGGCGGAGCGACGTGACCGCTGGGCGTTCCTGCTCGTGGCGGCGTTCTGCGTGCAGATCTACGCCGCTCCCGCGGAGTGGATCCCGGCGTTCGTCCCGCTGCGGCTGGCGCTGTCGCTGAGCTTCGGTGCGCTCGGGCTGCTCCTCCTGGAGCACGCCGGGCGGCGCGTTCCGTTCCACTGGGACGGGGAGCGAGGCCTCGCCCTGGTGGCGTTCCTCGCCTGGGCCGCGGCCTCACGCCTGTGGAGCGTGGCCCCGCAGGTCACGGACGAGTGGCTGGTCATGCTGGTCAAGGTCGCGGTGACCTGGTTCCTGGTGGTGAACCTGGCCAGCACGCCCCGGCGGCTGGCCATCCTCTGTCTCTGCCTCGTCGCCGGCTCCATGGTCACCAGCGTCGGCGGCATCCTCCGGTACCTCTCCGGCGATGAGCTGAGCCAGGGGTTCCGGACGCTGTGGCTCGGCGTCTTCGGGGACCCGAACTATCTCGCGGAGTACCTGGCGATGACCGTTCCCATCGCCGTGGCCTTCATCGCCCGGCCACGCGCGGGGTTCTGGGTGCGGCTGCTGTGCGTGGCCTCGGTGCTGCTGGCCGTCACCTGCATCGTCCTCACCTTCTCTCGCGGCGGCTTCCTCGGTCTCGTCTTCGGCGGTCTGGTCTGGGCGCTGCGGGAGCGGGCGCAGCGCACCAAGGCCCTGGTGCTCTCGGCGATGCTGGCGGTGGGCGTGGCGATCTTGGCCCCCGCGACGTACTGGGAGCGCACCGACACGCTCGAGGAATTCGAGCAGGATCAGTCCGCCCTCGGACGCGTCTACGCCTGGCACGTGGCGTCCTCGGTGAACCTGGACCACCCGCTGCGCGGGGTGGGCGGTGGGGCGTTCCTCCAGGCCTGGCCGCTCTACGCGCCGCCCGAGGTCCGGGACACGCCGCTGGTGGCCCACAACATCTTCCTCGACACCCTGGGCGAGCTGGGCTGGGTGGGCTTCTTCCTCTTCCTCACCTTCGCCGGTAGCTCGACCGGAGCGGTGTTCCGCGCCGGCAGCGATCCGGAGATCGGATGGCTGGCTCGGGGTATCGGCGCGAGCGTGGCCGGCTTCCTGCTCAACAACTGCTTCACCGGCTCGCTCGCCTCGGCGCACCTGTTCGTCCTCTTCGGGCTCGCCGGGGCGACCGCACGGGTGGTGGCGCGAGAGGACCTGGTGGAGGCCGGGGTCACCCGGCCGGTCATGGCGACTTCGTGGGGTGGGTGATGACGCTCGGTCGACGGTGGAAGGAACGGGGAGAGACGCTGGTCCCGGCGCTGCTCGCGGGGCTGGCGGTACTGCTGGACATGTCGGTCGACGGGGAGTCGCTCGCCCACGCGGTCGCGGTGGCGTCGGTCGCGCTCGCCGCGGCGCTGAGCGGGGCGGCCGCGGTGGTCAGCTTCGGGAGGTTCGGCCCGTCGCGTCTCGGGCGCCGCTTCGCGATCTGGCGGGCCTGCGGGCTCCTCGCGGCGGCGTCCTGCCTCGCGCTGGAGGTGCTCCAGCGTTTCGTGAGGCCGCATCTCCCTGCCGACGCCACGGTGCAGCTCAGCGTGCTGGGCGCCGCCTGGGCCCTGCTCACCGGCTGGGTCTGGGGACGCCGGAGCTGGGAGCAGGTGGTGGCCGGGCTCGTGGTCCCCGGGCCCGAGGACGGGGTGCGTGAGGGCGAGGCGAGGAGCGCGGTGCGCTGGAGCGGTCGGAAGATGGGAGAGGCATGAGCACGCTCGTGTCGGTCGACGGTGTCCTCTACGACCTCGAGGGCTCCTCCGGAGCGCCCCCCGGCGTCTCGCCGCTGGTCGGCGAGGCCTCCCCCGGCGACGAGGGGGAGCGCCGGGACCCGGAGCCGCGCGAGGTCGAACGCTCGCCGGACGGACCACCGTAGGACGTCGCTCCCGCCCGCGGCGGCTTCCGGATCGATCCCGTGGGGATGATTAACCGGAGCGAGAGCGTGGCTCGCCCGCCGTCCCGGCCCCGTGCGCTCGCGAGAGCGCGTCGAGCCCGCGGGCGTTGAGCCGGGCGCGGAGGTCCGAGACCAGCTTCCGGACGAGGAGCGGACCCTCGTAGATGAACGCGGTGTAGAGCTGGACCAGGTCTGCGCCGGCCTCGATTCGCTGCAGCACGTCGTCGGCGGTGAAGACGCCGCCGGAGGCCCACAGCGCGAGCCGCCCTTGGGCGCGGCCCGCGGCACGGCGCAGGGTCCCCAGCGCCAGCGGAGCGAGCGGTGCGCCCGAGAGCCCTCCTGCCTCCGTCGCCACCCGGCCGGTCACCCCGGGGCGGGCGAGGGTGGTGTTGGTGCAGATGAGGCCGGCGATGCCGGCCTCCACCGTGACGTCGACGACCGCGTCGACCTCGTCGGGCGCGAGGTCCGGAGCGATCTTGAGGAACAGCGGCTTGCCCGGAGAGACATCCTCCACCCGTGCCTGCACCGCCGAGAGCAGGACCCGGAGCGGTTCCGCCTGCTGGAGCTGGCGCAGCCCGTGGGTGTTCGGCGAGCTGGCGTTGATGACCAGGTAGTCGGCCAGCGCGCCGAGCGTCTCCACCCCGGCGACGTAGTCCTCCACCGCGCGCTCGAGCGGCGTGTCCTTGTTCTTTCCCAGGTTGACGCCCACCGGCCCGGGCCGGGGTCCGAGCGCGCGGAGCCGCGCGGCCATCGCCTCGGCGCCGTGGTTGTTGAACCCCATGCGGTTGATGAGCGCGCGAGCCTCGGGGAGGCGGAACAGCCGGGGCGCCAGGTTGCCGGGCTGTGGCCGCGGCGTCACCGTCCCCACCTCGACGCCGGCGAACCCCACACCGAAGAAGCCGGCCACTGCCTCCGCGTTCTTGTCGAAGCCGGCGGCGAGCACCACCGGGTGGGCGAACCGCAGGCCCGCGCTGGTCACCGACAGGTCCGGATTCCCGGAGGGGAGCGCGGCACGGGGGCACACCGAGCCCCACGCCCTCAAGGCGGACATCCCCAGGAGGTGTGCCTGCTCCGGGGAAAGGAGGAACAGACCGCGCTTGACCAGCCCGTACACGCCCCCGGCCAGTACCACGCTTCAGGGGATGAAGGAGTACTCGCGCGCCCAGGCCAGCGCCCGGTCGACCTGGTCGGGCGACATGATTCCGTGCTTCTCCACCAGGGCCACCTCCGAACGCATGTCGGTCTCGAGCAGGTACGGGCCGTCGGTGTTCAAGGTCAGCTTCACCCCGCGGTCGAGGAAGGTCTGGACGATGTGCTTCAGCTCGTCCACCCCGCTCACCGCATGGGTGTGGAGGTTCGAGGTGGGGCACAGCTCGAGCACCACGTCCTGCTCGCGCAACAGACGCATCGCCGCCTCGTCGTAGGCCGCCCGGATGCCGTGGCCGATGCGATGGGGCCGCAGCCGATCCACCACCGCGATGACTCCCTCGGCGCCCGTCCCCTGGGTCTCTCCGGTGTGGACCGTGGTCTTCAGGCCCGCATCGCGCGCCCGCTGGAACAGGTCCTGGTACGCGGCGACCTGGTCGGCGTCCAGCTCCAGGGCGCGACTCTCGGTGCCGGCGAGATCGATGCCCACCACTCCCCGGTGCCGGTACCGGATGGCCTTTTCAAGAATGATGGAGTTGAGCCGGTGGTCGAACTCGCGGGCCAGACAGAAGATGAGGCCGACCTTCACGCCGTACTCGAGCACCGCGCGGTCCATGCCGCGCAGCGCCGCGTGGATGATGTGGTCCAGGTCCAGCTCCGAGTTGAGGTTGCGCTTCATGGGGTTGAAGCGCAGCTCCATCTGGGTGACGCGGCTGCCGCGGTACTCCTTGCCGATGATCTCGTAGACGGAGCGCTCGATGGCCATCGGCGAGCTTTGGATCTTCTCCGTCCAGGTGTGGAGGATCTTCAGGTAGTCCTCGAGGCTTCCCACCTTGCCGGGGCGCGAGGTGACGAGCTCGACGAAGTCGAAGTAGTTCTTGACCGGGAGCTTGAAGCCCTGCTGGTGCGCGATGGACCAGAGGATGTGGGGGGCCACGGAGCCACCCACGTGGATGTGCAGATCAATGAGATCGCGTGCCATGGCGGCATGTATGCACAGAGCCGCCCAGGCGTCCAGCTACCGGCGGAGCAGCACGTAGACGGCTCCCGTGCCGCCGTCCTGCGGGCGTGCGGTAGCGAACGCCAGCACCCCCTTGCCGATGCGCTTCTGGTTCAGCCACTCCCGGAG
>JBKPMY010000465.1:0-6176 GCA_046732375.1 Myxococcota bacterium
GGCTGGAGAAGTCGGCGTTGTCCGGGAACATCAACCTGATGGACATCGTGAGCTTCCGCGAGCTCTACGGGTACCTCAGCGCGGACCGGAAGGCGGAGATCGACGCGATCAAGAAGGAAGGCGGCGTCCAGGACATCGATCGCAGCCGCGCCGAGGACGAGCTCTTCGGCCAGGCCAGCCGGCGCGTCGTCGCCGAGGCCACGCCGGGGATCATCGATGAAAAGGAGCGGTTCAAGGGTGTCGGCGCTGCGCTCCGGCGCGAGGAGCTCGTCCGCCGGGTCTACGATCCCTCGGAGATCGGCCGGGGCGTGGTCCTCGACGCGGCGATCATCCTCCACGACCCGCGCCAGCTTCAGAAGACGCTGGCCGACATCCGCGCGCTCTCGGACCGGGAGCACCTCGGGCTGCGGGCGGTGTCCTGGCGCGAGGCGGCCGGCATCCTCGGCCAGTTCATCCTCCTCGCCACGGTGGTGCTGCTGATGGCGGTGGCGATCATCTTCATCGTCGCCATGGTCATCATCAACAACTCGGTGATGATGGCCACACTCCAGCGCACGCCCGAGGTGGGGACGATGCGAGCCATCGGCGCGCCTCGCGGTTTCATTCTCTGGATGGTCCTGGTGGAGACGGTGACCCTGGGGCTGATCTTCGGCGGGGCGGGAGCGGCGCTCGGCGCGGGAGTGATCGCGCTGCTGCACTGGCGAGGGATCCCGGCCGGAAACGAGACGCTCTACTTCTTCTTCTCCGGGCCGCGGCTCTTCCCCACCCTCAGCCCCTGGAACATCGTGGTGGCGCTGGTCGTCGTGGTGCTGGTGACCGTGCTCTCCACGCTCTACCCGGCCTTCCTGGCCACCCGCGTCGCTCCGGTGAGGGCGATGCAGGCCGACGAGTGAAACCATGGGCCAGCTCTTCCTGATCGCCGTCCGAAATCTCATAACGCACCGGCGGCGCACCCTGCTTCTCGGGGGTGCGATCATGGGCGTCACCGCGCTCCTGGTGCTGCTCCTCGGCCTCCTGAACGGAATCCGCTCCACCATCCTCGAGTCCGCGACCACCTTGATGACCGGCCACGTGAACGTGGGCGGATTCTTCAAGGTGACCGCTGGCGCAGGCGCCCCGGTGGTGACCCACTATCCGGAGATCCTGGAGATCATCCGCAAGGAGGTCCCCGAGCTCGACTACGTCACCCAGCGCGGACGCGGCTGGGCGAAGGTGGTGAGCGACACGGGGTCGCTCCAGTCCGGCGTCGGCGGGATCGACATCCTCCACGAGCCCGGCTTCCGGCGGGTGATCCAGGTGAAGGAGGGCTCCCTCGACGGCCTCGCCGAGCCCGGCACCATTCTCATCTTCGACGAGCAGGCCCAGAAGCTCGGCGTCCGCGTCGGCGATCAGCTGACGCTCAGCGCCTACACCCTGCGCGGGGTGGCCAACACCGTCGACGTCCGGGTGGTCGCCATCGCCCGCAACGTCGGGCTCCTCAGCAGCTGGAACACCTTCGTGCCCGACTCGACCCTCCGGGGGCTGTACCAGATGAACGACCAGGCCACCGGGGCGCTGTTCCTCTACCTCAAGGACGTGAAGCAGGTGCCCCGCGTCCAGGAGAGGCTCCGGACCGTGCTCGCGCAGGCCGGATACCAGCTGATGGACCCTGACCCGCGCGCCTTCTGGTTCAAGTTCGAGACCGTGAACCGGGAGGGCTGGACCGGGCAAAAGCTGGACGTGACCACCTGGGAGGACGAGATCTCCTTCATCCAGTGGACCGTCACCGCCATCACCTGGCTCTCCTACACGCTGATCGGGATCCTCCTGGTGATCATCGTGGTGGGCTTGATGAACACGATGTGGATCTCCATCCGCGAGCGGACCCGGGAGATCGGAACGCTCCGCGCGATCGGGATGCAGCGGGCCCGGGTCCTGGCGATGTTCATGACCGAGGCCTTCACTCTCGCGGTGACGGCAACGCTCGCCGGTGCCGCGCTGGGGGTGGGGTTGTGCGCCCTGCTGAACCTCGCGCATCTCCAGGCCCCGCTCGCGCTGCAGCTCTTCCTGATGCGTGAGGAGGTCCGTCTCCTGGTGAAGCCCTCGGCCCTCGTCGGAGCCATCGCCCTCATCGCCGGTTGCACGACCGGGATCGCGCTGTTCCCCTCCTTCCTCGCCGCGCGGCTGCAGCCCGTGACGGCGATGCACCGGGTGGGGTGAGAACGAGGACATGAGGACCACGACGCTGCGCCTGGCCCTGATGCTGGTGGGATGCCTCGCGGGCCTTGCCCGGGCGAAACCCCTCGCTCCCGCCGACGTGCTCGAGGTGGTGAAGACCATCGACGATCGGCAGCGGAACTCGGGCGACTACCGCTCGCTCGCGTACCTGGAGCAGAAGGAGAAGGACAAGACCGACACCGCGCGCGAGGCCATCGTCTACCGCCGCAGCGCGGACCAGAAGCTGATGATCCTCTTCACCAAGCCCAAGGGTGAGGCGGGGAAGGGCTATCTCCGCCTGGACAAGAACCTCTGGAGCTACGACCCCACCACCGGCAAGTGGGACCGGCGCACCGAGCGCGAGCGCATCGCCGGTACCGACAGCCGCCGTGCCGACTTCGACGAGTCGCGGCTCGCCGAGGAGTACGAGTCCACGTTCGGCGGTGAGGCGAAGCTCGGTGCGTTCGACACCTGGATCATCGACTCGAAGGTGAAGCCCGGCGTGGACGTGGCCTTCCCGGTTCTCAAGATGTGGGTGGACCAGGCGACGGGCAACGTGCTCAAGCGGCAGGAGTTCGCTCTCTCGGGGCGTTTGATGCGGACGCTGTACTACCCGAGCTGGAAAAAGCTCTTCAGCGAGTCGAAGGGCGCGGACGTCTGGTACCCGGGCGAGATCCGCATCTACGACGAGGTGGAGAAGGCCAACAGCACCATCGTGGTGCTGAAGTCCGTGGATCTCAGACCGCTCGAGGCCAACATCTTCACCAAGGCCTGGCTGGAGTCGAAGAGCCGATGACTCGCTGGGCGGCGCTGGCGGCTCTTGCGCTGTCGGTTCCTGCCCTGGCCCAGCGGCCGGACGAGAACGCGCTCTTCGGCGGCGCACCCGACGCAGGCACCTCGCCCGGCCGTCCCAGCGAGGAGTCGATGTTCAGCGGTGCTCCGGACGCAGGGAGCCCAGAGGCGGGAAGAAGCACGGGCCCGCCGGGCAGCGCGGCGGAGGAGTCCCGAGGCCTCGACCAGACGCCCTCCTCGGATGCGTTCGCCACCGGGCGGGTGAAGGAGAATCCGCTGAGTATCGGCGGGCTCTTCTACCTCCGTGGCTTTCTCTCGGTCGCGCAGGACCAGCCCTTCAACCAGTCCCGGGTCTCGTTGCCGACGCTGGTGGACCTCTATCTGGACGCGCGGCCGACCGACCGGCTCCGCGCCTTCGTGCTCGGGCGGATGACCTACGACCCGTTTCTCTCCACGACCGTCGGAGCGACACCGCTCCCGGGCATCCCCGCGACGACGACGGTGAGCAACCCGGCGGTGTACCTCGACCAGGCCTGGCTATCGTTCGACATCGCGCGCTCGGTGTTCGTCACGGTCGGACGCCAGCACGTGAAGTGGGGCGTCGCGCGCTTCTTCTCCCCGACGGACTTCCTCGCCTCCCAGCCTCGGGACCCGCTCGCGCTGTTCGATGCGCGCCTCGGGGTCACCATGGCCCGGTTTCAGATCCCGTGGGAGAGCGCAGGGTGGAACTTCACCGCGGTTGCTCTCTTCGAGCCGACGCAGAACGTTGGCGGTGGCTACTCGGGGACCTCCTCGGTGGAGAATCCCGGCGGCTCGGGCGTGAATCCGGCGGACACCGGCACCCTGCTCCGGGACGTGGGGGGCGCGGCCCGCGCCGAGTTCTCCTTCAAGAATGGCGCGTTCGGGATCGACGGGCTGGCGCAGCGGAACCGTGCCGCGCGGGCCGGGGCGGACGTGACGATGGCGATCGGCGACTTCGACGTCTACGGCGAAGTGGCGTGGAAGCAGCGCCTGGACATCCCGGCCTCGCGGACGTTCACCATCGGAACTCCGCTCGACGTCAGCGGGCTGGACCCGCGAATTCCTCCGGGGACCACGGTGACCGCCAACACCCAGGCCAGCGTCACTGTCCCTCCACGATCGACGCCGGTGATCCAAGCAGTGGGCGGCGCGAGCTACTCCATCAACTTCGAGGGGAACAAGAGCATCACCCTCGGCGGGGAGTACTTCTACAACTCGGCGAGCTACGAGCGGGACGAGTACCTGCCCCTGCTGATCCTCGGGGGGTTCCAGCCGTTCTATGTGGGCAAGCACTATCTCGCTCTGAACGCGACGCTGGTCGACACCACCGCCAAGACGACCTGGAGCCTCACCGGCATCGGCAACCTGAGCGACGGTAGCTACATCGCCCGGCTGGACTTCGTGATCACCGTCCTCAGCTACCTGACCGTCGAGAGCTACGTCGCCGGCCACTTCGGGAGGACCGGCGGGGAGCTTCGACTCGGCTTCCAGCGCACCGACCTGTCGATGGTGGACGGCGTCACCGGTGTTCCCCCGAACTCGTTCTTCGGTCCACTGAACGCTCCCATTCTCGACGTCGGCGTCGGCCTCCGACTCAGCCTGTGACGCGTCGGCTGGAAAGCGCCGCTCGGTCTGGGAGCGCTCGCTGCGACTCACACGGCTGACGCAGTCCGGCGGCGTCCTCGTTGATCGGTGACGCAGTCCGCCAGCCCGCGCTGATCCACCGGTGGCAGCGAGCTTCGCGCTCCGTGGTCCCACGATCGGCCCACGAGCGACCGACCGCCCGGCCAAGGTGCCCCAGCTGGAACGCGGCCACGCGGTGCACGCTTGGTCGGCCGCAACTGGTTGTCTGCTCGCCTGGACACCAACTGGGTTTCGCTAGTCATAAGCCACTGATGACACTCGTCTTTACGAGGTGTCTGACACCTTCGGAAGCAGCCGACGTGCCCAGCTGGAACGCGGCCACGCGGTGCACGCTTGGTCGGCCGCAACTGGCTGTCTGCTCGCCCGGACACCAACTGGCCTTATCGAGTCATAAGCCACGGATGACACTCGTCTTTACGAGGTGTCTGACACCTTCGGAAGCAGGGCTCATCCGCCGTAGTCCCCGCGCAGATGGGCCCACGTTTGAGCAGGGTCAGCCACGTCCCTTACGCTGTGCGTTTGCCGCTGTGCGGCAGACCGGTCGGTCGGGAGGTCTGAAATGCCCCTGCCCTCGAGGCACGGACTGTACGAGCCAACGATGGAGCACGACGCCTGCGGGCTCGGGTTCGTTGCTCATCTGCGCGGGGAGAAGTCGCGCGCCATCGTCGAGCAGGGGCTGGACATCCTGGTGCGGCTGTCTCATCGGGCTGCCTGCGGCGCGGATCCTCAGACCGGCGACGGCGCGGGCATTCTCCTCCAGCTTCCGGATGCCTTCTTCCGCAACGAGGGCGAGCGGCTCGGCTTCGAGGTGCCCGAGCCCCGCTGCTACGCCGTGGGACAGGTGTTCCTCCCCGCGGATCCGGCGGCCCGCGCCGCCTGCGAGCGAGTCTTCACCGAGGTTGCCGAGCGCGAGGGTCAGCGGATCCTCGGCTGGCGCGACGTCCCGGTGGACGCCTCCCGCCTCGGCTGGCTCGCACGGCGCTCGATGCCGGTGCTCCGGCAGGTCTACATCGCGCGCCGACGGGTCGTGCCCTCGGCCTTCGAGCGGAAGCTCTTCGTCATCCGCAAGCTGGTGGAGAACCACATCCGCGCCGAGGGGCTGGATCCGGAGCGCCGCTTCCACGTCCCCAGCCTCAGCTCCGAGACCATTGTTTACAAAGGCCTGATGCTTCCCTCCCAGCTGGCGAGCTTCTACCAGGACCTTCGCGACGACGACGTCCAGAGCGGCCTGGCGCTGGTCCACTCTCGCTTCAGCACCAACACCTTTCCCACCTGGGAGCTGGCCCAGCCGTTCCGCTTCATCGGCCACAACGGGGAGATCAACACCCTTCGCGGTAACCGGAACCACCTCAACGCCCGGCGGAGCCAGCTGTCCTCCGCCAAGTTCGGCGGCAGCCTCGACCGGCTCTTCCCCATCGTGCAGCCCGAGCAGAGCGACTCGGCCCAGTTCGACAACATGCTCGAGCTGCTGGTGCTCGGCGGTCGCAGCCTGCCGCACGCGATGATGCTGATGATCCCCGAGG
>JBKPMY010000466.1:0-10634 GCA_046732375.1 Myxococcota bacterium
AGTTCATGCAGTACCTCTTGACCAACATCTCGAAAAAGGTCGGCGCACTCGTGAGATGGCGGGGAGCCTTCTGGGAGCGACGGTACGCCGCTCAGCCATTGCTCGACGAGGCCGCGCTGCTCGACAAGGTCCGCTATGTGCTCTCTCACGGCGTCAAGGAGGGGCTCGTCCGGCGGTGCTCGGAATGGCCGGGGTTAAGCGCGCTTCCGCTAATGCGGGACGGAAACCCGCGGACGTTTCAGTGGATGAACTGGACCCGACGCTCCAGGAGCGCCCCGGCCTCGAGACGGGGTCCCCGCCTTGACGAGCGCTGGGCCGAACCGGAAGAGCTCAGGCTGACGACCTTGCCGATTCGTGGGTTCGACCGACTCAATGTGGTTCGCCAGTTCTTGGACGACTGCGTTCAGGCAATCGAGGAGCAGGCTCGCCTGACGTATCGAAAGGTCATGGGCGCACAGAGCGTGTGCGACCAGCACCCGCAGCGCCGGCCGACGCGACCGGATCGTTCGCCTGCGCCCTGGTGCCATACAACCGTTCAACGTCTCAAGGAGGAGTTCCTGGAGCGCTACCGCTCCTTTGCTTCCGCCTTTCTGGAAGCCTCCGCCGCGTGGCGAGCCGGAAACCTGGGCGCACGCTTTCCCGTGACCGCTGTCCGACCCTTTCTGTGGCCGGGACAGGTCCCCATCGCCGACGCGGCCTGACCCGAGCCCTGAGAGAAGTCGAAGCAACCAGTGACGAGGAGGCGCCAGTAAGCGTCGCTCGGTTTCGAAGGCCTCAGCAGGTGCGCGAGCAAATGTGCTCCACGCGAGCGCTCTCCGACCGGCGCCGCCGGCCTCCGGATGGTGACGCCGCACTTTCGCGCGTTCAACGGATGATCGAAGGAGACGGAATCGAAGGTGAATCGAAGGTGTCTGGCACCTTCGGAAGTCGTCAGGGGGCTCCGAGGCGGGCGAGGAGGGCGGGGGTGAGATCGAGGAGGGTGTCGATGACCGCGTCCGCCGTCGCGAGGCGTGGGTCGATCGGCCGGCGCTCGGGCACCGCGATGCACTTCATTCCCGCACCCGTCGCGGCGAGCACTCCATTCACCGAATCCTCCAGCGCCACGCAGCTCGCCGGCCCAACACCCATCCGTGCCGCGGTGGTGAGGTACACCCCCGGGTGCGGCTTCCCGAACCGCTCGCCCTCCGCCGAGACCACCTGCTCGAACGCCGAGCGCAACCTCACCCGTTCGAGCGCACCTTCGATCAGCGCCAGAGGCGATGAGGACGCCACTGCGACCCGGAGCCCAGCCGCCCGAACCACCTCCAGACTCTCGCGTACCCCTGCCTTCAACGGCGCCCGGGCCGCGAGCAGCGCCAGCACCCGCTCCAGGATCCGGCTAACCACCTCCTCGTGCGAAACCGTCGTCCAGGGATGCCGCGCCGCCCAGTAGGCCACCGCCTCAT
This sequence comes from Myxococcota bacterium, assembly GCA_046732375.1. Classification (GTDB taxonomy): domain Bacteria; phylum Myxococcota; class Myxococcia; order Myxococcales; family Myxococcaceae; genus RPRB01. The sequence goes on from JBKPMY010000466.1 coordinate 1,446, forward strand.
CCAGCCGCAGCCCAGTCGTTTCCAGGCACCGCTCGGACGTCAACGGCACCCCCACCGAGCGCAGAGCCTCTGTCTCCGCCTGCACCCAGCACGGCTCGGAGTCGATGAGCAGCCCGTCGAGGTCGTAGATCACCACCCGGAGCGTTCCCGGCGCCGTACGCCCGGGTCCACCCGTCGCGGTCACCGTGCCGAGGCCGCCTGAGCCCCGCGACCCGCCTGCACCGAGCGCCCGCGCGCAAGGACCTGGCGAAGGTAGCGTCCCGTGTGGCTCGCCTCGACCTCGGCCACCTGCTCCGGCGTTCCGGTGGCCAGTACCTGGCCACCCCCGGCGCCTCCCTCCGGCCCGAGGTCGACCACCCAGTCTGCGCTCTTGATGACGTCGAGGTTGTGCTCGATCACCACCACCGTGTTCCCGGCATCCACCAGCCGCTCCAGCACCCGCAGCAGCTTCCGGATGTCGTCGAAGTGCAGCCCGGTCGTCGGCTCATCCAGGATGTACAGCGTCTTCCCGGTGGCCACGCGGGCGAGCTCGCGGCTGAGCTTGATGCGCTGGGCCTCCCCGCCGGACAGGGTCGGCGAGCTCTGGCCCAATCTCAGATATCCGAGCCCCACGTCCTCGAGCGTCTGGAGCACGCGGACGATCTCCCGGTGCACGGAGAAGTGCTCCTTCGCCTCGTGGATGCTCATCTCGAGCACCTCGGCGATGTTCTTCCCCTTGTACCGGACCCGCAGCGTCGCCTCGTTGAAGCGCTTCCCTCCGCAGACCTCGCAGGGCACGTAGACGTCGGCGAGGAAGTGCATCTCCACCAGCTTCACCCCGTCGCCCTCGCAGGCCTCGCAGCGCCCACCCTTCACGTTGAAGCTGAACCGGCTCGCGTCGTAGCCGAAGGCCCGGGCCTCCTGCGTGAGCGCGAAGACCTCGCGGATCGCATCGAAGACCTTGGTGTAGGTGGCCGGATTGCTGCGTGGCGTCCGGCCGATGGGCTTCTGGTCGATGTCGATCACCTTGTCGAGGTGCTCCACCCCCTTGAGCCCCTTGTGCCGTCCCGGCACCACCCGCGCCTCGTGCAGCCGTTGCAAGAGGGCGGGATAGAGGATCTCGTTCACCAGGGTGGACTTGCCCGCTCCGCTCACCCCGGTCACCGCGACCAGGAGCCCGAGCGGGAACTCGACCGTGACGTTCTGGAGGTTGTTCTCCTTGGCTCCCTCGACGACCAGGCGCGCCTTCGCCGACGCTCGCCGGTGACGCGGTACCTCGATCATCTCCCGCCCGCTCAGGTACGCACCGGTCAGGCTCGCCGGGCTGGCCATGACCTCCGCCGGAGTTCCCTGGGCCACGATGCGCCCGCCGAGCTCACCCGCCCCGGGGCCGAAGTCGACGATCCAGTCCGCGGCCTGCATGGTCTCCTCGTCGTGCTCGACAACGATGACCGAGTTCCCGAGGTCCCGCAGCCGCTTGAGCGTCGCCAGGAGCTTGCCGTTGTCCCGCTGGTGCAGCCCGATGCTCGGCTCATCCAGGATGTACACGACCCCGGTGAGCTCGCTCCCCATCTGGGACGCCAGCCGGATCCGCTGGCTCTCGCCGCCGGAGAGCGTCGCGGCACTGCGGTCCAGCGTCAGGTAGCCCAGGCCCACGTCGAGGAGGAACCCCAGCCGACTCTGGATCTCCTTGAGCAGCTCCCGGGCCACCGGCTCCTCCGCCGGCGTCAGGGGCATGCCCAGCAGAAACTCGCGCGCATCCCAGATGGTGAGTCGCGACAGCTCGACGATGCTCTTTCCGTGCACCTTGACCGCCCGGACCTCGGGCTTCAGTCGCTCGCCCTGACAGGTGGGGCAGGGCTTGGGCGAGAAGAAGCGGGCGTAGTACTTGCGCATCGCCTCGCTCCCGGTGGTGCGGAACGAGCGGAGCAGCTTGTGGACCATGCCCTCCCACTCCATGGTCCATTTCCCGCCCGAGCCCCACTTGACCGTGAACTCCTTGCCCCCGGTGCCGTAGAGCACCACGTCGCGCTCGCGTTTGCTGAGCTTCGACCAAGGGACGTCGAGGTCGATGTCGAACGCCTTCGCCAGCTGCTCGACGAACTCCGCCGTCCATCCCTCTCCGCGCACCATCCCGCTGCTCCACGGCTCCACCGCTCCCTCGCGGATGGTGCGCGACGGATCGGGCACGATGAGGTCGGGATCCATCTCCGGCTTGGTCCCGAGCCCGTTGCACTCCGGGCACATGCCCAGCGGGTTGTTGAAGCTGAAGTGAGCCGGCGTCAGCTCGCCGAAAGACAGCCCACAGGAGTGGCAGGCGTTCAGCTCGCTCATCACCCGCGGGTTCCCGCCCGTCTCGTCGGTGAGGAGCAGGACCCCCTTGCCCTCCCGGAGTGCGGTCTCGACCGAGTCCGTCAGGCGAGACCGGAGCTCGGGCTTGAGCACCAGGCGGTCCACGACCACCTCGATGCTGTGCTTGGACTTCTTGTCGAGCGTGATCGGCTCCTCGAGCCCTCGCACCCGCCCGTCGACGCGCGCCCGGGCGAACCCTCGCTTCTGCGCATCGGCCAGCAAGTCCCGATGCTCGCCCTTCCGCTCCTGAACCAGGGGGGCGAGCAACATCAGCTTGGTGCCGGTCGGCAGGCGAAGAATCTCGTCGACGATCTGCTGCGCAGACTGCCGGCCCACCCGGCGGCCGCATTTCCAGCAATGCTGCACCCCGATGGAGGCGTACAGGACGCGGAGGTAGTCGTGGACCTCGGTGACCGTCCCGACCGTCGAGCGGGGGTTGTTGCTCGCCGCCTTCTGCTCGATGGAGATGGTCGGCGACAGTCCCCGGAGCGTCTCGTACTTCGGCTTCTCCATCTGACCGAGGAACTGGCGGGCGTAGGCGGAGAGGCTCTCCACGTACCGGCGCTGCCCCTCGGCGTAGAGGGTGTCGAAGGCGAGCGAGCTCTTGCCACTCCCGCTCACCCCGCTGAAGACCACCAGGGCCTTCTTGGGGACGTCGAGGGAGATCGCTTTGAGGTTGTGCTCGGAGGCGCCCCGGATGGAGATGACGTCGGGCTCGGACATGCGCAATCAACCTTGTTAACACCGGGGCCGAGCCGAGGGCACGGGCCATGAGCGACACCGCTCTCATCGTGGGGGTGGGTGACATCCACGGGCGGTTCCACCGGGTGCGGACCTGGCTGGACACGCTCGAGCGCGCATTGGAGCGCCCCGTGGACGCGGTGCTGGCCGTGGGCGACGTGGAGGCCTTCGCCACCGCCGACGACCACCGCCGCAAGGCCGCCAAGCGGACCATGCCGGCCGAGTTCGCGGCCTTCGCCCAGGGCGAGGCGAGGATGACCCGGCCCTTCTACTTCATCGGCGGCAACAACGAGGACTTCGAGAGCCTGCACGACCTGTCCCAGGGCGGCGAGGTGGCCCCGGGCGTGCGTTATCTCGGCCGCGTGGGAACGGCGAGCATCGCCGGGCTTCGCGTCGGCTGGCTCTCGGGCATCTACGCGCCGAAGTGGCTCGACACGCCGCTGCAGCCGCCGACCACGGCGGCCACGAGGAAGCAGGCGGGCTACTTCCGCCGCGACGAGGTCGATCGACTCCGCGGCGAGGGTCAGCTCGATCTCCTGCTCACGCACGAGTGGCCGCGCGGTCTCTTCGCCCGCACCCCGGGAAAGCCGGTGCGGCCGTGGATGGGGAACCCGCTCACCCGCGCGCTGGTGGACGAGATCCAGCCGCCGTGGCTGCTCTGCGGACACTCCCACGAGCGGTTCGCGGCAACGCTCCATCACGATGGCGGAACCCAGACGCGGGTGGCCTGTCTCGACGAGGCAGCCGAGCCGGACGGAGCCGTGCTCTGGATGGAGTGGAGCCACGGCCAGGTCATCCGTGCCGGGTGGGGAATCGACGGACATGTGTCCTGGATCCCTTCGCAGGCGTGGGGTGCCTCACGGGGCGCCTCGGTGCGCCGCGTGCCCTGAGCCCCGCCTCCGGGATCGACCTGCTACGCTGGTGTGCACGCGTGCGGATCCCCCTGTCGTGCTTCCTCGTGGCGCTCGCCGCGCTCGGCCCTGCATGCACCGGGACCGTTCCGAATCTCGGCTCGGCCGTCTGTAGCCCGAGCTGTGGCAGCGGGCTGACCTGTGTCGACAACGCCGACTTCCCCGGCGGGGTGTGCACCGCGTCCTGCTCGAACGGGAGCACCTGCGCGGCGGGCGGCGCGTGCGTCCAGCTGTCCACGGGGGAGTTCTGCCTGCCGACCTGCTCGTCGGGCGACGGTTGCCCGACGGGTCTGGTCTGCGGCAACGCGGGCAACGCGGGGAGGGTCTGCCTTGCGCCTGCGGCAGCGCCCGCGACGGCGGCCAGCTGTCCGGGCCTGCCCGTGGCGAACAACGGCGGGACGATCGACGCACCGGAGATCATCGGGTGCGTCCAGCCCATCGTTCAGAGCACGTATGCCCCAGCACCGCCGGCCGTCGGCTCGATCCTGTCGCTCGGCGAGCATCAGGTGGGGGAGACGATTCAGTTCCAGCTTCCGCCGGGGACGAGTGGTTTCACCGTCGTCTCGCAGGGGAAAGCGACCAACGTGAAGCGGGTGGGCGTCTTCGGCGGTGTTCTTCCGAATTCGCCCTTGCCGACGCCCATCGCGTCACCGGACGGCGCGTTCTTCGAATACCCGACCTCGTTCGACCAGGCGCCTTCGGACCGGATGTTCACCTGGTCTCCTATTTCGCCCGTGACCGCGGCGGTGTCCTTCCCCAACGGCACCGCGGGGCTTCGAAGGGCGGCCGCGGGACTGCCCCCCGGAAACTGGAGCCTGACCGTGAGCGACCTTCTGCACGAGTGCGGGGCGCTCGCCTGCGGCGACCCGGCGTCCGGCTCCACCTCGAATCGGTACGACGTCACGGTGCTCACCCGATCGGGCGGAATCCCGGAGCGTGGCGCCCTCGATCTGGCGATCTACCTGGTCAGCGACAGCATCACGGCCGCGACCGCGACCAGCTCGGACGGTTTCCGGCGCATGCTCCGCAGGATGTCGGACGACTTCGCGCGGGCAGGCATCTGCCTGCAGAGCGTGACCTACTACGACGTGCCCGCCTGGGCCCGGACGCGCTGGTCGTCACTGGCGGTCAGCGAGGGTCTTGCCGCCGAACCCTGCAGCGACTACCGACAGCTGCTGACGCTCGCCCGTCCGGGCAACGTGGTCAGCCTGTTCTTCGTCGACGAGATCACCGAGCCCAGTGCACCGGCGGGCACTCAGCTCGTGGGCTACGACGGAGCGATCCCCGGAGTGTCGACCTTCAACGGCACCACTGCGGGCGGGGCCGTCGTCTCCTCGGCCGACATCACCAGCACCGCGGGATGCGGCAACTCGTTCAGCATCAGCTGTGGACCGGACGTGGTCGGAGAGACGGCGGCGCACGAGGTCGGACATGCGCTCGGGCTGTTCCACACCACCGAGAGTTTCGGAGCATCTGGCGAGGACTTCGACCCGGTGACCGACACACCGCAGTGCGTGTGCTCGCTCTGCGTGGATGCGAGCCGGCGGGGAAGCTGTGCCGACCAGAACGGCGCCCCGGCGCAGCCGAGCCAGGTCGATGGCATCTACTGCACCCAGGGCACCCAGGTCTGCGGGGGCGCGGACTACCTCATGTTCTGGCAGCTCACCGATCGCTCGCTGGGGAACATCTCGCCGCAGGAGGGCCAGGTGATGCGGATGAACGCCCTGGTGCGGCCACTGTGAGCGCGCGCATTGCATGCCTGGGTGTCGTGGCGACGCTCGCCCTCGGCGGGAGCGCGGAATCGGCCCCGCTCGACACCGAGCTCCGGTCTCGCGTCGCGGGGCTCCTGGGCAGCTACCGGACCGTGACGGTCGCCGAGTGGCGTGCGATGGGCCCCGAGGCCGCTCCTGTTCTGGAGGCGGTGGCCATCGATGCGCGCGCCTTGCCGACCCGGCGCGCCCGTGCGCTGGCGGCGCTGGGCGTGGTGCGGCCCGAGTCGGCCGCACCGCTGATCCGGCAGCTCGCCTCGGATGCCACCGTTCCGCCGGTCCTCCGCTCGGCGGCGGTCGATGCGGCGCCCGGCGTTCTCGGAGCGGACGCTCCGCACCTCCTCGTTTCCCTCCTCCGCGATCCGGCCTCCCTGGTCCGCATGCACTCGGCCCAGGCCCTCTTGTCGACGGGTCCGGCTGGCTGCCGGGTGCTGGTGGCCGAGGCGCGAAGCCGGTCCCCCTCGGACCCGGTCGCCAGAGCGGCGGGTCGCTGTGACGCCCAGCTCCGAGGCGGCAATCCCCGGGAGCGGTAGCTCCGGAAAGGCAACCGACTGCGCCCGGGAAGGGACGCGCCGCAGAATATTCCTACGAGATTTCAGCTACTTGGGCCTGGTCCCTCAAGGAGAGAGGAATTGAAGGTGTCTGGCACCTTCGAGGGCGAAACGCGATTGAAGGTGTCTGGCACCTTCGAAGGGGTTCGAAGGACCGGGCTCCAGTGGGGGGGGCCGCGAATGCCCCTCGCTCGCCCGTGGGGCAGGCGCTTCCTGACAGGACTCGGTGTCATCGGCCGGGCGTAGCGTGGCCGGTCCACCATGGGGCGGCCGGGAAACCACGATGGCTGGACGCTCGAGCGACTGCGCGACGCCGTCGTCCGTCCCGCGCGGCTCCGGACCTGCAGCGGCCCCGCCCTTCACGGGCTTCTCGCCGCCGCGGTCGAGGCCGTGGGTCCCGGGCCGTTTGGCGCGCAGGCGCGAAGCCCGATTTTTCTGCAGGCCCTGGAAGGGGTGTTGGAGGAACTCGCGCATGGCAGCGTTTCCGCTGCCATCCTGGAGGAGGCCGCGGCGCGGCTCGGTAGCGCCGGTGCCCGGCTCGCCCATCTCGCCCGCCTGATCGACGCAGCCACGACGCATCTGGACCGCGCCGGCGTGGAGCTGGCGGCCTCGCGCTGGGTTGTCGCGAGCAGCGTGCTCTCCCGGGGCTGGCCCGCTCACCTCCCGCCGGAGCAGGTCGAGCTGACCGCGGCGCCTCCGCTTTCGCCCGGCGTGGTGGGGTTCCTCGCCGCGCTGGCCCGTGCCGCGTCGTCCTCGGGTCGCGCGCTCGTGCTCCGGGTTCCACTGACCGGCGATGCCCTCACCGACGCCGCGCTGGAGCCGGTGCTCCAGGCGTTCGAGGCCGGGCCGGATCTGCCGGGCGTCGAGCTCCTTCCCGGACTCGCCGAGGGTCCGCTCTCCGAGCCCGTGCGCCGGCTCGCCGTCGCGGCGCCGGGAACCCTCCCCACCGACGCGCTCGAGGCCGTCGTCGCGCCCGGGCCGCGGCGGGAGGCGGCGGCGCTGGTGGACGCGCTGAGGCGTGCTCTCGACGCCGGAGCCTCGCTCGATCGCTGCGCCTTCGCGGTGCTGAGCTCTCTGCAGGCCGCAGAGATCGAGCGAGCGCTCGACGACGCCGGCGTTCCGGTCCGCCGCCGCGCTCCCGTCCCCCTCGGAACCACCGTGGCCGGCCGGGTGGCTCTTCTCTGGGCGGGGCTGGCAGCGCGCCGCGCTCCCGCCGAGGACGTGGCCTGGCTCCTCAGGCAGCGGCTACTCCCCCGTGTCCGCGTCCACGCCCGGCTCGATCCACTCCCGCTCCTGCGCCGCGCGGGAGTGCGCGACGCCGCTCTCGGCGCCGAGGGCAAGAGCAACGCGTACCAGGTCAGGCTCGGTGCCTTCGCCGCACGCAGCCGCGAGGCCGGTGACGCGCGTGACGGGGACGGCGCAGAGCGGCTGCTCGGTGCCGTCACCGGCCTGCTCGACCTCGCCGAGCGCATTCCCCGCCGGGGACGCCTCCCCGATCTCCTCGAGGCGTGGCGGGCCGGCCTCGACGCCGCGGGGTTCTGGACCGCTCTCGAGGAGGAAGAGCTGGAGAGTGACCCCCGTGCCCGACGAGCGAGCGCCCGCGAGGCCGCGGCGGTCGAGGTCTGGCGAGCATTCGTCCGCGACGCCAGGGCCGGCTGGAAAGCATCGAGGAGCCCCGGTCCCGAGATGGACCGCGCCGCCTTCGCCCGCTGGCTCATCGACGCCGCGGCCGCGCTGCCGGTCGAGCTCGCTCCTGGCGCCCCGGGGGGAATCGACGTCGTTCCGCTCGAGTCGCTGGACGGGCGCCCACTCGACTTCCTCGGGGTCGCGGGAATCGACGCGGCGAGCTTTCCGCGCCGGGCGCCCGCCTCGCTTCTGGGCGACGAGGAGCGGCAGGCGATTCACGGCGTGCTGGGGCGGGCAGCCCTGCCGGCCCTGGTGGGAAGCGGGGACGCCCGGTCCCCGCTGGCCGAGGCGGTCGACCGGTGGCGCCTCGGTCGCGCGCTCGCCTCCGCCGGTCGGATCGTGGTCTCCCGCCGGCGCAGCGCGGGTGGCGCCCCCGCGGACGCCGTGCAGCGCCTGCTCGCCGTCACCGGCACCCGAGAGCGGGACCTCTCCTCGCAGCAGATCCCCGCGCTTGCGGAGGCCCCGGGTCCGGGCTGGGCGAGGGTGCGCCTGGCTCTCGAGGGCACGGTCGCGCCGGACCTCCGCAGCGACGCACCGGATCCGGTGGCCGCGGCAGCGCTCGAGCAGCTCGCCGGAACGGCGTGGCTCGAGAACGCGCGCACACTCGCCGGGATCGAGGCCGAGCGTCTCCAGGCCGGAGCGGGGCTTCGTGCACCCGGCGCATACAGCGGCCGTCTCGGTCCTGCGGAGGACCTGATCGCCGCGGTGAACGGGCGGCTGGGTGGCTCACCGGAGGGCCCGCTGTCGTCCACCAGTCTCACCGCGCTCGCCAATTGCCCGTTCCAGGGGCTTTCCCGGAAGGTGCTCGGGCTGGAGCCGCCCGAGGACGGAGCCGAGGAGCTGGATGCCCGGGGCCGCGGACAGTTCCTTCACGAGGCGCTCGAGCAGCTGGTGAAGCGGCTCCTCGCCCTCGGCCTCACCGGAGCCGATCCGGCCACGCTGCCGGCCGAGCTCGTCCCGCGCGCAGTGGAGGCCGCCGCTCGCGAGCACGCGCGATGCGCACCCACCGGGCATCCACGGCTGTGGGCGCTGGCCCAGACGCGCGCGCGGACCACCTTGGAGCGCCTGCTCCGCTCGGGAAGGCTCTACCCGTTCGCCGACCTGCGCCCCGCGGCCGCCGAGGAGCGGTTCGGTCCAGACCTCGAGCTGCCTGCCGCCCTCCCCGGAGAGCGGCCCATCTACTTCCGGGGCACCCTCGAC
>JBKPMY010000467.1:0-3749 GCA_046732375.1 Myxococcota bacterium
CCCTACCGTCCCGGGCGGTGCTCGGCTAAGGGTCGAGGGGCCCATGGTTCTGACCTCCACCCTTCTCATGCTCGCCGCAACGCCCGCCGCTCCGCCGCCCGACCCGGTCCTTCGGCAGCTCGCCGAGACGCGGAAGTTCAAGAACGGCACGCCGAACACCCTGAGGATGGACCGGAGCGGAGCGCACGTATTCTTCCTGCGGTCTCCGGCGGACTCGCCGGTGCAGTCGCTCCACGTCTTCGACGTCGACGCAGGGCAGGCCCGAGAGCTGCTGTCCGCCGAAGCCTTGCTCAAGGGTGCCGCGCAGCAGCTGAGCCCGGCGGAGAGAGCGCAGCTCGAGCGGCAGCGGGTGGCGGCGAGGGGAGTGGTCAGCTACGAGCTCTCGGCCGACGGCAGGACGGTCATCCTGCCGGTCTCGGGTCGGCTGTACCGGGTGGACGTCGCGGGGCTCCTCGGCGGACGGACGGTGGAGCAGTCGGTGAAGGCGCTCTCGCCCTCGGGCGCTCTCGACGCGACGCTGTCTCCCGACGGGAAGCTGCTCAGCTACGTGAAAGGCGGCGACCTGTACGTCCTCGATCTCGCGAGCAACAAGGAGCGGCGCCTCACCACCGGCGGCTCCGAGCGGGTGACGAACGGCCTCGCCGAGTTCGTCGCCCAGGAGGAGATGGGCCGCTACGACGGGAGCTGGTGGAGCCCGGACAGCAAGCTCATCGCGTACGAGGAGGCGGACACCCGAGGCGTGGAGACCTTCACCCTCGGCGACCCGATGCATCCGGAGTCGGGATGGCAGCAGGTTCCGTACCCGCGTCCGGGAAAGGCCAACGCGAAGGTGCGGCTGGGCATCGTACCCGCCACCGGCAACGCCAGGACGACCTGGGTGAAGTGGGATGCAGAGAAGTACCCGTACCTCACCCAGGTGAAGTGGCCGCGCCGCGGAGCGCTCACCATCTACGTGATGGACCGCGTGCAGCAGCACGCGCTGCTGCTGCAGGTGGATCCGAAGTCCGGGGCCACCAAGACGCTGCTCGAGGAGCAGGATCCGGCATGGATCAACCTCCAGCACCTCGGGGCGGAACGAAGGGGCGATCCGCTGCCCCTGTGGCTGCCCGACGGGTCGGCGTTCTTCTGGGTCACCGAGCGGAACGGCGCACCCGAGGCGGAGATCCGTTCGGCCGACGGCCGGCGTCTGGGGAGCTGGGTCCGGCCCGACCAGCAGCTGGTCCACATCCTCGGGTACGACGTCGCCGAGCGCGCGCTCTACTACCAGGCCAGTCCCGAGTCGCCGGACCTGGTGGTGATGCGGGTGCGTGACGGCGGTAACCCCGAGCGGGTAGTGGGTCAGCCCGGCGAGCGGGTGATCGTCGGAGGGATGATCGCCGAGGACGGGCCGACGCGGGTGGTGTCGATCGAGACGCCCACCTCGCTTCCGGACTGGTCGGTGTTCGATCGCGGTGGTCGGTTCATCGGGCGCATCCCGGCCACGCGGGCCACGCCGCTCCGCTCACCGGCGCCCGAGTACCGGAAGCTGGGCCAGCAAGGCTTCTGGTCCTACGTGCTGCGGCCCCGCGACGCGCGGCCGGGCCAGAAGCTTCCCACCATCGTCTCGATCTACGGAGGGCCGCACGCGAACCACGTCCAGTCGAGCGCCCGGACACTCCTGGACGACCAGTGGCTGGCCGACCAGGGCTTCCTGGTGGTGGGGTTCGACAACCGGGGCACCCCGCGCCGGGGGCGGGAGTGGGAGCGCGCGATCCGCGGCAACTTCGCCGGCGTGGTGCTCGAGGACCAGGTGGCGGCGCTCCAGCTGCTCGCGCAGCAGGTCCCGGAGGTGGACCTCGCGCGGGTGGGCATCACCGGCTGGTCCTTCGGCGGGTACGCGGCGGCGCTTGCGGTGCTGAAGCGGCCGGATGTCTACAAGGCGGCGGTGGCGGGCGCGCCGGTGACCGATCAGCGCAACTACGACACCTTCTACACCGAGCGATACCTCGGGCTCCCCGACGCGCCGGGCGACATTTACGAGAAGAACTCGCTCCTGCCGCTGGCGCCGGGCCTGGAGCGGCCGCTGCTCCTGGTGCACGGGACGACGGACGACAACGTGTTCTTCCTGCACTCGCTCATGCTCTCGGATCGGCTGTTCCGGGCGGGGCGAGTACATCAGTTCCTGCCGCTCTCGGGCTTCACGCACATGGTGGCGGACCCGGTGATGCTGGAGGCGCTGTCACGGCGCACGGCGGAGTTCTTCCGGACGGCGCTCGGAGGCGGCGAGCCCCGCTGACACGAAGGCCCGGGGCGGCTTGTGACCGGACCCGGGCCTGTCGCGAACGACGCGAGACGTCTGGCTAGACTGGCTTGACGTTCTGTGCCTGCAGGCCCTTGGGCCCGCGGCTCACGTCGAACTGCACCTTCTGTCCCTCGGCGAGGGTGCGGAACCCCTCGGCCTGAATGGCGGTGTGGTGGACGAAGACGTCTTCGCCGCCACCGTCCTGCGTGATGAAACCGAAGCCCTTCGCATCGTTGAACCACTTCACGGTACCGGTTGCCATGCGTCTCGCTTTGCTGTGCTCGCGTCGGCAGGAAGCGCCGCGCGGTCTCCTGACCCTGAGGCGGAGGACGGCCAAAAATTTTGCGCAGGCTCAAACCGGCTCGCAAGCACCACGACGTTGCCCCGGGCCGACAGGGCTCCTTGACGCGCCGCGCCGTCCCCGAAGGTGTCAAACACCTTCGCAGCCTCGAGGGGCTCGCCCGGGGGCCGGCCGGACGGCTCGGACGGATCGACGGGCGCACCGAAGGTCGCCACCGAAGGTCTCAAACACCTTCGACGACACTCGGGACGGTTCCGGCGGTCCGAACGTTGCGGAATCTCTGGCGGAAATGCCCGGGGTCGGGGCCCAGGCATGCGCGGGCTCAGACCTCGAGGAGGAGCCGCTCGGGGTCCTCGATGCAGTCCTTGATCCGCACCAGGAACTGCACCGCCTCGCGGCCGTCGATGAGCCGGTGGTCGTAGCTGAGCGCCAGGTACATCACCGGCCGGATGACGACCTGCCCGTCCCGGGCCACCGGCCGCTCGACGATGTTGTGCATCCCCAGGATTCCGGTCTGCGGCGGGTTGATGATCGGCGTGCTCAGCATCGAGCCGAAGATGCCGCCGTTGCTGATGCTGAAGGTTCCTCCCTGGAGGTCGGCGAGCGTCAGCTTGTCCGAGCGCGCCTTCTGCCCCAGCTCGGCTACCTGCTTCTCGATCTCCGCCATGGACAGCTTGTCCGCATCGCGCAGCACGGGCACCACCAGCCCGCGGCTGCCGGAGACCGCCACGCCGATGTCGTAGTAGTGCTTGAGGACGACCTCGTCGCCCTCGATGGAGGCGTTGACCAGCGGGAACGCCTTCAGCGCGTCCACCGCCGCGCGAACGAAGAAGCTCATGAACCCGAGCTTCACCCCGTGGCGCTGCTGGAACCTTTCGGCGTACTGCTTCCGCAGCGCCATCACCGCCGACATGTCCACCTCGTTGAAGGTGGTCAGGATCGCCGCGTTGTTCTGCGCGGCGAGCAGCCGCTCCGCCACGCGCTTGCGCAGCGGCGTCATCTTCACCCGCTCCTCGCGGGCGCCGGGTGCGCGAGCGGGCGCGGGCGCCGGAGCGGCCACGGTGGCCGGCGGTTGCGGCGCGGCGCCACCCCGGCCACCCTCGAGCACGGTGAGGACGTCCTCCTTCATCACCCGACCCGCTGCACCGGTCCCGCGCAGGGTGGACG
>JBKPMY010000468.1:0-17126 GCA_046732375.1 Myxococcota bacterium
GTCGGTGCTGCCCTGGATGGAGGTGTGCCCGCGCAGGGCGATGATTCCGCCGCCGGGCCGGCCGATGTTCCCCAGGAGCAGCTGGAGGATGGCGGCGGTCCGGATGTACTGCACGCCTACCGTGTGGTGCGTCCAGCCGACGGCGTAGCAGAACGCCGCGGTGCGCTCACGGCCGGAGTTGCGGATCAGCGTCTCCGCCACCTTCTCGAAGAGCGAGTGGGGCACTCCGCAGATCTGCTCCACCATCTCCGGGGTGTACCGGGAGAAGTGGCGCTTGAGGATCTGGAACACGCAGCGTGGGTGCCGCAGGGTCTCGTCGCGTTCCTGGAGCGTGGCCGGCCGCTTGTCCAGCTCGTCGCTGCCGGCGCCCGCGTCGGCGGGAAGGTGCTTGTGGCCCGCCGCGGGGACGGTGCCCGCGCCCTCGTACTGCCAGGAGTCGACGTGGTACTTGCCGTCCTGGACGTTCCAGCCGCTGAAGAGGCCGTCCAGGTCCTCGGTATCGCGAAAGTCCTCACGAACGATGACCGGAGCGTTGGTGAAGGCCACCACGTACTCCTTGAAGTAGGCCTCCTTCTCCAGCACGTGGCGGATCAGCCCTCCCAGCCAGGCGATGTCGGTGCCGGGTCGGATGGGGACGTGGATGTCCGCCATGGCCGAGGTGCGGGTGAAGCGGGGATCGACGTGGATGAGCGTCGCCCCGCGCTCACGGGCCTCCATCACCCACTGGAACCCCACCGGGTGATTCTCGGCCATGTTCGAGCCTTCGATGACGATGCAGTCCGAGTTCTGCAGATCCTGCTGGAAGTCCGTCGCCCCGCCGCGCCCGAAGGAGATCCCCAGACCGGGGACCGTGGAGCTGTGTCATATCCGGGCCTGGTTCTCGACCTGGATGACTCCCAGCGCGGTGTAGAGCTTCTTGAGGAGATAGTTCTCCTCGTTGTCCAGGGTGGCGCCTCCGAGGTGGGCGATGCCGAGGGTGCGCCTCAGCGTCTCGCCGCTGGAGCTGGTCTCCTCCCAGGTCTCCTCGCGGGTCCGCCAAACGCGGTCGGCGACCATGTCCATCGCCTTCTCCAGCGGGAGGACGTCCCACTGCGTGCCGCCCGGGGGCCGGTAGAGGACGTCGCGGAGGCGATGGTCGCCGGTGACCAGCTGGAACGACGCCGCACCCTTCGGACACAGCCGGCCGCGAGAGATGGGCGAGTCCTCGTCGCCCTCGATGTCGGTGATCCTCCCGTCCTTGACGTAGACCTTCTGCCCGCAGCCCACTGCGCAGTAGGGACAGATGGAGCGAACCGGGGCCCCTGCATCGCGGATCCGGGCCCGCAGGCCGCGGGTGCGCTCCGTCGCGGCGGTATCACCCACTGCACAGGGGTCGCTCCTCCGCAGCTGGCGAAGCAGCGGCCACGACTCGAGGCGACGGATGAGCGTGGACACGCCAACGATTGTGGGCAGTCGCCGTCGGACCGGCAACGAAAACGTCAGTGCGCCGGAGGCGGAGGTTCGATGGGCGGCGGAGCGAGTGTGCCCGCCGCGTCGGCGAGGGACCAGGTCAACCAGACTGTCGCCGCCGACGACTGGGCGAGCGCCACCGGATCGATCTTGTCCGGGGTGTCCGCCGCCGAGTGGTGAACGTCGAAGTAGTGCGTCGGGTCCTGCCAGAGATGAACAGTTGGGAGCCCACGCTTTCTGGCCAGGGCCATGAGATCCGCCCCATACAGCGTGTGCTTCCTCGGCGCCGGGTCGACTCCCAGCGCGGCCAGCGGGCGTAGCAGCGGGCCGAGGAAGGACTCGGAGCCCTCCCCGCCACGAAAGTAGACCCACAGCGGCCGTCCGGCCCCTGCGTCCGACTCGAGCGCCGCCACGTGCAGCTCGCTTGCGTGGGCCTCGGCGTACGCCTTGGACCCGGCAAAACCGTTCTCCTCGCCCATGAACAGCACGAAGCGGACGGTCCGCCGCGGGCCGGGACGCATGTGGGAGACCAGCCGCGCCGCCTCCAGCACCATCGCCACCCCCGCACCATCGTCCTGGGCGCCCGTCGCCAGGTCCCACGAGTCGAGGTGCGCGCCGAGGAGCACCACCTCCGCGGGCTTCTCCCGGCCGCGAATCTCCGCCACCACGTTCGCCGACTCGACCTCCCCCTCGGTGCGGCAGCCGAGCTGCAGGCGAACCCGGACCGGTCCCGCCTGCAGCCAGCGGTGAATCGCATCGGCGTCCTCGGTGGCCAGGGCCACCGCCGGGATGGGACGATCACCGGCCCTGAAGGCTGCCGCCCCGGTGTGAGGTGAGCGCAGCGATCGACTCGCCGCCGAGCGGACCATCGTCGCCACGGCCCCACGCGCCGCGGCCTTTGGCGGTCCGTAGTTGCGGAGCTCGGAGGCCTGGCCATACCCTTCCCAGCTCGACATCTGATGGTGGAAGTACACGATGCGCCCCTGCACCGGGGCGGTGGCCAGCGCCTCGAGGCTGGTCACCTCCACCACCTCCGCCTCCACGCCGCCTTCGGGCGTGGGCGCGCTGCCCCCGAGGGCGGTGAGCGCCAGCGGACCGCCGCGATGGCCCGGACCGGGCAGCACCTCGCCGCGTTCCTCCCCGCGGATCCAGCGGGTCACCTTCAGCCGCTCGAGGCGTACCGGCACTCCCGCGGCCTGGAACTGCGTCACTGCCCAGCGCACCGCCTCCGCGGCGCCTTCCGAGCCGATGAGCCGGGGGCCGATGCGGTCCGCCAGATCGGTGGCGGTGGCCATCGTGGCACCGTCGGTCAGGGCCCGGCCGACGAGGGTCTCGAAGGTGGAGGGTGCAGGCGGCGGAGGCGCGGCGAGCAGGACGAACGCGAGCGGAACGAGCATGGAGCGCTCTGCATGCCATACACTGCCCGCGCTCGTGAGCGTTTCCGCCCTGCTCGTCTCGGTCGCTCTCGCCGCGTCCCCGTCCGAGCTCCGCTGGGGTGCGGATGCCGAGGGTGGCGCTCCCTACGTCTTCGAGCAGCCGCCCGGGCATCTGCGCGGGTTCGAGGCCGAGCTGGCAGGGCTCCTCGCCTCCCGGCTCGGTCGGACCGCGAGGCACGTCCAGGGGCCGTTCGCCCAGCTTTTGCCGCTGCTCGAGCGCGGAGACGTCGATCTGGTGGTCAACGGCATCGAGGTGACCGAAGACCGCCGGCAGGCCTACGCGTTCAGCCGACCCTACTGGGCGGGGCCGGAGCGGCTCACGGTGCGCCGCAACGATCCGCACGCCCCGGCGACGCTTGCCGACCTGCGCGGGCGCCGGGTGGGCACGCTGCCGGGGACGACAGCCGAGCGGATGCTGCGCGCGGCCGGCGCCGACGTCCGCACCTACGACGGCGGGCAGGAGGATCCCTACCGGGACCTGGCACTGGGGAGGACCGACGCGGTGCTGCTCGATGCGCCCATCGCCCTCTACTACGGGGACCGGCCCGAGCTCACCACGCTTCCCGCGGGGTTCGGCGAGATTCGCTACGCGGTGGTGACCCGGGCCGGCGACGCGCAGCTCCGGGACGAGCTCGATGCCGCGCTGGAGGCGCTCATCCGCAACGGGACGCTGCCGGTGCTGCTCCAGCGCTGGGGGCTCTGGACCGAGGAGGCCGGCCGGGTGCTCGGCGTCGACACCGCACCGGCAGGCTCGCCGGTGGAGCTCCAGGCCTGGCGCGCGCGCACCACACAAGGAATGTGGAGCGCGGGCGCCGGTCCGATCCTCGCGGCGCTGGGGCGCGGCGCGCTGGTCACCCTCTTCCTCTCGATCGCCTCCATGGCGCTGGCGATGGTGCTCGGAGCGGCCCTCGCGCTCGCCAGGGTCTACGGGCCCGCGCCGCTGTCCGCACTCGCGCTGGGCTACGTGGAGCTCTTCCGCGGGACCCCGCTCCTGCTGCAGCTCATCGTCGTCTACTACGGGCTGCCCGAGGTCGGGGTCCGCCTCAGCCCGCTGGTCGCCGGGTGGCTGGCGCTGGGGCTCAACTACGCGGCGGCGGAGGCGGAGAACGACCGCGCGGGGCTCCTCGCCGTGCCCAGGACGCAGATGGACGCGGCGCGGGTCATCGGCCTCGGGCGCTGGCAGGCGATCCGCCACGTCGTGGCGCCGCAGGCCATCCGGGTGGCGCTTCCCCCGGTCACCAACGACTTCATCGCGCTGCTCAAGGACAGCTCGCTGGTCTCGGTGGTCACGGTGACCGAGCTCACCAAGACCTACGGCACGCTCGCCGCGGCGACGCGGGAACACCTCGCGCTCGGGCTGCTGGTCGGTGCGGTGTACCTCCTGCTCGGGTTGCCATTCGCCCGGCTCTCGCGCTGGGTGGAGCGCCGGCTCGGCGAGCACCTGGAGGTCGCGCGGTGAGCGCCCTCGTCGTCGAGGGGCTGGCGCGGCACGTGGGCGTGCGGCGGCGCACGGTGCTGGAGGGGCTGAGCCTCCGGGTGGAGCCGGGCGGCGTGGCGGTGGTGCTCGGGCCGAGCGGCTCCGGGAAATCCACCTTGCTCCGCTGCCTCGCCGGGCTCGAGAGGTTCGACGCCGGACGGGTGGCGCTGGGAACGCTCGACGTGGGCCCGGGAGGACACGGAGCGCTCCTCGGCCGCGTGGGGCTGGTGTTCCAGTCTGTCGAGCTCTTCCCGCACCTCCGGGTGCTGGACAACTGCACGCTCGCTCCGCGGCTCCGGAGAGAGCCCGAGGGCGAGCGCGAGGCGCGGACCTGGCTCGAGCGCCTCGGCCTCGCGGACCGGTCGGACGCCTGGCCGCAGTCGCTCTCCGGTGGCGAGCGCCAGCGGGTGGCCATCGCCCGCGCCCTGTCCTGCAGGCCGGCAGCCCTGCTCTGGGACGAGCCGACCAGCGCGCTGGACCCCGAGCGAAAGCGCGAGGTCGCGGCCTACGTGGGCGCGGTGCGCGAGCGCGGCATCCCCCAGGTGGTGGTCACCCACGACGCCGAGCTGTCCGCCGCGCTCGAGGCCACGCACTACCGGCTCGGTGATGGGAGGCTCTCCTCGCTGGCCCCGGGAGCGCGTTGACGTTCCCGCCCGCGGGAGTCGAGGAGCGAGACCAAGTCATGCGACCGCGGCGCCAGGCAGAGACGAGGGGCGGCTCCCGCGCTGCTTCGCGGGCGCCGCCCAGAGGTGGAGGGCTGAGCCTCCGGTTTCCGGCCGACTACTTCTTCGTAGGCTGCGGATTGTCGCTGGGGTTGCCCGTGGAGCCAGTGCCACTCGGGGAACTGGTACCGGTGCCGTAGGTCCCGCTTCCACCGGTGGAGGTCGATCCGCTCCCGTAGGTGCCAGTGCTACCGGTCGAGCCGGTGCCGCCCGTTCCGGTCGTCGTCGAGCCACTCCCGTACGTCCCCGTCGTTCCAGGTGAGCTCGTCCCAGGGGCCTGCTGCGGCGTCCCATAGGTGTCCTGGGGCTGCGTGCCAGGTGCCGGTGTGGTGCTCGGGCTCGTGCTCGAGGGCTGCGTCGCCGTGGCGCTTCCACTGGCCTTGGTGTCAGAGCGCGCCCCGGTGTCCGAGGCGCAGGCGCCGAGCAGCAACCCCCCTGCACCGACGGCCGCGCACAGCCAGAGTCTATTCATCTTCATACGTGTTCTCCTCCAGTGATGTTCCTGGTGCCCCGAAGCTGCGAACGACCGGGCGCGAAGACGAGGCCGCGCCGCTGCTTTGCCGGACGGGAGCGAGGCCGTCTGCCCGGCCGGCAGCAGCCCTTCGGAAAACTCCGAGCGCGACGATCGTCGGATTTGCCAGTGCATTCGCGGCCGGCGCGCTAGCTTCGGGAGAACCCGGATGGCCGGTCAGGGAGGGACCCAGCAGGCGTGAGATGGCGGCTCGGAGCCCTGGTGACCGGGCTGCTGCTCTCCCCCTGGACGGCCCGGGCGGAGCCGGCGCGCTTTGCGATGCAGGCCGGGTACTGGGGGCTGCGGGCACACGAGCCACACGAGCTTGCCGTCCAGCTCGAGTTCCGCCCGGGGGTGCGGTGGTGGTGGGTTCGGCCCACCGCGGGATTGCTCCAGTCGAGCGAGGGTACGCAGTACGTCTTCGCGGGAGCTCTGCTGGAGATCCCATTGTGGGGCGGCGTGACGCTCTCGCCCGGCTTTGCGCCGGGCATCCGGACCCTCGACGGTCAGCGCGATCTGGGGTCCCGCGTGCTCTTCAAGTCCTCGGTCGAGCTGGCCATCCCGCTGACCCCGGGGCTCCGCGCTCTCGCGAGCTTCGCTCACACCTCCAACGCGAAGCTCGGGCATCCGAATCCGGGCATCGAGACGTTCCTGTTCGGGCTCGAGGTCGCGCTGGAGTGAACGGTCACTCGTCGAAGCGGAGCGCGTCGAGCGGTACCGGCACGGCGTTCCAGCTGGTGTCGCATGCGCTGGTGTTCCGGTACGCGAGATCGAAGACCACCTGGCGGCTCCCGTCCAGGCCGAGCACACGCACCGTGGACCCGTTGTCCGCCTGGGCGTAGTTGACCAGGAGGGATTCCCCGGCCTCGTAGGCGCTGGAGCAGTAGGCAGAGGAGAGCGCCGGCTGGTGCTGGAACCGCCAGACCTCCCGGGCGGTCATCGCCACCGGGTCGATCTCGTACGCGGACACCGCGCTCGCGCTCAGCGACTGACCCGCGGGCGCCCCCGCAGGCTGGTTGACGCTCGGAGTGCCATCGTTGAACACCATCAGCAATCCGTCGGAGGTGATCGAGGTCGCGTGCTGCCCGATGGGGTAGAGGCCGTTGCCGACTAAAGTCAGCGCCCTCTGCCGGAGCGAGGGGAACTGGGCCCAGTACTTGGTGGGGTCTCCCAGGATCCAGATCGGGTGTCCGGTGGCGTAGTCGATCTTCATCACGAAGTTCTCCCGGCTGGAGACGATGAGACTGTCGTCCCGCGGGTCGTGAGTGGCGGCATTGAGGTGGAACCAGTCCGTGCCGGGACGGACGAAGAGTGTGGGGTCGTCGCCGGCTTCGGCCATGTACGCCCCCAGGAGAGCGCCGAGCTTCCACCCGGCGAGCAGCGTGCCGGCCGAGTCGATCTCGGCCCCGTCGCGTCGACCTCGCCCTCAGCGTCGAACTCGGCGAGGAGCCCGACCTTCCCCGGGTCGATGTTGTGGGTGAACTCCACCAGGCTCGGGTCGTCGACCTGGGCGCCGGCCACCTCGCCGTCGAGCTCCAGCCGGGCAACCTGGGTCGAGGTCGGGCTCCCCACCACGAATCCGTTCCCGGTGAAGATGGTGGCCGCCGAGGGCGTGCTGGTCCCGACCCAGCGCACCTCGCCGTCGGTGTCGACCACCACCACCGAGGCGCGCATCGACTTCAGCGCGATGAAGTCGAACCCGAGGGTGCTCCCGGCGGGGCGAGCCTGGAGAACGGCGGGATGGTCGTAGACCCCCTCGGGGTCCTCGTACGGGTCAGTGGTGATGCGGACCGTCAGGCCTTGACGCGAGCCGTTGGTCGTCTCGACCTCCACGCTGACCTGGTTTTCCACTCCGGCGTAGAGACCGAACACGGGGACGGTCACGCTCGTCTCGCCGATCCATCCGCGTCGCTGCAGCGCGGCGTACGCGTAGCGCGCGGCCACCGGCTTCGAGGCGCGGCCCTGCTTCGGCTGCACCGTCCAGGAGACCGAATCGAGGGGCGCCAGGGTCTGCCCGCTGAGCTGGAGGAAGCCGATGAACGGCGTCGGCCCGGGAGTGCCGGTCACCGTGACGCTGCTGCTGCCATCCGACGACACCTGAAACACCGACGGGCTTCCACATCCGACGGCGAGCACCGTGATGCACCAGCAGAACGACCGAGCGAGCATTCTCACGCCCGGCGCAACCCGCGCTCGAGGCCGGAGTTAAGCCGCGCAGGATATGGATCCGGGCTCGGGCTCGCCGCGAAATCCGAGGCGGCTGCGACCCCGGCGTGACTCGACGCAAGATCGGGCTACCTCGATCTACGCCCTGCCGCCGCTCAGAACCTCGAGCGGAACGAGAAACAGGCCGTCGTGAGTCACCCGGTAGTAGATGGATCTTCCTCGGTCGCCTGGCGAGTGGCACTGAAACATCCACCCGTGTGGGCTGACGGTCGCATGCTTCGTTCGGGCCATCTTCCAGACGATGCGGACCGCGTCGTCCAGGTGCATTTGGAAGCAGCGCGCGACGACCTTCGCGCCCGCGGCTGCGACGCCCGTGACGATCCAGTCTCCAAGTTCGGCGAGCACCGGAACCTCCGTTCGAGTCGCATCAGCGCGAGACTCGGCACGGGCAGCGCTTCCGTCTACCCCTGCACGCCCGACTCACGGGTGCTCGTCTGGGCGCCCAACGAGGAGGGCGAAGGGCAGTGCTCGTCCAGAACGGCCAGCAGATCCTGGAGGTCAAACGGCTTCTGCAGGGTACCGACCACTCCCGGAAAGACGCTTCCGCTCGGTCCCGAGGGACTTCCAGACGTGACCAGGATGGGAAGCTGGTCGAAGTCGTTCCGGCCCTTCAACTGCTCCAGGAACGCCGCCCCGCCCATCGGGGCCATTGTCCAGTCCAGCAAGATCAGGCAGGGGCGCGGCACGTCCGGGCTGTCGAGCAACCGAAGAGCCTCCGTCCCATCCTGTGCGGTGAAGACCTGGCGGCCGGTGTCAGCGATCGCTTCGGCGATGATCAGGCGGACGTCCTGGTCATCCTCGACAACCAGGACCGCCCGGTTCCTGGGCTGGATCCCCTCGTCCATCGCGGGCAAGCCTGAACGCTCAGCAAAGAGGACGCAAGCGCGTGCCTGCCTGATGATTGGGTGGCGGCGCTGGACGCCCCCCGCGTGCCCTGGGGCATTCTCGACCCCGAGCGTCATCAAACCGCGCCCTCGATGGCCCCTGACCTCGACTCGATAGGGCTTCGGCCGCTCCAAGTCGTCGGGATTTCGAGCGACCCCGGCGTGACTCGAACACGCAACCATCGGCTTAGAAGGCCGACGCTCTATCCAGTTGAGCTACGGGGCCAGACTGCTCCTGCAGCCGGTCCTAAGCCGGCCCCGTGGCTCCCCGCAAGTTCCGGTCCGCGGCTCAGGCGGTGATCTTCGTTCCCAGCACCTCGAGGAACTTGCCGATCCAGTCGGGGTGCGCGGGCCACGCCGGTGCCGTCACCAGCGTGCCATCCACCACCGCCCGGTCCACGGGCAGGTCGATGAACTCGCCACCGGCGAGCCGCACCTCGGGCGCGCAGGCCGGGTACGCCGACACCTTCCTGCCCCGGATGACCTCCGCCGCGGCCAGCACCTGCGCGCCGTGGCAGAGCGCCGCGATGGGCTTCCGGGTCTCGGCGAAGTGGCGCACCGTGGCCAGCACCGTCCGGTCCAGCCGCAGGTACTCCGGCGCCCGGCCGCCGGGGATGACCAGCGCGTCGTAGTCGTGTGGCTTCACCTCGGCATAGGTCGCGTTGAGGGTGAAGTCGTGCCCGCGCTTCTCGGAGTACGTCTGATCGCCCTCGAAGTCGTGCACCGCGGTCCGGATCTTCTCCCCCGCCTTCTTCCCCGGACAGGCCGCGTGCACGGTGTGCCCCACCGCCTGGAGCGCCTGGAAGGGCACCATGATCTCGTAGTCCTCACCGAAGTCGCCCACCAGCATCAGGATCTTCTTTCCCATCGCGCACCTCCCACAGCACCGGGACGGGGTCCGCCCCGGTCACCACCGACTCTATTTCCTGCAAGCTCACTGGCTTGACCAGGTGCCGCGAGAAGCCTGCTCGGAGCGCGGCCGCCCGATCGCTGTCCTGCCCGTAGCCGCTCACCGCCACCAGCCGCAGCGAGGGATGCTCGGATCGCAGTCGCTGGGCGAGCTCGTACCCGTCGATGACCGGCAGCCCGATGTCCAGCAGCGCCAGGTCCGGCGCGCTCTCCCGGGCCAGCCGCAGGGCCTCCAGCCCATCGTGTGCCACTCGCACGCGGTTCCCCAGCATCTCCAGGACCTCGGCGATGCTCTCCGCGGCGTCGACGTTGTCGTCCACGACCAGGATTCGCAGCCCCTCGGCCGCACGGCGCAACCCGGCCGCACGCGCTCGCGAGGACTGGTCCACCGCCCCGCTCTCCGCCGTGAGCGGGAGCCGGACGGAGAAGGTGCTCCCGTGCCCGACGCCCGGACTCTCTGCTTCCACCCGTCCTCCATGCAGCTCGGAGAGGCTCTTCACCAGCGCGAGCCCCAGCCCGAGACCGCCCTTGGCCCGGTCCACGTCCTGTCGCGCCTGGAAGAAGGTCTCGAAGACCCGGGGCTGCAGCTCGGGCGCGATGCCCACTCCGTCGTCCCGGACGGCGAGCACCACTTCCGACTCCTCGCGATGGGCAACCACCGTGATGTGACCCCCGGGGTCGGTGTACTTGGCCGCGTTGTGCAGGAGGTTGAAGAACACCTGAGCCAGTCGCGCCGGATCGGCCAGGACCTTGAGGCCGCTGCGCGGGACCGAGATGCGCAAGTAGTGGCCGCGCTCCTCGAGCAGCGGGCTCACCTGCTCCACTGCCGCTGCCACCACCGCGGACAGCTCCACCCTCTCGCGCTGGAGCTCGATCTTCCCGCGAGCGACCCGCGAGACGTCGAGCAGGTCGTCCACCAGCCGTGCCAGGTGCTGCACCTGCCGCTCGAGGATCCCGCGCTCCCGCTCCAGCACCTCTGGCGCCCGGAGCCGCATCAGCTCGAGGGCGGTGAGCATCGGCGACAGCGGGTTGCGGAGCTCGTGCCCGAGCATGGCCATGAACTCGTCCTTGGCGCGGTTGGCCTCCTCGGACTCCTGGCGCGCACGCACCAGGTCGGTCACGTCGTTGGCCACCACCGCGATCGCGTACACCTGGCCTTCGTCGTTCTTCAGTGGCTCGTAGACGAGGTTGAAGAAGGCCTCCTCCAGTCCCGCGCCCTTGTTGCGCTGAAGGTTCACGCGGAGCGCCTGGGTGGTGAAGGGTTTCTCGGCGCGGAGGACACCCTGGAGCAGCTCGAAGATGCCTTGCCCCTGCAGCTCGGGGAGCGCGGCCAGCAGCGGCTTGCCCAGCACGTCACGGCCGGCCACCAGTGCGCGGTAGCTGGGGTTGGCGAACTCGTAGACGAGGTCCGGACCCCGGAGCATGGCGATGGCCACCGGCGCGTTCTCGAACACCGAGGCCAGCTGACGCGCGTGCTGCCGCTCGAGCCGCCGCAACGTGCGCCGGGCGAGGTGGGCGTCGATGCGGGCGATGAGCTCGCGCGCAGAGAAGGGCTTCACCAGGTAATCGTCGGCGCCGGCTTCCAGCCCCTCGCTCTGCGCCTCCTCGCCGGCGCGCGCGGAGAGCATCAGCACCGGCGTGTCCTGGAGCTCGGGGTCGGCCCGGATGGCGGCCACCAGCCCGAATCCGTTCAGCCCGGGCATCATCACGTCGGTCAGGACCAGGTCGGGCCTGCCCCGCCGGACGGCGTCGAGCGCGTCGGTGCCGGTGCGGAACGCCTCCACCCGGAAGCGCCCCTCGAGCAGCCGGACCAGGTACTCGAGCATGTCGGCATTGTCGTCGGCGAGCACGATGCGCGGCAGCTCGGCCAGCCTCTTCTCCGCCGGAGGAGAAGGTCGGGTCTCGGGTAGCCAGCGCATCGCCTCCTCGACGTAGGCCTCCGCCTGGCGGACCTCCGTTGCGGACTCGCCGTGCTCGACCCGCCCCGACTCGAGATGCCGATGGCCCAGCGGCACCCGGATCTCGAACTCGCTGCCCTCGCCCATCCGGCTCCGGGTGGCGATCCGCCCTCCGTGAAGCCGCACCAGGTCGCTCACCAGCGCCAGCCCGATCCCCGAGCCCTCCTGCGTCCGCGCGCGCGCTCCCACCACCCGGTGGAAGCGCTCGAAGAGCCTGGGAACTTCTTCCTCGGGAACGCCGGTGCCGGTGTCGCTCACGGTGAGCACGGCCTCGTTTCCCTCGATGCGCTGCCGCACCGTGACCTTGCCCTCGAAGGTGAACTTCAGCGCATTGGAGAGGAGATTGAGGACGATCCGCTCCCACATGTCCCGGTCGACGTAGACCGGTCGGCCGAGGTCCGGAGCATCCACCTCCAGTTCCAGCCCCGCGCGCTCGAAGGCCGCCCGGAAGCTGCCGGCGAGGTCCCGGGTGTGGCGCGAGAGGTCGGTGGGCCGGAACACGGCGTTGGCCCGGCCGGCCTCCAGCCGCGAGAACTCGAGCAGTGCGTTGACCAGCCGCTGGAGGCGCAGGGCGTTCCGGCGGATGACCTCGAGAGGCCCGGGGGCATCCTCGGGAAGCCCGGAGGAAGCCCGCAGCTCGTCCAGCGGCCCGAGAAGGAGGGTGAGGGGGGTCCGGAACTCGTGGCTGATGTTGTTGAAGAAGATGGTCTTCGCCCGATCGAGCTCGGCCAGCGCCTCGGCCCGTCGCTTCTCCTCCTCGAAGGCCCGGGCGGTCTCCAGCGACGAGGCCAGGGCGGCACCCACCAGCTCGAAGAAGGTGCTGTAGGCCTCGTCGAAGGCGAGCATCGGGCTCCGCCCGAGCACCAGCAGGCCGCTCAGGCCCGAGCCGCTCTTTCCGATGGGGAGCACCCAGCCGCGCGGGCCGGCGATCCCGCCTCCGATGGGCGGCAGATCCTCGGCGCTGCGACTGCCGCGCACCCGTTCCAGGCGAGCCGCCAGGACCGGGACCAGCGCCTCGACCTCGGGAGGCTCCAGCCCGACCGATACGGGAGGCTCCAGCCCCGTGTGTCCCAGCTCCTGGTACAGCGCCCAGGGCACGTCCGCCGCGCCGTCCGCGAGCACCTCCATCGACATCGCGAGGGCGTCCGCCTCGGTGCGGCCCACCGTGGCGATCTCCGCCAGCCGCCGGAGTGTTCGCGTGCGGCGCGCGGCGAGGATCTGGGACGTGGTCTCGACCACCGAGCAGAAGACGCCGCCCACGCGCCCGGTCTCGCCGCGGATCGGGCTGTAGGAGAAGGTGAAGTAGCACTCCTCCGGAAAGCCCTTGCGCTCCAGGGGCAGCATCAGGTCCTCGGAGAAGGTGGACTCGGCGCGGGAGAGCACCGCATCGAGCATCGGTCCGATCACGTGCCAGATCTCCGGCCAGCACTCGCGCCCTGGCTGCCCGAGTGCGGAGGGATGCTTGCCGCCGATGATCTGCCGGTAGGCGTCGTTGTAGAGCATCAGGAGATCGCGGCCCCACCACACGAGCACCGGCATCCGGGAGTTGAGGCAGATGCTCAGCGACGTGCGAAGGCTCTGTGGCCAGTACCGCGCATCCCCGAGGGGGGTGGATGACCAGTCCTTGCGGCGCATCTCCGCGCCGAGCTCCCCGCCGCCGGCGAGGAAGTCGAATGCGTCAGAGGTGTCACCGTCCAGATGTTGGCTCCCGATCATCGTCCCAGCGAGGCCGCGCTCGGCCCGAGGTTCCCCGTCGACGGCCGCGCGAGATTCGCACGGCGCGGCGGTGTCCTCGGTGGAACCGGGCGGGCGCGTTCACCAGCCAACGAGAGTTGAGGGATGATCCACGGGCCGGTCAGAACGGCCGAGGAAAGCCACGGTGGCTTCCCCGGCCAGCCCCTTCCCGGCGGCAGTTTCCGAGGTCCCTGGCGGCAGCGAGGCGATGCGCCCGCCAGCGGGTCGGGCCTTACCGCCGGGTGACGACCAGCTCCAGGTACTTCGAGGGAATCACCACCGTCTCGTCGCCCGAGCGATTGAAGCGCCCGATGAGGTCCGTCAGCTCGGCGGTGAAGGCCGCCGCCTTCTCCTCGGGAAGCGCCCCGTAGAGCTTGTGGATCGGCCCGTAGAAGCTCCGGAACACGTCGATGAAGTGCTCGGCGGACCGGTACCGGAACGCGAACTCCCTGTGCGTGGAGCGGATCGAGGCCGCGGCTCCGTCGAACAGCTGCTCGCAGTGCGGCACGGTGCCCCAGAGCGACGGCGACTTCACTCCCGAGGGCGGGGGCATGGTGCGGCCCACCAGCGCGAACACCTGGCCGATGAAGCCGTCCGGCGACCAGCTGGCGAGGCCAATCTTCCCGCCCGGGCGCACCACCCGCGCCAGCTCGCGCGCGGCGCGGGCATGATCGGGGGTGAACATCACGCCGAAGGTTGAGAGGGCGGCGTCGAACTGGCGGTCGAGGAAGGGCAGCGCCTCCGCGTCACCCTCCACCAGCGCCACGTCCAGCCGCTCCGCCCGGGCGCGTTCCTCGGCGCGGGCCAGGAGCGCCGGCACGTAGTCCAGGCCGGTCACCTGGCAGAAGCGGCGCGCCGCGGCGAGGGTCGCCGCCCCGTTCCCGCAGGCGACGTCCAGCACCGTCTGGCCAGCGCGGAGGTCGACGGCCTCGCACAGCGACTCGCCGACGATGGTGAGGGTGGTGCCGATGACGGCGTAGTCGCCGCTGGCCCAGGTCGCCTGCTGGCGGGTCTTGATCGCGGCGAAGTCCGGCGACGGGGTCTGGGCTGCGGGGGCCTGGGGAATCGAGGCGGTGGTCACGAAACGAGCTCCTGAGGTAAGGGGTGACTTGCAACACCGCTACGGATGCCTCCGAGGGCCAGAGCGCGCTTGACCCGTACTCCGCATCTCTTGCTCATCCGTCCGGCGAGGACCTGGGCCGTCCTCCGACAGGGGCTGCCAGGGTGAGCACCGACGTGCTGTCGGACGTCCTCCGGGCGGTTCGACTGACCGGGTCGGCCTACTTCTCGGTCGAGGCCAGGGCCCCCTTCGCTGCCGAGGCGCTCCCCGCCCGCGAGGTGGCTCCCACGGTCATGCCGGGCGTGGAGCACGTGCTCGAGTACCACCTGGTCACCGAGGGACCCTGCTGGGGTGGCGTCGTGGGCGAGGAGCCGCTTCGGCTCGAGGTGGGCGACTTCATCGTCTTCCCCCAGGGCGACGCCCATGTCCTCTCCAGCAGCCCCGGGATGCGCGGAGCGACCTCCATCGACACCTACCGGCGCCCCCCGGGAGCCCAGCTGCCGTTCTCCCTCCGGGACGCGGGCGGGGGCGGGGCGCGCACCCAGCTGGTCTGCGGCTTTCTGGGCTGTGACGCCCGGCCCTTCAACCCGATCCTGGCCACCCTCCCCCGGACGATCCGGGTGAGCACCCGCGAAGGTGGTGGCTGGCTCGAGTCGCTGGCCCGCCTCGCGGTGACCGAATCCGGTGGCGGACGGACCGGCGGCGAGGCGGTGCTGGCCCGGGCGAGCGAGCTGATGTTCGTGGAGGTGCTCCGCCGCTACCTGGCCTCGCTCCCGCCGGAGCAGACTGGCTGGCTCGCGG
The DNA here is from genome assembly GCA_046732375.1 of Myxococcota bacterium. Classification (GTDB taxonomy): domain Bacteria; phylum Myxococcota; class Myxococcia; order Myxococcales; family Myxococcaceae; genus RPRB01. The sequence goes on from JBKPMY010000468.1 coordinate 15,168, forward strand.
GGCTCCGCGACCCCTTCGTCGGCAAGGCGCTCGCGCTTCTGCATGACCGACCCGCGGAGGAGTGGACGGTGGAGTCGCTGGCGAAGGAATCCGCGCTCTCGCGCTCGGCGCTGGCCGAGCGATTCACCCACCTGGTGGGGGAGGCTCCCATGCAGTACCTCACCCGCTGGCGCATGCAGCTGGCGGCGACGCTCCTCCGAACGCGCAACGTCAGCGTGTTCGAGGCGGCGATGGAGGTGGGGTACGCCTCGGAGGCGGCCTTCAGCCGCGCCTTCAAGAAGGTGGTCGGCCTTCCTCCGGCGGCCTGGCGCGAGGGTCAGGCCAGGCAGGAGCCGGCGGCCGAGGGTAGCGTTCGCTGACGCCGATGGCGCGTGTTCTGAAGTACGCGGGCCTCACGCTCGCGGGACTCGTCGCGATCATCGGCGTCGCCATCGCGTACGTGCTGAGCTGGCCCGACTTCGGCGGTTCTCTCGAGGGAGCACGTCTCGAGCGAGCAAGGAGGTCGCCGCAATATCGCCAGGGGGCATTTGCCAACGACCCACCGCCACCCGCCTGGAACCTGGCGGTGAACTTCAAGGAGTGGAGGGGCAACCAGGTGCGGCGACCGCCGGCGCCGTTCCCACTGCAGCAGCTGCGACTCGCGGAGAGGCCCGAGCCTGGGCTCCGGGCGATCTGGTTCGGTCATGCGACCGTTCTCCTGGAGATCGACGGACGGCGCGTGATGACGGACCCGATGCTCTCCACGCACGCCTTCCCGGTGAAGGTGGTCGCGCCGGTCCGGAACAACCCACCTCCGCTGAGGCTGGAGCAGCTGCCGCACATCGACGTCGTCACCATCTCGCACGACCACTTCGACCATCTCGACATGGCGACAGTGAAGGGACTGGCGAAGGGCGGGACGCACTTCTTCGTCGGGCTCGGGGTGGGCGCGCATCTGGAACGATGGGGGATTCCTGCCGCGCAAGTCCACGAGATGGATTGGTGGGAGACCGCGGAACACGCGGGGCTGAAGATTCACTGCACGCCGGCCCGGCACTACTCGGGTCGGAAGTCCATGGGCAACCCCACGCTCTGGGCATCGTGGATGATCGAGGGCCCCGAACACCGGGTGTTCCACAGCGGAGATACCGGATACGGGCCGCACTTCGCCGAGATTGGCCGACGCCTGGGGCCGCTCGATTTGTCACTCATCAAGATCGGCGACTACGGCAACGACGCCGCATGGAAGTCGATCCACATGGTTCCCGAGGACTCGATTCGCGCGCACGTCGACCTGGGTGCACGGCGACTGCTCCCGATCCACTGGGGGACCTTCGAGCTCTCGTACCATGCCTGGGATGAACCCATCCGTCGTGCGGTCGCGGCGGCCACGGCCCAGGGCATCGAGATGGTCACCCCACGTCTGGGCGAGGTGGTCGAGGCCGATCAACCGTTCGAGAACGCCCGCTGGTGGGAGAAGCTCGGCACCGCGCCTTGAGCGCGAGCCGGCCCACCCTCGACGCTTCCGGAGGGACGACGGTGCTTCGGAGTCGGGGCGAGAGGATTTGAACCTCCGACCCCCTGCGCCCAAGGCAGGTGCGCTACCAGGCTGCGCTACGCCCCGAGTCGGTCCGGGCTAGAGACCACGAGTTCCGGACCGGGTCAAGCTGCCGGCGCTCGACTGTGCTGGTGGGACGAGGCGCGGATGCGGGACGCTCATCGCCGTCATGATCCGCGACGCGACCGAGGCCGATCTCCCGGCAATCCTCGCCATCTACAACGACGTCCTCGCGACCTCGACGGCCATCTTCTCCGAGACGCCGACGACGCTCGAGGACCGGCGGCAGTGGTTCCGGGCACGGCGGGACGCGGGCTATCCGGTGCTGGTGGCAAGCGACGACTCCGGCGTCCTCGGCTTCGCCACCTTCGCTGACTTCCGCACCTGGCCCGGCTACCGGCACACGGTGGAGCACACCGTCC
>JBKPMY010000469.1:0-14202 GCA_046732375.1 Myxococcota bacterium
ACTCTGCTCCGCGTCGGTGCGGCGCTGTCGGCCGGAGACATTTTTCTGGCGTCGACCGTCATCGTGCTCCGCGCTCGGTCAGGGCACCTTGCCGCGCGTCGTGGCACACGGACCTTCCACCGCTCTGCGCTTCACCGCCGCACAGGCGAGCCTCGTCGCTGCCGCGGCCGTGCTCGAGTGCAGCCGCGATTGCCTCCTGCTGGCGCGCTTCGCCCCGACCGGGCTTCCTTCCCTCTACCTGGGCATCACCGCCCTGGTGCTGCTCACGGCGCTGCTCCAGTCGCGGGTCGGTGCGCTGGCCTCGGGCCGCCTACCGGTGCTGCTCGCCGGCGCGGGAATCCTGACGCTCGCGATGTGGCGGATGCCGGCCGACTCGGTGGTGCTGCTCGCCGCGCTCTCCGTCTTCACCGCGCTCTTCTCCGCGCTCCTCTTCGTCCAGCTCTCGCTCCGCGCCGATGCCTGCGGCTGGAGCCACCGGCCCCGGACCTTCTCCTTCCTCGCCGCGGGAGGTCCCATCGGTTTGCTCCTCGGCGCCGGCGCATCGCGGCTGATGCTCGAGGTGGCCTCGCCGCACGCGCTGCTCCTCCTCTCGGCCGGGCTCTCCTTCGTCGCCGCGACGCTGGTCGCGGGGCTGCCCGGCGAGTCGACCAGGACCAGCGCCGACACTCGATCGGCGGAGGCGACTTCCGCCGGGCTCCGCTCGGTGCGCCCCCTCCTTGCCATGGCCATGCTCACCGCGATGGCGGGGGCTCTGGCCGACTTCCTCTTCAAGCAACGGCTGGTGTCGGAGCTCCCGTTCGATGGCATCCCGCGGCTCCTGGCGAGTGCCCGCATGGGTCAGGCGATCCTCGCCCTTGCCCTCCAGATGGCGGCGAGCCGGTGGCTCCTGCGCACCTCCGGCGTGGTTCGTGGGCTCGTGCTCCTCCCCGCGGGGCTGTTCCTCATCTCGCAAGGGATGACCGTCGGCGTGGACCTCGCGCTGTGCCTCCTCGCCCGGGTCATGGAGGGAGGTCTCCGTAAATCGCTGGAGGTGGGCAGCGCCGGAGCGATGTTGCGGAGCGACGGAGGGCCACAGCGGGTGCTCAGGAAGACCCTGGAACCCGCGACCCAGCGGCTCGGTCAGACCGCGGCGATGGGAGTCATCGTCAGTACCGGCGCGGCGGGGCTGGCTCCGGTCTGGGTCGTGGCGGTCCTGGCCGTCGCCTCCATCGGCTGGCTCGAGTGGCGAAAGGCCCACTCGCTCGACGTTTCTTCCAGGGACGGCGGCGTCCGGGTGGGCCTCGTGCTCGGAATGGCCGCGCCGGACACGGCGGTTCGCTGAGCCCGGGTCGCGTCTTTCCGGGGCTTTCCCGGGCCGAGAGGCAAGCCGTCGCTCGCGGGCTTGACCCTCGCCTCGCCCTCCGGGAACGTTCCGGGCATGGCCGACAACGGCGGTCCCACCATCGTCGCGGGCCTGGTCGCGCGGGCGCTCCACACCGCCGAGGTTTGTGGGCTGAAGCGCGACGCGCTTCTCGGCGAGCTGGGCATCGCCCCGGAGGTGCTGGAGGACCGTGACAACCGGCTTCCGGTGGAGACCTTCGCCCGGTTGTGGAATCTCATGTCCGCGCGGCTCCCCAACCGGGTCCTCGCCCTGGACTGGATCACCTCCTGGAAGGTCACCGACGCGGGGGTGCTGGGCTACGTGATGCTCCAGCTCCGGACGGTGGAGGAGGCGATGCAGGCCTCGGTCCGGTACGCCCACCTGATCAATCAGGGCGCGCAATCACGCCTCCGCAAGTCCGACCCCACCTCGCGCATGGGCTTCGAGCTGTCGCCGGTCCTCCTCGCCACCCAGCACGTGGCAGAGACCATGATGGCGAGCCTGACGCTCTTCCTCCGGGGGACGGTTGGCCCGTCGTTCAACCCGATCGCGGTGCGCTTTCCCCATCCGCAGACCTCTCGAAGTCCCGCGCTGGAGCGCTACTTCGGGGCCCCGGTCCTGCACGACGCCGGTGAGATCTCCATCGAGTTCCCCACCGAGATCCTCGCCCGGCCTCTCCCGAACGCCGATCCAGTCCTGGGTTCCTATCTGCGGAAGCAAGCCGATGAGCTGGTGGAGCGCGTCGGCGCGCCCAAGGCGGTCAGCCGCGAGTGCGCCCGCCGGATCGCCGAGCGGCTCGGCTCCGGCGAGCCGTCGCAGACGGCGATTGCCCGGGAGATGGCGATGAGCGAGCGCACCCTGCAGCGCCGGCTCCAGGCGGAAGGCACCAGCTTCAACGAGCTCCTCGACGACGCTCGCCGGACCATCGCCTTCACCTACCTCGCGGACCGGAAGCTCGCGGCGTACGAGGTCTCCTTCCTGCTCGGGTATGCGGAGCCGGCGACCTTCTTCCGCGCCTTCAAGCGCTGGACCGGGCAGACGCCCCAGCAGTACCGGTCGACTGTGATGAATGCCTGACCGAAATCCCACCCTCGTCGCAGGCCTGGAGCGCTACTTCGGGTGCCAGATGCTGCACGAGGCTGGCGAGGTCTCGACCGAGTTCGTCGACCGCGCGCTCCCCGGCGCGGACCCGGTGCTGGCGGCGTACCTCCGCAAGCAGGCCGACGCGCTGCGCAGCACCTGGGCGCAGCGAACGCCGGAAGACGCCGCAGCAGTTCGAGGGGAGATCCAGCAGGGCGCCTTCCAGGCCGGGTTCACCCGGACCGACGGCTTCTCCTTCCTCCTCTTCGTGATCGTCCAGTTCCACCTCGGGATCAAGGTGACACCCATCGCCGAGCCGAGGACCGGCCTCTTCGACGTCCGGAAGGTGATCCGGGCCGCCGAGCGCGGCGCCGCCTGCCGGGAGACCTCAGCGCCCGCTGGGACCACTGGGCGTGGGTGGAGCTGCCGGTGGAGGAGGCCCGCGAGCGACTGGGGATTCCACCGCTGGCTGCCTGAGAAAATTGCGCTCGCGACGATGCACCGGGTGCGGGGCGCGGTGTCCTCCCGGGCATGGGAGGCTGGTCACCCCGCTCGCTCCTCGAGCGTCGCCAGGCCCTCGCCCTGCTCGCCCGGGGTGGCGCGCTCCTCGTCGTCGGCTGCGGTCCGGGCGCAGCGTACGAGGGGCCGGCCTGCGCGCTCGCCCCGGCGCTCACCGCCGGCCCCTACTGGTGGGACGCGCCGCTCCACCGCTTCGACCTGCGCTGGGATAGCCAGCCGATTGCCGGAACGGGAGCCGTGGCCGGCGTTCCGCTCGTCCTCGGCCTCCGCCTGTTCACCAGCACGGATTACTGGTGCCGCCCCGTCCGCGGAGCACGCGTCGATCTCTGGCAGTGCGATGCACAGGGCATCTATTCGGGTATCCAGGATCGCGGGACCGCCGGACGTGACTTCCTCCGTGGCTTCCAGGTGACCGACGACTTCGGGGAGGTCCGGTTCGTGACCGTGTATCCCGGCTGGTACCCCGGGCGCGCGGTCCACATCCACGCCAAGGTGCGGACCTTCGATCCCTACGGCGAGGTCACCACCGAAACGAGCACCCAGCTCTTCTTCGACGACGCTGTCACCGACTCGGTCTTCGAGACGGAGCCCTATGCCGGCCGGGGCCCGCGGACGACCCGGAACGGAGACGATCCGATCCTCGGCGGGCACCAAGCGCCATTCGTCTCCGTCGCCGGAAGCCCGGGAACGGGAATGCAGGGCAGGGTCGAGATCGGGATTCGAGCGGGGGAGATCCGGCGCGGCTGAGTCGGGTGCGTTCAAGCTGGACTCTCGCCCGCAGCACCGGCGTCCCCGCCGGAGGCGCCTTGAACGCTCAGACGTAATAGCAACAACTTCGAACGGCCGTGGAAACGCTGAACGAGAGTCTCGCTACTTATGAGGCACCGACTCGCACCCGGATTCCAAGTTGTTGCTATTGCCTCTGACCGTTCATCCCCCTCGCCCCCGAGCGCCGGGGAGTCGCGCAGGCCGACGGGAACTGCCGGTGCGCGTGCTGCCAGGTTCTGGTACTCCCTCGAGGCAGGCGCACGGCGCGGGTCACGGGCGCCGGGCCCATCCGGAATGGACGGGCCGCCCTCGCCTCGATTCCACCGCGGCCTGAGTGCCCGCCGGGCGAGGTCAGATCGATCACCTATGACTCGCTCCTGACGGGCGCGCGCGGGATCCGCGCTCCTCGGACGGTTTCGGCGGCGCAGACCCGTGTGACATCGCACGGACACGCGGGCGCGCGGGTGAACAACCTCTGCTCGGCGGCGGTGCTGCGACCGTGGGCTGCTTTCTCGGGGTCGGCTTTCGCACCACGGTCGCCGCACCCGCGCTGATCCTGCGCGCGGCCATTCCTTGCGTCTGCACGGGCACGTTCCACACGCCCTCTGATCCTGCGTGGGCGCGTGTCGTTCGCTGTCAGACCACTTCGGTACGAACATTCGAAACGGCGGACGTTTGCAAGAGAGGAGTTGCCGGTTGCGCTGGGTGTTCCCGGGTGGAGAGCGAGACGTCGAGTCCCAGCATCGTGCCGCCCGCCGTCTTGCCATCGAGGTCGGCCTGGACCCGCTCGCCGCGCGCGTCCTCGTCGCTCGCGGCGTCGCTGAACCACAGGACGCCGCCCGGTTCCTCTCCCACGAGCTCATCGACCTTCCCGACCCCTTCCGGATGAAGGGCATGTCCGCCGCGGTCGAGCGCCTCACCCGCGCCATCGTCGAACGGCAGCAGATCACCCTCTACGGCGATTACGACGTCGACGGGGTCTGCTCCACCGCGCTGCTCTCGCTCTTCCTCGACGCGGTCGGCGCGCCGCCCAGGACGTACATCCCGCATCGGATCGACGAGGGCTACGGGCTCAACCACCGAGCCGTCGAGCGCATCGCCCGGGAGGGCTCCCGGCTCCTCGTCTCCCTGGACTGCGGCATCGCCAGCATCGCCGAGGTCGGCCGTGCGCGGGAGCTCGGCATGGACGTGGTCATCGTCGACCACCACACCGTTCCGGAGACGCTCCCCGACGCGACCGCCGTCCTCAACCCTCACCAGCCCGGGTGCGAGTACCCCACCAAGGCGCTGTGCGCCGCCGGCGTCGCCTTCAACCTGGTGATGGCCCTCCGTCGCTCGCTCCGCACCCTCGGCTGGTTCCAGAACCGGCGCGAGCCCCCTCTCAAGCCCCTCCTGGACCTCGTCGCGCTCGCCACCGTCTGCGACGTCGTCTCCCTCACCGGCGCCAACCGCATCCTCGTCCAGCACGGGCTCGATGCCCTCGGCCGCGCGGATCGCCCGGGTGTCCGTGCCCTCAAGGAGGTGGCGAGGCTCGAGACTGAAGGAGCGGTGAGCGCCGGTCAGGTCGGGTTCCACCTCGGGCCTCGCATCAACGCCGCCGGTCGCCTCGACGACGCCACCGTCGGTCTCCAGCTCCTGCGCACCACGAGCCTCGCCGAGGCCCGCGAGCTGGCCACGAAGCTCGACCAGGCCAACGAGGAGCGGCGCGCCATCGAGCGGCAGATGCTCGCCGAGGCCATCGCCCAGGCCGAGGACAGACCGGGCACCCGCGGTCTCGTGCTCTGGGCCGAGGGCTGGCACCCGGGCGTGGTCGGCATCGTCGCCGCCCGGGTCGTCGAGCGCTTTCACCGGCCCACGCTGGTGATCGGCGTCCAGGGCGGGGTGGGGAAGGGCAGTGCCCGGAGCATCGAGGGCTTCCATCTCGTCGAGGCTCTCCGGGAGTGTTCCGAGCACCTCTCCCGCTTCGGCGGTCACCGCCACGCCGCCGGCGTCACGCTGGACGCCGAGCGCCTCCTCGACTTCCGCCGAGACTTCGAGGCCATCGCCGCCCGCCGCCTCCGCGAGGAGGACCTCGAGCCCCGCTGCCGCGTGGATGTGCTGGTCCACCCTGACGAGCTCACCGAGCGCGCAGTCGGCGCCCTCGCCGCCCTCGGTCCGTTCGGCGCGGGCAACCCCGAGCCCATCTTCGTCGCCGAGTTCCTCCACGCCGAGGCTCGCCTCGTCACCGCGAAGAGTGGCGGCACCGCCCATCTGAAGCTCGTCCTCCCCCAGGCGCCGGCCATCGACACCATCGGCTTCGGCATGGGCCCGCGCCTTGGAGAAGTCGACGGTCCGGTCGACCTCGCCTTCCAGCCCTCGCTCGAGACCTGGAAGGGCCGCACCCGCGTCTCCCTCAAGATTCGCGACTTCCGAGCCGCCGACGCCGCCGTGCTGTCGGCGACCGGCTCCTGACGCCCGATTCCAGGTCGCCCCGGCGCTTCCCTTCACCCATGACGCGTAGCGGCGACATCCGCGGCGCGCTAGGTTCCGCCCCCTCCATGTCCGTTCCGTTCATCTCTCAGGTCAAGCGCACCCACGACTGCGGCGAGCTCACCGCCGGCGACGTGGGGAAGACCGTCGTCCTGTTCGGCTGGGTCCAGAACCGGCGCGACCATGGCGGCGCAGTCTTCATCGACCTTCGCGACCGTCATGGCCTCACCCAGGTCGTCTTCGAGCCTGACATCGACCCCGAGGCCCACGCCCTCGCCGGCACCCTCCGCCTCGAGTGGTGCGTCGGCGTCCAGGGAAAGGTCGTCAGCCGCGGCGCCAACGTGAACCCGAAGATGAAGACCGGGGAGATCGAGGTGAAGGCCACCGCCCTCACCGTCTTCAATCGGAGCGAGCCCACCCCCTTCCCCATCGAGGACAGGATCGAGACCGCCGAGGACAAGCGCCTCACCTACCGCTACCTCGACCTGCGCCGGCCGCCCCTCCAGCACTCGCTCGTCACCCGCTCGCGGATGAATGCCATCACCCGCAGCACCCTCGTCGAGCAGGGGTTCCTGGAGCTGGAGACCCCGTTCATGGGGAAGTACACCCCGGGAGGCGCGCGGAACTTCCTCGTCCCCAGCCGGCTCAACCCCGGCAAGTTCTACGCCCTGGCCGAGAGCCCGCAGCTCTACAAGCAGCTGTTCATGGTCGCCGGGTTCGACCGGTACTTCCAGATCGTCAAGTGCTTCCGCGACGAGGACCTCCGGCTCGACCGACAGCCCGAGTTCACCCAGATAGATCTAGAGATGAGCTTCGTCAGCCAGGACGACGTGTTCGCCGTCGTCGAGAAGCTCATCTCCCGGCTGTGGAAGGAGGTCCTCGCGGTCGACGTCCCCAGACCCTTCCGGCGGATGCCCTTCGACGAGTCGATGGCGAAGTACGGCAACGACAAGCCGGACCTCCGCTTCGGTCTGGAGCACGTGGTCCTGACCGACGTCGTCACCGCTCATGGGGGCGAGGGCGGCGTCCCCATGCTCCTGGAGGCGGTGCAGCAGGGAGGCATCGTCAAGGCGATGGTCGTCCCCGCCGCGCATCCCCTCTCTCGCGCCGAGGCCGACAAGCTCGAGGAGTTCGCCAAGGGCGCCGGAGCCCGCGGGCTGGCCCGGGCGAAGGTGAGCGAGAGCGGCGAATGGACGCAGTCACCCATGGCCAAGAGCATCTCTCCCGCCCTGCGGGCGGCGATCAACGAGGCCTGCAAGGCGAAGTCCGGAGACCTCATCGTCTTCCAGTTCGGCAAGCCGTCGCTGGTCCACACGGTGATGGCCAATCTCCGGGTCCACATCGCCAAGAAGCTGGGGCTCATCCCCGAGGTGGGCTCCGGGGGTCGCTGGGAATTCCTCTGGGTCGTCGATCCGCCGCTCTTCGAGTACGACGAGGACCTCCGGCACTGGGTGGCCGCGCACCACGCCTTCACCCGACCCCACGACGCCGACGTCCAGTACCTCCTCACCGATCCGGGACGGGTGAAGTGCTGGCGCTACGACGTGGTGCTCAACGGCTTCGAGATCGGCGGCGGCAGCATCCGGCTCCATGATCCGAAGGTGCAGGCCGAGGTGTTCGCCGCGATGGGGATCTCCGACGAGGAGGCGCGAAACAAGTTCGGCTTCCTCCTGGACGCCCTCCGCTACGGGGCTCCGCCGCACGGAGGCATCGCCGTGGGCATGGACCGGCTGGCCATGCTCCTCACCGGCGCCGAGTCCCTGCGCGACGTCATTCCCTTCCCCAAGACCAAGACCGGCACCGACCTCATGACCGGCGCTCCCGGAGAGGTCGACGAGAAGCAGCTGCGGGAGGTCCACGTCCGCGTGGTGCCCCCACCGAAGTCCTGACAGCGGAAACCAGGCTGATCGATCGGCCCTCGCTTGCCTTCGCGGCCGATCCCGTCGTCGCTCGTCGGTTACGGGACACAAGCCCCGCGCCCTCCTCGCTTCTAGGGCTCGGCCGCGATTCCGGCGCGATCATCCGACCGGCCAGCCTGGTCTCCGCTGTGAGGCGCCAGGACCGTACCGGGCCGGCGACCCCTAACCGCCGACCGCCTCCATCAGGTCGGCGGCGCGAGCCGTGGGCGTGGCGACCAGCGCCCGGACCAGTGCCCGCATCCGCGCCAGCTCAAAGGGCTTGGTCAGAAACGCCGCGCCGAGCGCCTCGGCCCGCGGCACGTCGGCCGGCTCGAGGAACGCTCCCATCAGGATGACGCCCAGGCCGGGCTCTCGGCGCTGGAGCTCCTCGACCGCCTCCAGCCCGCTCCGCACTGGCATCGACAGGTCGCTGAGCACCACCGTCCGTCCGTTGCGCCCCGGGGGAAGCGCCGCGTGCGCGACCACCAGCTGCTCGCCGTCGGGGACCTCGAGCACCCGGTGCCCGTCCTTGCGCAGGACCGAGGCGAGGAGGAAGCGCAGCGCGCCGTCGTCCTCGGCCAGCAGCACCCAGCGCTCGTCGCTCCCGTTCTCCACGCGGAGTCACATGCTAGCGCGCTGCGCCGCGAGCCGAGAGAGGACAACCGTCCCGCTCCCGGCGGGGTGCCGCGAAGCGTCAACCCCACTTTGTTGCGAGCGCTGTCCGGCGGCGTGCGACAGTGTCCGACCCAGCCGATGCGCACCTTCCTGGTGGTGAACCCCGAGAGCGCGGGCGGAGCGACCGGCCGACGCTGGCCGGAGATCCGCGCGGAGGTGGTGCGCGCGCTCGGAGATGGCGCCGAGCACGCCTTCACCGAGCGCCCGATGCATGCTGCCGCCCTCACCGCCGAGGCTCTCCGCAGCGGCTTCCGCCGCATTGTCGCCGTGGGAGGCGACGGCACCCTCAACGAGGTGGTGAACGGGTTCTTCCAGGGCGGCCCGGTCCCCCCCGACGCTTGCCTCGCCCTCGTTCCCCGCGGGACCGGGGGTGACTTCCGGAGAACCTTCGGGCTCAACGGCTCGCTCCGCGAGAGCTGCGCCCGGCTCAGGGGAGACGCGCGCCCGCTCGACGTCGGCCGCGTCCGCTTCACCCGGACCGACGGCAGCTCCGGCGAGCGGTACTTCGTGAACGTGGCCAGCTTCGGGGTCAGCGGGCAGGTGGATCGCGCGGTCAACTCCGGGACCAAGGCCTTCGGCGGGAAGGTGAGCTTCTTCCTCGCCAGCGTCCGCACGCTCCTCGGCTGGCGCGACCAGGCAGTCCGCATCCGCGTGGATGGCGGTTCCGAGGAGCCCCTGGCCATCACCACTCTGGCGGTCGCCAACGGCCAGTACTTCGGAGGCGGCATGCGCGTGGCCCCGGAGGCCGACCCCTCCGATGGCCAGTTCGACGTCACCATCTGGAGCGGCTATCACCTCAAGGACTTCGCGCTGAAGTCGGCGTCGGTCTACGACGGCCGGCACGTGCGCTGGGCCGGCACGCGTACCCTCCGCTGCCGGAAGCTGGAGGCCTCCAGTGACGAGGAGGTCCTCCTCGACGTGGACGGCGAGCAGCCTGGCCGGCTTCCGGCGAGCTTCGAGCTCCTCCCCGGCGCGCTGCGGATCCAGGTCTAGGTCAGGGCGGCCGCAGTCGAGGTCCAGGTCGAGGTATCCACGGTGGGGAATAGTCGGGAGGTCAGGGCGGCCGCAGTCCAAGCCGGTATCCTCAGTGGGGCAACAGTCGGCGAGGTCAGGGCGGCCGCAGTCGAGGTCCAGGTCGAGGTATCCACGGTGGGGAATAGTCGGGAGGTCAGGGCGGCCGCGCTCAGCTGAGCCAGAAGTACGCGGTGCCCACCAGGGCGCGCCGGTCCACCACCTTGCCTCGCGCGGTGCGCTCGGTCAGCAAGCGGTCCTTGAGCCCGTAGCGGGTCTCCTCCTCTGTTCGGAGGGCGGCCAGACGGCGGCGGTGCTCGCGCTCCGCCCGCTCGATGGCAGCTCGCGCCCGGGCCCGCTCGGCCCCATCCTCGAGTCCCCCCAGGCGTGTCCGGGCCTCCTCCCAGCTCGCCCGCGCCCGAGCGAGCGCCTCGCGCGGCTCGAGCAGGCACTCCTCGGCATAGCGATCCGCCTGCTCCCGGAGTCGATCGAGCTCGTGCTGGTTGCGTCGCTCGGCCTCGCGGAGCAGCCCCTCCCTCGCCACGGACAGGGCCCGCTCCTGGGCCTGAGCGACGGAGATGGCCGCCGGCGGCCGGAGCTGTCCCTCGCGTGCCGGCAGCCGGGCCAGGAGCGCCGCGTCCTCGGGCGGCAGCGCCCGGAACCCGTCCAGCTCCTTGAGGAGCACCAGGTGGAGGAGTCGCTCGTCAGGGAGCAGACCCGTCGCCTCGAAACGGTAGACGAACCACCAACCCTCCCCTCCCGCCAGCCGGGCGAGCCGCGAGGGAAGGGCGGAGGCGTCGAGCTGGAGCCAGTGCACTCCATCCGCCGGGGTCGCGCGCAACGCACCGGCCGCGACGCTCACGGTGCGGCCGCGGGCGTCCTTCCCCAGGACCTGACGGGCGAAGGCACGGGCGTTCCTGCGGTGCCGGTCCACCGCCGCCTCGGCCTCTTCGCCCGTCAGCCGCAGCCGCCGTCGCACCTCGCCGTCGAACCGCTCGAGGAGCAGCGAGCGGGCCTGCGTCATCCGCGCGTCGATGCGGTGCTCCAGATCCTCGCGGAGGGCGTCGAAGGCGCGGGCGATCTCCTCCGTCGACCGGCACGACTGGTAGATGTCCAGGACCCGCTTCTCGAAGTCGATCCCCGTCTCCAGCGCCCCGAGGATCTCGTCCGAGGCGCCGAACACCCCATCGAAGAGGTGGAGCTTCCTCTCCAGCAGCTCGTACAGCCGGGCGTCGGCCGCGTTCTGGCGGTTGAGGAAGTTGAGCACCAGGACGTCCCGCTGCTGCCCGTAGCGGTGGCAGCGGCCGATGCGCTGCTCGATGCGCTGGGGGTTCCAAGGGAGGTCGTAGTTCACGACCAGGTTGCAGAACTGGAGATTGAGCCCCTCGGCCCCGGCCTCGGTCGAGAGGAGGATCTCGGTGCGCTCGCGGAACTCTTCCACCAGGGCCTGGCGCTCCTCGGGCGTCCCCGCGTCCCCGGAGAGGAGCGAGATGCGCCCGGCCCACCCGTGCGCGGCGAGCAGGTCGGCGAGGTAGGCCTGCGTCCGACGCGACTCGGTGAAGACCACCGCCTTCTCCGGCCACTGGTGGGCGCGGGCGACGGTGAAGAGCCGATCCAGCGCCCGCTTCAGAGCTTCTCCCTTGGCGTTCACCCGGATCGACTCGGCGCGTGCGGCGTAGCGCTCCAGCTCGAACGCCTCCGCCTCGAGCGTGGCCAGGGCGGGCGGAGCGGGGCGGCCGGGCTCGTCCTCCCAGGCCTCGGCCTCCTCGGCCCAGGCGCTCGCGTCCTCGGCCTCGAAAGACCCCATGTCGCCGGCGCCGCGCCTCGCTGCGTCGATGCGGCGGCGCAGGGTCTCGGCCAGCTTCCGCAGGGTGGGCGCGATGGCGTAGGTCGAGGAGGCGAGGAGCTTGCGGTAGACGAGGGTGAGGAGCGTCCTCTTCGCCGGCTCGATCGCCGCCGCCTCGGTGCGGCGGAGGTACTCGGACACCTCATCGTAGAGCGACTGCTCCTCGGCGGAGGGCGCGAAGTCCTCCACCATGCTCCGGCGATTGGTGAAGCGGACGTATTCCCGCACCTGCCGGCGCAGGGTGCGGTGAACCGCCGGCGAGAGCCGCTCGCGCAGCTCCTGGACCGGCCGGTCGGGGAGGCCGCCCACCTCGGGGTCCACCGAGTAGCGGCTCTTGAAGGCGTGCTCCGGGCCGAGGATCTGCTCGTCGAGGAAGGACATCAATCCGAACAGCTCCATCAGCTCGTTCTGCAGCGGGGTGGCGGTGAGGAGCAGCTTCGGCCGGTCACGCAGCGCGTCCCGGAGCGCCCGGGCGATCTTGTTTCCCGCCCGGTGCGCGTTCCGCAGCCGATGTGCCTCGTCGATGACCACCAGGTCCCAGGGAAGCTGCCGGATCTGCTCGGCGCGGCCCGCGGCGAAGGGGTGGCTGGCGATGACCGGCACCGGCTGCTCGAAGGAGTTGTGGCCCGCGCGCCCGCTGCGCCCGTCGACGATCATCGACTCCAGCTCGAACTTGTCCTGGAGCTCCGCCTGCCACTGCGCGCGCAAGGTGGCGGGGGTGAGCACCAGGACCCGTCCCTTCCCCTCGGCCACCAGCTGGGCGAGGACGATGCCCGCCTCGATGGTCTTCCCCAGCCCCACCTCGTCGGCGAGCATGCATCCGCCCCGCGGGAGCGAATCGAGCGCGAACGCCGCCGCCTCCACCTGATGCGGATTGAGGTCGACCCGGGCCTCCGACAGCGCCGAGGCGAGCCGGTCCGTGGCCCGGCCTGTCTTGAGCGCCAGCTCCTCGGCCAGGAGCCGCTGATGAAACCGCGTCAGCGGAGTCTCCCCCGCGACCTTCTCCCGGACCGGCTCTGCCACTCCACCCCTCATTCGAACAGGGCCTGCCGACACCGGCGGCCTGGGGCCGAAGTCTATCGCGGCCGATCGATTCCCACGCCCAGCGGATCGATCGGTCTCCCGGCTGCGACTGCTCGCTTTCGTGCTCCGGCGATGTCCGCTGAATCCGGGGAGACTTCCGGTGGCCCTGCGTGCCAACCTCCCGGCGCATGCGGGTCCGTGACTGGGGGGTTCTCGTCTCCATCGCGCTCGGCTGTGCCACGGCGCCCAGCAAGCCACCGGCCACCGACTTCGCCGCCGTGGAGCGGTCGCGCATCGCCGAGCTGGAGCTCACTCGTGACACGCGGGACGAGGTGCTCGTCTCCCGCGCTCGACTGCATGCCGATCCGACGGTCCGCGCCCGGGCCCTCCTCGCTCTGGGCCGGGTGCAGGACCTCTCCACGGCCCCGAAGGTCGCCGAGGCGCTGAGCGATTCGGCGCCGGCCGTCCGAGGCGCCGCGGCCTTCGCCGCCGGGGCGCTCGCGCTCGCCTGGGAGCCGGTGCCGGACGAGACCCGGGCACTCCTGGCCCGGGCGCTGCTCGACGCCGAGGCGAAGGAGACCGATCCCGCGGCACGGCTCCTGGAAGTGGACGCCCTCGGCCGCGTCCGCACGCCGGCCACGCTCGAGCGGCTGGTGGTCCTGCTCGCCATGCCCACCGGGCAGCGTGTGGACGAGAAGGAACCGCGGAGCGAGGTCCCGGTCCGCGCTGCCATCGCCCTCGGGGTCGCCGCCCGCGCCAAGGCACCGGTTCCGGACGCAGCTCGCCCCGGTCTCGAGCGGCTGTCCCGTGCGCTTCTGGCTCCGTACCGCTGGGCCGGGGTGTATGCGCTGGCCCAGATGAAGACGCCCGCGGCCCGACCGGTGCTCCTCGGCGCGCTGCGCGACGACGATCCGGAGGTTCGCGCCATCGCCGCGAAGGGCGTGTCCGACCTCGCGGTCGCCGAGGACACGGCGGCGCTCCGGGCGGTGCTGCGCGACCCCGACGGTCGGGTCGCGGCCGAGGCCGTCCGGGGCCTGGTCACCCTGGCTTCGCGCTGCGCCCCGGGCCCATGCATCCCCGCGGAGGCGCTCGGCGAGCTGGATACCCATGCCGCCGAGCTCGGCGCGGCGAGCCTTCCCCAGGCGGTGCCGCCGCTCCTCGCCCTGGCCCAGGCACCGGTTCCGGAGTCCGCGCGCCGGTTGCTGATCCGGTTGCGGGCCAGCCTCCGCACCTCGGCAGAGGCGGCACCGGACGCGGTGCGGGCCACCGCGGCCTGGCTCGACTGCCGGATGGCGGCTGCCGAGGACCGCCAGCGGGGCTGGCTGGACGAGACGCTCCGCTGCGGTCACGACCGCGTCCCCGAGGTGCGCCGCCTGCGGCTCGGGCTGGAAGCTGTCGCCGCGAGCCCGCGCCTGGCCGAGGCCAAGGTCCAGAAGGCGCTCCTGCCGTTCTTCGCGCACGCCTCGCCGCAGATCCGTGCCGCGGCCCTGGCGGTCGTCCCCGGCACCAAGGCGCCCGAGCTGACGCCGATGCTCCGGTCGCTGCTCCAGGAC
>JBKPMY010000470.1:0-8822 GCA_046732375.1 Myxococcota bacterium
CGCCAGCCGCTCCCACTCGACGAGGGGGCCGGCGCGGGTGACGACCGCGGACCGATCGGCGCAGGGGGCCGGACCGGGGTCACTCCGGGGAAGGGCTGGCCGGGCCGGGGCGCCAGCGCGCCGGGGGCGGCCACGCCACGCGTGGAGGGCAGGACCGGCTGCACCCGGCCAGGCGCGGGAGGGGTGAAGCCGGTGACACGCGGAACGGGACGGCCCACGGCATGCTCCACCTGGGGCACCGGCGGGCCGGCGTACCAGCGGGCCCGCCCGTAGCTCACCGCCTGATGCACCGGCACCGTGGCCGCGTACGCGGCGTGGATGCGGTCCACGGGGAGCCGGTACGCCCAGACGTCGTGGTAGATGAAGACGTTGCTCGGGACGAAGCACCAGTAGGGCCGCCAGGGCTGGACGACAACCGCGAACCCCACCGGGGGCAGCGGAGCCCAGCCGATGTAGCCACCCCCGAAGCGCCAGTCGACCCATGCGGGAGCCCAGACGGTGCCGGGATACCAGACCCAGCCCCAGGAGGGGGTCATGGCCCAGCGGCCATAGTGGAAAGGTGCCCAACCCCAGGGGTAATCGCTCTCCCAGGTCCAGCCCCAGTCCGAGTAAACCCAGCGTCCGCCCGTGGCGTACGGCTGGAAGTCCTCGCCCACGACGTCCGGGTCAGGCCGCCAGGCCCGCCCGTCGTTGGGGCCCTCGCCCGTATCCACCCACTGGCCGTACGGCGACAGGGTCTCGTCGAAGGTGTTGACGTCGAAGTCGCCCTCGGGCTGGGGGATGGGCTCGTCCTGAGCCAGGACGCGAGAGGAGGTGCCGAGCACGCCCAGCAGGGCCGCCCCGAGCATCGCCAGCAGTCGTGCGCGCCGCCTCGCCATCGAAGGACATCCTTCCCTTGGCCCACCAGCCCCGGCAAGGAGCCAGCCGAGCCACCTGCCTGGACGGCGAACCCCCGGAACTTATTCACGCAGCGAGGACCTCAGTCCTCGAGAAAACTGTGCTCCCGGCTGACGGTCTTCCCGGACTCGACGTCCACCGTCCAGACCTTGGCCTTCTTGCCATTCACCAGGCGCAGGGTGTGGGAGCCCGGCCCCAGGGGAAGCCGGCGGGTGCCCTCCACGTCCCCCGAGTACTTGCCGTCCACGAAGAGCCTGCCCCAGGGCTGGGCCTTCACCACCAGAAAACCCGGTGCCGCCGGGGGGGTGGCAGCTGCCTCGGTCCGGGGGGAGGGGGGCGGTGTAGGTGCCGGGGCCTCGGGAGCCCGCGGCGGCGCGGAAGGCACCACGGCGAGGGGTCCGGTGGGGCCCGGGCGGTCGGGCGGAGACGGCTCCGGCCGGGAATCGGTCCGACCGGCCACGAAGGCGATGGCACCGACTCCCAGGAGCACCGAAAGCCCCAGGATGGCGAGCATCGTGCGCCGGCGCCGCGCGCCGATCTGCGCGGCGACCACCCGCATCTCCTCGACCGGAGCCTCGGTGACCACGCTCTGCCGGCCTCCGGGGGCCGTGGCCGCGGACGACCGGCGGTTGGCGGGGGTCCGGGTGGGAGCGAGCGCCTCGTCCTCGAGCACCGGGGAGATCGACCCGGAGGGCGCTGTTCGCTGGAGCAGGCGCCCCGGAGTCTCGGCCCTGGTCTGCTGGAGCCCGCCGCTCCTCGCCGTGGAGTGAGGCCGGGAGCTGGTGGGGCCCGCGCCGGGAACGAGCTGGAGAGGACCCATGGGGTCGGTGTCCTCCTCCGCCGCGGCCTCGTCGGGGAAGAGGGAGCGGATGAAGAGCCCCACGTCGGTGTCCTCGGGGGCGCGGGGCGCGCCGATGACGTAGGTGAGCAGCCGGCGCTCGAGCTCGGTCGCGGTCTGGAACCGACGAACCGGGTCGCGCTGCAGCACGGTCATCACCACCTCGGCCAGCGCCGGGTCCACCGCCCTGTTCATCGCGGAGGGGGAGGGGATCTGGCGGTCCTGCACAGCGCGGAGGACGGCCACGTCACTGTCGCCGTCGAAGAGGCGGGCGCCGGTGAGCAGCTCCCACAGAGTGATGCCGAGGGCGAAGAGGTCGGTGCGGGAGTCCACCGCCTCGCCTCGGGCCTGCTCGGGAGCCATGTACGCAAACTTTCCCTTGAGCATGCCCGCGGTGCTGGCGCGGTTGCTGGCCTTGGCGATGCCGAAGTCGGTCAGCTTCACTGCCCCCTCGTAGGAGACGAGGACGTTGTGGGGAGTGACGTCGCGGTGGACGAGTCCGAGCGGCAGGCCGTGCTCGGTGAGACGGTGCGCGTAGGCAAGCCCACGGGCGACCTCGAGACAGATCTGCGCGGCGAGCACGGGCGGGAACGGGCGCTGGAGAGTCCGGGCCCGCCGGTGCAGCTCGGCCAGCGACTTCCCCCGGACGTACTCCATGGCGAGGTAGTAGCTGTCCTCGTGGCGGTCGAAGTCGAAGATGTGGACCACGTTGGCGTGGTTCAGCTTCGAGGCGACGCGGGCCTCGGCGATGAACATCTGCACGAAGCTCGGGTCGTCGGCCAGCGCCGAGCGAATCCGCTTGATGACCACCTGCTTCTCGAAACCCTCGGGCCCGTGGGACTGCGCGAGGAAGATCTCCGCCATCCCGCCCTCGGCGAGCTTGCGCCGGATGACGTACCGGCCGACGGGGGTACCAGGAGCGAGGGACACTGGGAAACGAGTCGAGGCGCTGCTGAGACTATCCCGGCGTGGATGGCCCAGTCTCCCCCGTCCCGCGCCGAGACCGGGTCGCCTTCCACCGCGCGTGGGCCACCGCGCGCCTGAGAGGCACGGTCAGCCCCCCGACCCCAGAGGGACGCCGGACGAACCCCCCGCACCAGGGGGAGGCTCGCGGAGCGGCGCAGGTGCGCCGCGCGTCCAGGCTCACGCGCGCAAGAGCGCGCCAGCGACCATGCTCAGCCCCGGCCTCCGTCCGCAGGAGCCGGCGCCCGATGCCTCCTGCGAGTGAGCATCTGGACCGTGGCCGTGTACAGCTGCTCCTCGGTATAGACGCGGCGGGAGCGTCCCCTCGCGTGCGTGGCCGGTGGACGCTCGAGCCAGGCGAGGACGCGCACCGGCCCGTGGTGCGCAAACGGGGCGAGCACCTCGGGCGGGCAGTGACGCAGGTAGCGGCGGACGAGCGGGCGGAAGATGCGCGAGAACTTCCGGCCTAGCCGGGAGTGGCGGCGCGACGGATCCAGCGTACCGTCGAACGCGGGGCTCAGGTGGTAGAGCTCGTGGAGCAGCGTCTCGATGCGCTGCTCGGGCCGGCTGTCGCGGAAGAAGAGCGGGCGAAGGGTCACGCAGTAGAGCATCCGCCGGCCCTCGATCCGGACCACCGGCTTGCGGGTCCCGGAGTGGTCGCGGCTCTTCCCCCGGGCGAAGGCCAGCGGCTTGACCGAGGCCCGGGACCCACGCCGCGCCTCGCCGGCCACCACGAGCACCCGGGCCGCGACGAGGTGCGAGAACTCCGGGGCGCGCGCCGCGAGGTCGCGCACCAGGGCGCGGATGGCACGATTGAGATTGGGTGGCCTCGACGAGGGGGGCACGCCGCAAGGTGGATGCTACAAGAACTTCCCGGGTGACGGCGCGTGACGGTGTTCCTCCTCGGACAGGACCCTGAGGCCTTTCCGCCACCCGAGCGGGCCGACCGCTCGGGGCTCCTGGCCGTCGGCGGGGATCTCTCCCCCGCCCGGCTCCTGGCCGGGTACCGCCGCGGCATCTTCCCCTGGTACTCGGAGGGGCAGCCCATCCTCTGGCACTCTCCGAACCCCCGGTTCGTGCTGCTGCCCGGTGGACTGCACGTGCCCCGCAGCCTGGACAAGGTGCTCCGCCGGAGGACCTACGACATCCGCGCCGACACCGCGTTCTCGGAGGTGCTCTCCGCCTGCGCGGTGGCGCCGCGACCCGGGCAGGACGGGACGTGGATCACCTCCGCGATGCACGCCGCCTACCTGACGCTGCACCGGCTGGGGCACGCGCACTCCGTCGAGGCCTGGAGCGAGGGTGATCTCGTCGGCGGCCTGTACGGGGTTGCGCTGGGCCGCGTCTTCTTCGGCGAGAGCATGTTCACACGAAGCCCCGATGCCTCGAAGGCGGCCTTCGCCACTCTGGCGCGATCGCTGTTCGACGCCGGCTGCCTGCTCATCGATTGCCAGGTCGAGACCGAGCATCTGGCACGCTTCGGGGCGAAGGACATCCCCCGCCGCCGCTTCCTCCAGCTGCTCGGGCCGGCGGTCCAGGCCGGCCCCTCACTGCATCCGGTCTTCGCATCACTTGGCGCTCCGCGTTAGGTCACGGCCGCGGCGTCGAGGAGGCGCAGCGCCCCCGGCGTCGATGCTGTCAGGGCCGCGGCGTCCACTTTTTAGTCGGGCCGCGGCGTCCAGGAGGCGCAGCGCCCCGGGCGTCGGTGCTGTCGGGGCCGCGGCGTCCGGTTAGGAGTCAGGGCCGCGGCGTCCAGGAGGCGCAGCGCCCCGGGCGTCGGTGCTGTCAGGGCCGCGGCGCCCACTTTTTAGTCGGGCCGCGGCGCCCCGGGCGTCGGTGCTGTCGGGGCCGCGGCGCCCGGGTTAGGAGTCAGGGCGTGGACGCGACTCGCCGGGACCCCCAGCACCGGAGCGCCGCCACCCGCTGGGTGGTGCTGGGGGTGCTCGCCCTCGCCGCGGTCCTGGCCTTCGGCGTGCGGGGGCTCCTCGCCGCCCGGGTGGTGCAGGCGCGTGCCACGGCGATGATTCGCTCCGGGAGCTTCGCCCAGGCGCTCGACGAGGCGGACCTCCGGCTCTCGCGGGATGCCGACGACCCTCACCTCGTGGAGGTGGCGGTGCTCGCGGCGCGCTCACACGTCGCGCATCTGCTGGAGACCGGAACGCCGGTGCCGGACGTGGCGGCGTGGCTGGAGGACCAGCTCGCCCGCCGCCCGTACCTGCGTCCCGCACTCTCCGCACGGCTGGCCGAGCTCCAGGCGGAGGCGAGACGCACCGGCCGCCCGCCCGAAAAAAACTAGGAGGTTCCGGCCGATGGGGGGAATGATTCGGGCCGCCTCGACGTTCCAGAGGCTGGGCTGCTGAATCTTCCCCCCGGTTCAGCGTCCGCCGGTCTGAGCCGTCGGCCTTCGGGCCGCGGCTCGCCGGTTTTTTTTTGCTCGCCAGGCACCGTTCACCAGCCAGGCACCTCGCTGTCGCGCACGTGGCCCAGCGCCCGACGGACCTTCTCCTCGAGCTTCTCTGTATCGAGGACGACCTTTCCGTCGTGGACCGCCCGGATCGCAGGGACGGGGACGGCGATGTCACCGGAGTTCTCGATGTAGACGATGAGGGCGGGATGCGGGCCGCTCCGGAGCTCGCGGACGGCTCCGACCGGATCCGCACCCTCGGCGGTGAAGACCTGGTCCCCGAGACGAATGGCGGCGTAGTCGGGCGTGGGCATGGTGGGGGAAGGTACCACCCGGCCGGGCCGAGCGAGCGGACGGAGATCCTTTTCGGAGGCCTCCCGTTCAAGCCGGACGATGCGTCCGCTCCAGCGCCTGCTCCCTCGCGATCCGCGAGACCTCCAGATCGCGTTCCTCGCCAGCTTCCTGGTCCTCGGGGTGGTCTTCCTGGGGCTTCCGATCGAGCCGTGGATGCCACCGCTGCTGCTGGCCTCCACCTGCGCCGTCCAGTGGGCCTGTGAGCGGTTCCTTCGCCTCCCCTCCAGCGGCTTCCGCTCTCCCCTCATCACCGGGCTGGGCCTGTCTTTGCTGCTGCGCACCGATGCGGTGTGGGTGCCGCCGCTCGCGGCCACCATCGCCATCGGGGCGAAGTACGTGATCCGCGTCCGGGGCAAGCACGTCTTCAACCCGGGAATGCTGGGGCTGACCACCTGCATCCTGTTCAGCGGTCACGCCTGGTGCTCGCCAAGCCAGTGGGGTGAGGGCATGGCACTGATGGCCTGGTTCGCCGTGCTCGGGCTGGCGGTCGTGTCGCGGAGCTTCCGCACCGACGTGAGCCTCGCCTTCCTCGGCAGCTGGGTGCTGCTCAAGCTGGGCCGGGTGCTCTGGCTCGGGCAGCGGCCTGCGGTGCTGGGGCATCAGCTGCTGGTGGGGAGCCTCATCCTCTTCACCTTCTTCATGATCTCCGACCCGAAGACCACGCCCGATCGGCGGAGCGCGCGCATCGGCTGGGCCATGACGGTGGCGGTGCTGGCGTTCGTGCTCCAGCACCAGGCCTGGGTGATGAACGCGCCGGTCTGGGCCTTGCTGCTGCTCTCGCCGGCGGTGCCGCTCCTCGACCGGCTCTTCCCCGCTTCTCGCTTCACCTGGCCCTCCGGCCAGCCCTCACCCCAAGGAGTCGTCGCCGTGCCTGCCCCCGCCGTTCGCCGTGTGGCCCCGTTGCTGGTCCTTCCTCTGCTGGTGCTCCTGCACCCCGCGCCCGCGCTCGCCTTCTGCGGGTTCTACGTGGGGAAGGCGGACACCCAGCTGTTCAACGACTCGTCGCAAGTCGCGCTGGTGCGAGACGGGAACCGCACCGTCCTGACGATGAGCAACGACTACCGCGGCCCGCTCACCGAGTTCGCGCTGGTGGTCCCGGTGCCCACCGTGCTCGAGCGCGAGCAGATCCACGTCGGTGACCGAAAGCTGCTCGAGCATCTCGACGCCTACTCGGCGCCGCGACTCGTGGAGTACTTCGATCCCGACCCGTGCCAGCAGATCTACCCGATGGCCAAGGCTGCGAGCGCGCCGGCCGAGGACCGGGCGAGGCGCTCGGAGGCGGAGAAGAAACGTGATGACGCGCTCGGCGTGCGCGTCGAGGCGAAGTACACCGTGGGCGAGTACGACATCCTGATCCTCGGTGCGAAGCAGTCGGAGGGCCTCGAGACCTGGCTTCGCGAGAATGGCTACCGCGTGCCTCCCAAGGCCGCCGCCGCGCTCCAGCCCTACATCCGCCAGGACATGAAGTTCTTCGTGGCCAAGGTGAACCTCCAGGCGCAGAAGGAGAGCGGAGTCCAGTACCTGCGGCCGCTGCAGATTGCGTACGAGTCGAAGAAGTTCATGCTCCCCATCCGGCTGGGAATGGCCAACGCCGCCGGGCCGCAGGACATGATCGTCTACGCGCTGACCCGTCGCGGGCGGGTGGAGTCCGTCAACTACCGCACCACCCGCATCCCCTCCGACGTGAACATCCCGGTGTTCGTGAAGAGCGACTTCGGGAAGTTCTACCAGGACGCCTTCGCCCGCTCGGTGGACAAGGAGGACCGCCGGGCGGTCTTCACCGAGTACGTCTGGGACATGGGCTGGTGCGACCCTTGCGCCGCGCAGCCGCTCTCCCGCGAGGAGCTGCGGCAGCTCGGGGTGTTCTGGCTGGACGATCCCCGGTCCGACTCGCTGGGCCCCGCCTTTCGCCGCGGTCCTCCCGCGGGCGGACCGGTGAACGTGCTCCTCACCCGTCTCCACGTCCGCTACGACGGTGCGCACTTCCCCGAGGACCTGGTGTTCCAGGAGACGTCGGACCGGACCAACTTCCAGGCCCGTTACATCCTCCAGCATCCGTACAAGGGCACCTCGGAGTGCAGCGCGATGGACGACTATCGCGAGCGGGTGCGTGACCGCCGGATCAAGGAGGCGGAGACCCTGGCCTCGATCACCGGCTGGTCGATGCAGGACATCAAGAAGAAGATGGGCCCCGACGGCGACGACGTGAAGAGTCCGCGCCCCTGGTACCGGCGCCTCTGGAACGACTGACGCTCAGCCCCTGGCGTAGCGGCGCGCCGACTCCTCGAAGCCGAGGAGCGGCGCGCGCAGCTTTCCCTCACCGAGGTCGGCAGCTCCGAGCGGGTCCACCGGCTGGACCTGGTAGTCGGGGCCGGTCGGATCGAGGCCGGTAACGAGGACGTCGAAGGTGGCGGCATTGGGCGTGAGGGGGACGAACCGGTGCACGTTCTCCCGCTCCGGGCCGATGCTGGAGACCTGCCCGGGATCGAGACGCCGGTCGCCGGCGGGTCGGAGCAGGAGGGCTCCGGGCTCCTCGCCGAGTCGGTCGTAGGTGCGGGCGCGCAGGCCGCCGTGCACCACCAGGTGGGCCGACTGCATTCCGCGATGGGCGTGGGGAGTGATGACGCTGGTGAGCTCGAACTCGAAGAGCGCGACGGCGAAGGCCCGGGCGCGCGGCCGTCCCTCGGCGTCCCGGTACCGGAGGAGCCGCCGGGCGGGGTCGGTGGGGAGCGCGCGGGCGGAGGAAGACGGGAGGCCCTCCGCGATCAGCCGCTCGACATCGGCTTCACGCCCGAGCGCCTCGACCTCGCGGCGCCAGGCCTCGGAGTCGAGCCTTCCCGCGGCCAGGCCCAGGGCGAGCTCCTCCTGGCGGTCGAGCCAGGAGCGAATCGAGCGCGTGCGCCGAGCGGCATGGCTGGAGGAAAGCTCGGCGAGGAGCGCATACGCGGTGAACGCGCCGAGGAGGTCGCGGCGATTCAGCATCGGCCGTGAATGGTCACGCTGCGCCGGCGGCGGAGCAAGGCCGCGACGTTCTCGCCCGCTGGGAGCACGAGGTCGCCGCACGGTGGCCACGTGGTGGCCTGACCACGCCTGAGGGCAACGACTGCGAGATGTCCGGAAGCAGGGGCTCAAACTCGAAGCGGTGCACCGGCGCTTCCAGGAGGTGACGGCGACTCATTCGTTCGCCGAAACGAATGATCAACGGGTTAACCATTCGTTCGGTGAAACGAATCAGTCCGCGCCCCAGGGACCGTGGGGACCGGTCCCCGATGTCCGCGCGGGACGCTCGAGAGCGCGAACCGTCACCGAGGTCCGGGTCTGCCTGGCGCTGGAGCTCCGGATTCAGGGAGCAGGGCCTCGCGGAGT
>JBKPMY010000471.1:0-17693 GCA_046732375.1 Myxococcota bacterium
ACAGGTCAGGCCGGAAGTTTCACGACGCCACGCGGAAGAGCTGCACCGTCTACCTGGCGGACATCGCCCGCGAGCGCTTCGGATTCGACCCCGGGCCGATGGTCGAGCTGCTGGAGTGGGCGGAGATCATCGACGGCGCTCAGTTCCCGAGCCCGCAGATGGCGGTGGGGCTGCGCGAGCCGGCGCTCCAGCTGATGACCGTCCTCGAGGCGAACCACGACCCCCAGCTCATCCCCGAGGTCATCCGTCTCCTCCAGAACCAGACCCTCTCCGAGGTGGCCTCGCGGCCGATGATCCAGGAGCCCTTCCGGCCGCTCTTCGAGCGGCATCAGCACAACCGCGAGGTGGTGCGCCGCAAGGCCGCCATCGAGCGGGGGGTGGTCTTCTTCGACGTCGCCGACGAGGGGCTCGACGCGATGAACAAGTTCATCGCCTACGACCTCTTCCCCGACGCCCGGTACGTGGTGTGGGTCGGGTGCAGCCGGAGGAAGGCCAAGGTCTCCATCGGCAGCAATCCCTGGCGGCCCGAGCTCCGGAAGCACGACCTCTCCGCCATCGCCGAGCGATGGGGCGGTGGCGGTCACCCGGTGGTGGCGGCGATGAGCTTCAAGCCCGAGGAGCTGCCGCGTGCTCGCGACGCGGCGCGCGCCATCACCGAGGAGCTGCGTGCTGAGCCCGCGGCAGTGACCGCCTGAAAACGACTTACAGCACGGGGAAGCCGCGGGCGCGCAGCATCCTCACCACCGGTAACATCGGGAGCCCTTGCACCGAGGTGCGGTCGCCGTCGAGCACGTCCACCAGGGCCTGCCCCCGGCCTTCGATCCTGTAACCTCCGGCGCAGCCCCGCCACTCGCCGGTGTTGAGGTACCGTTCCAGCTCCTCCGGAGAGACGGGGTGGAAGCGGAGCGTGACCACGTCCAGCTCCAGCTGCTCGTCGCCGCCGCCCACCAGCGCCACCGCGGTCAGCAGCCGGTGGCTCCGTCCGAGCAGGGAGGTGAGCTGGGCCCGTGCCGCCTCGCGCGAACCGGGCTTGCCGAGCACCTGGCCGTCGACCTCGGCGAGCTGGTCCGCCCCCAGCACCAGGGCCCCGGGGTGGCGTGCAGCGACCGCCCGGGCTTTGCGGAGCGCCAGCATCCGGACCGCCGCCTCGACCGGCGTGCCCGCCGGGAGGTCCTCCTCAACCCCGGGGGCCTCCGCGGTGTAGGGAAGGCCCAGGTCGTCGAGCAGCGCCCGGCGCGCCGGAGAGGTGGAGGCGAGGAGCAACCGCATGGGGCGGAGGCTGTCTCACACGGGAGCGTCCCGCGCGGCAAGGCAGGCCGTCCGCCCTGACCCGGATCCGGAACCAGCCCGCTGCGCTGCCGCGGTCGGGCCGTCTGTTACATTGGTCGCCATGCTCCGCCGGATCGGTCTCCTCTGTTTCCTCTGCGTGGCGTCTGCTTGCCACCGCGAGGCCCCGGCGGAAACACCGGCGAAGGCGGCGGCCAACAGCCCCGGTCTCCCCACTGCTCCCAGCCATCACCCCTCGCGGCCCCCGCCGGTGGAGCCGCTGGCGGTGTGCGACGGGAGGGGACTGGATCCGCTGGATGCTGCGCGAGCCGCCTACGATGCCCGCGAGTACGACCGGGCCCTCTCCTGTGCCGCCGAGGCCTCGGCCCGCGCCCCGGACGAGCCGGATGCTCACAGCGAGCGTGGCGCGGCGCTCTCGGCCCTCGGAAGGTTCGACGAGGCGAAGCTCGCCTACGCGCGGGCGCTGGCGCTCGATCCCGAGCACCTCGACTCGCTGCTCGGCGCCGCGCACCTGTATGGGGTGAGCCTCCCCAGCAGCCGGGACAACGACGAGCTGGCCTTCGTCTACGCCGAGCGGGGGCGGCAGCTGGCGCGCGAAGCGGGCGACGGCGAGCTGGCGGCCCAGTTCGCGCTGCTGGGGGCCATGGCGGCCAACGACCTGGGTGAGGCGCAGACCGCGCTGGAACGCAGCGAGGAGGCCTCCGAGGAGCGGGGCAGCGACCCCGACGTCGCCTACGAGAAGGCGGTGGCGCTGTTCGAGCTCTGCCGGTTCAAGGAGGCGAAGGAGGCCTTCACCCGGCTGCTGTCGGACGACGAGCACGGCGCGCACGCGCACGAGCACCTGGCTTTGCTGCTCGAGCGCGAGGGAAAGCTGGCCGAGGCCGAGGTGCACTTCCGGAAGGCTCGTGAGCTGTCGCCGGACGACTTCCCCCCGCCGCAGCTGCTTCCGGAGAAGGAGTTCCGCCGCGAGCTGGATCGAGCGCTCGGCGGGCTTCCGCCGGACATGCGCAAGGACCTGGGCGGCATCCCGGTGACGGTGGAGGACATCCCCAGGGCCGAGGATCTCCTGGAGGGAGACCCGCCCCTGTCGCCCACCATCCTGGGCCTCTTCCGGGGGCCGCCCATCGGCGAGCCGTGCACCGCCGAGGATGGTCCGGTCTGCCGCTCGGTGGTGGTGTACCGCAAGAACCTGGCGCGGGCGGTGACCTCGCGCGAGGAGCTGCTGGAGCAGATCCGGGTGACGCTCCTCCACGAGATCGGCCACCTCCGGGGCGAGGACGATCTCGAGCTCGCCGCGCGCGGGCTGGAATGAGCGCCGCCCAGAGCGGGGCGCCGCCGACGGTACGGGTGTCGGCGGATGCCGCGCGCGCCCTCCGGCACCTCCGCCCCTGGGTGTGGCGCAAGGACGTGCTCGAGCCACCTGCCGCGCCCGGTGGCTGGGTGGTGGCGGTGGTCGATCCCCGGGGTCAGCCGGCGGGACAGGCGCTGTGGGCGGAGAAGAGCCCCCTCGCGCTCCGCCTCCTCACCCGCCGACCTCCCTCGGAGGAGCCGGTGGACGCCGCCTGGTTCCGGGGACGTCTCCAGGCCTCCATCGCCCGGCGCACCTCGTTCGGTCGCGAGTCGCTGCGGCTGGTGCACGGAGAGGCCGACGGGCTGCCGGGCCTCTTCGTGGACCGCTACCGCGACCGGCTGGTTCTTCAGACGCTCTCCGAGGGGATGGACACCCGGAAGGAGATGCTGGCGGCGCTGCTCGAGGAGCTCACCTCGGCGGTCCAGGTGGTGTGCCGGGACGACGGCTCGGGCCGTGACTTCGAGCAGCTGCCGCGGGAGTCGCGGGTCCTTCGCGGACAGCGGGAGACCGAGGCGGAGTGGCGCGAAGGGGAGAACGTCCTCCGCACCGATCTGCTGCACGGCATGAAGACCGGCGCGTTCCTCGATCAGGCCGAGAACCACCTCCGGGCCGGGGAGCTCGGTCGTGGTCGCGCGCTGGATGCATTCAGCTACCACGGCGGATTCGCCCTCGCGCTGTCGCCGCGGTGCGACTCGGTGCTCGCGCTGGAGCAGGATCCGGCGGCGGTGGCACGCCTCCGGGAGAACGTGCAGCGGAATGGCCGCCGGAACGTGGAGGTGCGCGAGGCGAACGCGTTCGACGTGCTCCACCAGCTCGACCGGGACGGGGAGCGATTCGACACGGTGGTGCTCGACCCGCCGGGCCTCGCGAAGCGGAAGGAGGGTCCGCGCACCGCGATGCGGGCGTACCGCGAGCTGAACGTCCGCGCGCTCCGGCTGCTCCGGCCCGGCGGGCTCCTCGTCACCTGCTCCTGCTCGGGGAAGGTGAAGCCTCCGGACTTCGAGGAGATGCTCCTCGGTGCCGCGGACGACGTGCGGCGGCCGATCCAGATCCTCGAGCGGCGGGGCCCGGCGGCCGACCATCCCTCGCTCGGCGGTCTCCCCGAGACGGAATATCTGAAGGCGTTCTTCGTCAGGCCGCTGTGAGCGGGAAGACCCGGTCTCAGCCCTGCGGGGGGGCCGCTGGCCGCGCCGGCTCCTGGCGAAAGATCTCCTCGGGGGCGACCGGCTTCTGTTTCAATGACCGGGAGGGGGAGGGAAGCGACCGTGACCCAGTACGTGGACCCGGGAGTCCGTCGCGAGATCTTCGGCTGGTACAGCGACCGGCTCGGGCTGGACATGCCCATCGTCCGGTACGGCAGCTGGGGCCGCGCGCTGCTCCTCTTTCCCACCGCGTCCGGGGACTTCCTCGAGGCGGAGCGGATGTGGCTCATCAAGTCCATCGAGCCGCTGATCTTCGCCGGGCGGGTGAACGTCTTCTGCATCGACAGCATCAACCGCCACGCCTGGATGAATCGCGGGGTTCCCCTGCACGAGGCGGCACGCCGGCAGGCCGCGTACTCGGCGTACATCGAGTGGGAGGTGGTGCCGCACATCCGCCGGGTCCTCCAGGATGACCGTGCCCGCATCGGCGCGACCGGGGCCAGCTTCGGAGCGTTCTACGCGGCAAACGCCATGCTCCGCCGCCCCGACATGTTCGACACCCTCGTGGGGATGAGCGGCTTCTACGACCTCGGTCCCGACTACCTCCACGGCTGGGGCAACGACGACGTCTACTTCAACAACCCCACCTCCTTCCTCCCGGGCATCGAGGGCGAGGCGCTCCACCTGCTCCGCCACAGCGCGATCCGCATCGTTTGTGGGCAGGGCGCGTACGAGCGGCCCGACTACTCGCGTCGGTTCAGCGATGCGCTGCGGGCGAAGGGCATTCCCCACACGCTCGACCTGTGGGGGCACGACGTGAACCACGACTGGCCGTGGTGGCGGCAGATGCTTCCGCTCTACCTCGGCGAGCGGGTGGGGTGGTGAGCGCGCGGATCGGCTTGCTGATTGGTCGGGAGAGGTGCAGGAGGGCATCGCCTGGACCCAGTACGTCCGGTGCATCGTCATCGGTCGAACAGAGGTCCGCCCGGCGGCCTCGGACCCCCGGCTGCCTCACCACGAGCGTTACCGCCGGGCGGCGGAGACGATGCCCCCCCTGGACCCCGGGCTATCCGCCCGCGTCGAGAAGGACGCACGGCTGCTGTGCCATGCGTTGGGCTACGACATGAATACCGTGGAGTTCGCCGTGCGTGACAGGGTGCCCTACGCCATCGATTTCATGAACTCCGCACCGGACCTCGAAATCTCCTCGCTGGGAGAAGACCATTTCCGGTGGGCGGTGGACCGGATGGCCGAGCTGGCGGTCCGGCTCGCGTCGGACCCGTCGACGGCGGTGGCCCGGACCTGGGAGCCCTGGCTGCCTCAGGGGAGTGGCCGATGAACCTCCTGGCGCTGGCGAGCTACTTCAAGGGCGAGCGGTTCCTGGAGCAGGCGCACCGTCGCGGGGCGCGCGTCTATCTGTTCACCCAGGCCCGGCTGCTCGACCAGCCCTGGCCGAGGCACGTCCTGACCGAGGTCCTCGCCCAGCCCGACCACAGCACGCTCGAGCACACGCTTCACACCGTGGCGTATCTGTCCCGGGCCCGCAGCTTCGATCGCATCGTGGCCCTGGACGACTACGACGTGGAGACCGCGGCCGCGCTGCGCGAGCATTTCCGCGTCCCCGGGATGGGCGACTCCACGGCCCGTCACTTCCGGGACAAGCTGGCCATGCGGAGCACCGCCCGGGACGAGGGCATCCCCGTCCCCGACTTCACCCGGGTGTTCAACGAGGACGAGATCCGGGACTTCATCGCCCGGGTGCCGCCGCCCTGGATGCTCAAGCCCCGGAGCGAGGCCAGTGCCAGCGGGATCGTGAAGATTCATTCCGCCGCGCAGCTCTCGAGCGAGCTGGAGGCGCGAGGCGATCGCCGCTCGTACTTCCTGCTCGAGGAGTTCGTCCGCGGTGACGTCTACCACGTCGACTCCATCTGCCGGGACGGGCAGGTGCTCTTCGCCGAGGTCCACCGCTGCGGAACGCCCCCCTTCGAGGTGGCGCACGGGGGCGGCGTGTACACCTCGCAGACGGTCGAGCGAGGCGGCCCCGAGGACGTGGAGCTGCGGGCGCTCAACAGCCGGGTGCTCGGCCGTCTCGGGCTCCGTTCCGGCGTGGCCCACGTGGAGTTCCTCCGGGCCGAGGAAGACGGCCGCTTCGTGATGCTCGAGACGTCGGCCCGAGTCGGAGGTGCCCACACCGCGGAGATGGTCGAGGCGGCCACCGGGCTGAACCTGTGGGAGCAGTGGGCGGATCTGGAGATCGACGGTCCGATGTACCGGCTGCCCCCGCACCGGTCGGACTACGCGGGGCTGCTCATGACCCTCGCCCGCGAGGAGCATCCCGACACGTCCAGCTTCGGCGATCCGGAGGTCGTGTTCCGGGCGGGCGAGCCTTTCCACGCCGGTCTGGTCCTCCGCTCCCCGTCCCTGGGGCGTGTGGAGGAGCTGATGGAGCGCTACACCGAGCAGCTGGCACGGGAATTCAAGGCAGTGCTCCCGCCCGCGGATCGGCCAGTCCACTGAGGAGTCTCGGCGGGTGGAGCCCGCCCACGCGCCCCGGTCGACCGCCGCCAATTCCTGGGCGATGCTCACCTCTCCGATGGACCCTGGACCCCGCGCCGCCTTCAACCGGGCCTGGACGCCCGAGCTGTACGCCCGGTACTGCCAGAGGCTGGAGCAGGCGCTCGGGCCCATCCCCTTCCGGCTCGCCGAGACCCCGTTCTTCATCGCTCCGGCGTTGCGAGACGCGCTCACCCGGAGCGCGGTGGAGATCGTCCACCAGCTCGCGCGTCCGGAGCTGCTCCGCGAGCTGATGAAGGTCATCCCCGCGAAGTACGACACGCCGGGGATGGACCCGCTCCCCAGCTGTGTCCAGGTGGACTTCGCCATCACCCCGGCGCCGGGCGGCGGGCTCGAGGGCAAGGTGGTCGAGCTGCAGGCGTTCCCCTCGGGGCACGCGATGATGACCTTCTTCGCTGACGCCTGGGATGCGGAGCTGACGGGGCAGCCGGAGCTCGCTGGGGACTGGACCTGCTGCCTGCTGCCCCGCGCCGACGCACTGGCGCTGATGCGCGACACCATCCTCGGAGGAGAGCACCCCGAGCACGTGGCCCTGGTGGACTTCGAGCCGCATCAGCAGAAGACGGTCCCGGACTTCGTGGCGACCGAGAAGCTCTTCGGGGTCGAGTCGGCCTGCGCGACGGAGCTGGTGAAGAAGGGGCGGAAGCTCTATCGGCGCAAGGGCGACGAGCTCATTCCCGTCCGGCGCATCTACAACCGGATGGTCTTCGACGAGTTGGAGAAGAAGGGCTACCAGCTTCCCTTCGAGTGGAACGAGGAGCTGGATGTCACCTGGTGCAGCCATCCCAACTGGTACTGGCCCTGGAGCAAGTACTCGCTGCCCTTCCTCGACCACCCCGCCGTCCCGCGGGCGACCTTCCTCTCCGACCTGAAGGAGGTCCCGGCCGACCTGTCTCGCTACGTGCTCAAGCCACTCTTCTCCTTCGCCGGGGCCGGGGTGGTGATCGACGTCACGCCTCAGGACCTCGCCACGGTTCCGGTGGCCCAGCGTCACGACTGGGTGCTTCAGGAGAAGATCGTCTACGCCCCGGCGATCCATGCCCCGGACGGGACGGAGGTGAAGGCCGAGTTGCGAGTGATGCTGCTCCGTCCTCCGGGAGCGCCCGAGCTGCGGCCGCTCGTGAACCTGGTCCGACTCTCCCGGGGGAAGATGCTGGGGGTGGACCAGAACCGCGGGCTCACCTGGGTGGGAGCCTCGGTGGGGCTGTGGCGCGCCGACACGCTGCCTCGAGCGTAGAAGCCGTCGCCTGCCCGGCCCGCCATGGTCCCGGCAGGAGTCAGACGCCTCGCATCGTCTCTGCCATCAGCCAATCGACGACCGCCCGGGTGTCCTGCGTGCGCTCGAAGACCTCGATCTGGCGGTGGGCGCTCGTCCCCTCGCGCGCGATGCGGCGAACGCGCTGGAGGAGGTCGGTGGTCCCGAGCTGGTCGGAGGTCTCGGCCACGAACTCCACCAGCTCATCGGCCAGCTCGGGGAAGGGACGCTCGGCCTGGATCCCGAAGTCGATCATCCGCGCGTCGGTCCCGTAGCGCTGCGCGCGCCACTTGTTCTCCTCGATCAGGCTCCGGGCGTAGCTGCGCCAGCCGGTGTTGCGCTTGTACATCCGGTAGAGCCTGGCCATCAGCGCCTGGATCAGCGCCACCAGCGCCACCGTGTCCTCGATCTGCGTGGGCATGTCGCAGATCCGGATCTCCACCGTGTCGTAGAGGTAGTGCGGCCGGACGTCCCACCAGATCTTCTTTCCGTTGTCGATGCACCCGGTCTTCACCAGGAGCTTGACCAAGTTTTCCAGCTGCTCGTGGCTCTCGAACTCGTCAGGGATCCCGGTGCGTGGGAAGCGCTTGAAGATGTGACAGCGGTTGCTCATCAGCCCGGTCTTGCGCCCGAGCCAGAACGGCGAGCTGCAGGACAGTGCCAGGAGGTGGGGAAGGAAGTAGCGGACCTGGTTCGCCAGAGCGACCGCCACCTGCTTCTCCGTGATTCCCACGTGAACGTGGAGGCCGAAGATGAGGTTGGCCCGGGCCAGATCCTGCATGTCATTGACGATGGTCGCGTAGCGCTCGTGCTCGGTGATGGGCTGGGTCACCCAGTCGGCGAAGGGGTGAGTGCTGGCGGCGACGATCCGCAGCCCGCCCCGGCGGGCCAGCCGGTCCAGCTCCCCGCGCATCTCGGTGAGCTGCGCGCGAACCTCGCCGATGTCGCGGCACACGGTGGTGCCCACCTCGACCATCGACTGGTGGAGCTCCTGCCGCACCCGCTCCCGGAGGATGGTCTTCCCGCCTTCCTCCATGATCTCGCTCACGTAGGAGCGGAGGTCCCGGGTCTCCGGGTGGACGATCTGGTACTCCTCCTCGACCCCGAGCGTGAACTGTCCGTCGATCACCGTGGCCGCCTCGCCGCGAAGCCCTCACCATGTCCCGAGGGTCTCGGCCGGGGAGTGTCCAGGAACTGCCGGAACGGGAAACCGTCGTGGTTGGTCCGGCCCTCGCGCGCGCAGGTGATGACGAAGGCGGCCATCGCCTCCACCACCATCCGGAAATGCTTGGGGAGGATGGAGTGGACGTCCATGTCCGGGGCGGGATTGGTGAAGTCGATGGCGTAGGCGACCCCGTCCTTGATCGCGAACTCCACCGAGTTCATGTCGTAGCCGAGCGCGTGATTCAGCGCCCACGCCCCGTCCAGGACCTGCTTCTCCAGCGCCGGAGTGAGGTAGTGCTCGGCCTCGATGTAGCAGCGGCGCCGCGGGTCGTACTGGATGGGAAGGATGAAGTCCTTTCCCACGCAGATGCACCGCACGTAGTCGTCGAAGTCGATGAACTGCTGGAGGGTCATCGCCAGCGTACCCGAGGCGTCATAGGCCTGATGGAGCTGGCCCATGTCGTTCACTCGGCTGACGTTCTTCCACCCCCCGCCGTCGGCCGGCTTGAGGATCGCGGGGAAGCCCACGTAGCGAGCGATGCCCTCCCAGTCGAGGGGGTACTCGAGGTTGCGCAGGCTGCGTTGCGGGTCGATCGACGGGACGTACGACTTGGACGGCAACAGCACCGTCCGGGGAACGGTGACCCCGATGCGCGTGGCGAGCGAGTAGCCGAAGAACTTCTCGTCTGCGCTCCACCAGAACGGGTCGTTGATGACGTAGGTCCCCCCCAGCGACGCCGCCTTGAGGTGGAACCGGTAGAACGGCACCTCGTGGCTGATGCGGTCCACCAGCACCCGGTAGCGTCGCTCGAAGCGCTCGGGCGTCCCGCCGATCCGCGCCAGCTCGGCGCGGAAGCCCGGGGTCTCGTTCACCCGGGCGATGAACGCCTCGGGGAAACTCTGCTCCTGCCCCACGAGGATCCCGATCGGCTCCGGCATGGGTCGCACCTCCTCCGACAGCTCGAGGAAGGTACAGACTGCCGGGGTCAGGACGCCAGGGGCACGTGTTCCTGGAAGTCCTCGAAGCTCTGAACCGGGGGCGGGATCGGCTGGAGCTCGCGGGCCCGCGCCAGGCGGTTGAACCGCTCGGTCAGCCAGCCGGGAATGAGCAGGGCGTAGGTCCGGGCCAGCCGGGTCGGATCGGCCAGGGTCTTCATCATCCGTGCGTACAGGGAATGGCCATAGGCGTCCTGCAGCGCCTCGGCGTGCTCCGGACGCTCGATCCAGGCCATCACCCCGGGCCGGTCCGCCTCGGGGTGGAACTGGGTTCCCTCGAGCCCCGGACCGAAGCGGAACCCGAGGAGCGCCTCACCCTTGTCCGTCCGACCTGGCCTGCTCTCGAACGCCAGGAGCGCTCCTCCCTGTGCCTCGAGCCGCGCGCGATCCAGGTCCACCGCCTGCCAGCGGCGGTGCTCCCAGACGAAGAGGCGATCGCCGAACGGGCGCAGGAAGTCGGTTCGCCGCCCTTCGGGGGTCAGGTAAGCCGGGAAGATCGCGAACTTCCGCGTCTTCCTGGGCGTCATGGTCGCGAAGCGGAAGTGCTCGACGGCGATTTCGAACGAGTGACACACGAGGAAGGCGGCCGGGCCGTCGTCGTTCTGTCGCCGTGCTGCCCGGTCCATGAGCCTGTCCAGCCGCTGCCGGTAGCCGGTGCACCAGGGGTCGTCCCAGCCCTCGTGAGGCGAGCCCGGCCCTCCGGTGGACAGCATCAGGTCCACGTCCGGCGACGGCAACTCCCCGAGATTTCGGGGCTGGACGTGCTCGAGCTGGACGGAGAGACCCGGATTGGCGGCCCGGACCCGGGCGGTGAACCCCCCGAAGAGACGGCGGAAGCAACGGATCGCCTCGTTGGGCACACCGTTGTTCATGTCGACGAGGCTGAGGCGAAGCGTCTGCATTGCCGGGAAGGACGGTCAGTATGTCAGACCGGATGACACCCCGCATGGGCGCGTGGGCAGGGGAATGATAATCATGGGCGTTTCCCGGTCATGACCGTGCCAACCCTGCTGCCCGATGAGGAAGTGCCCGCCGCCCCTCTCCCAGTGGCCGAGCGGGTGGGCGCCGATCAGCGCTTCACCGGCCGCGGCGTGGTGGCGGCGTTCCTCGACGCCGGCTTCTACGCCCACCCGGACCTCACGGAGCCCGTGAACCGGATCCGCGACTACGTGAATCTCGTCGGGGGTCGCTCGGGCGTCGGTCAGCTCCACAGGACGGACGTGTCGAGCTGGCACGGGATGATGTCCAGCGTGGTCGCGGCGGGGAACGGCGGCCTGTCCGGCGGAAAGTACGTCTCACTCGCCCCGGAGATGGAGCTGGTGCTGGTGAAGGTGGGTAGTGCCTCCCGCATCCGGCACGACGACATCGCCAAGGGCATCGGCTGGGTCATCGCCCATCGGGAGAAGTACGGGATCCGCGTCCTGAACATCTCCTGCGGCGGCGACCACGAGGCGAGCTACCTCACCGACCGGCTGTCGCAGGTGGCCGAGGCTGCGGTCCGGGCAGGGATCGTCGTGGTCTGCGCGGTCGGCAATCACGGCGACCGTCCCGGCTACGTGCTCCCGCCAGCGAGCACCCCGGCGGTCATCTCGGTCGGGGGAATCAACGATCTGGGGGACCCGTCCCTGGGGCGGTTGCTCCCGTACCGGTCCTCGTACGGTCCCACGGTCGACGGAGTGCAGAAGCCGGAGATCGTCACCCTGGCCGACTTTCTTGCCGCACCCATCCTCCCCGGGACCCCCACCGCGCGCGAGGCTGAGCTCCTCACCACTCTGGACGGTGCGCCGGACGCGGATCTGTCGCGCATCATTTCGGAGAACCGAGGGGTGTACGGGCCGCTCGACGCGGTGGAGGGACGCCAGCCGTATCTCATCCGGCAGGTCGTCGCCGCCGGCCTCCGCGACGGCCTGGTGATCGACGAGCACTACAAGCGGGTGGACGGCACCAGTTTCGCCGCGCCCATCGTCACCTCGGTCGTGGCCCAGATGCTCCAGGCGAATCCGGCGCTGACTCCTTCGCAGGTGAAGCGGATCCTCATGCGCACCGCGAACCGTCTGCCGGGGATCGAGCCCGAGCGTCAGGGCTGGGGCGCGCTGCACCCGGACGCGGCAGTGCGTGCCGCACTCGAGAACGGCTGAGTCAGAAGCTCGCCGCGACGGTCGTGTTTCCACCCGGTCGCCGGGGTCGCGCAGGCCAGGGTGAGCGCGAGCGCCGCGGACGGCGAGTCGCGCCGGAACCGGGAGTCGAGCGGGCGCGGAGGGCGGCATCTGTCGCAGGGAGGCGGGCGTTCCGTGGCCGTTTCTTCCGGAGCAGGGAATGGCCCCCGGTCGCCGGGACGCCTGGGCTAGAGGTTGCGGCATGGATGGCGGCTCCGCGCTGTCTCGCCGTGCCTTCCTGTTCGGGGCGAGCTCCCTCGTGGCGGCGCGCTCCGGGGGCAAGGAGCGGCGGACCCTCGGGCCCGGGGTGAGGAACGGGCACGCGCTGGTCCATGACCCGGTCCGGGGAGTGCTCGTTCTCGTCGGCGGGGCGGATGCCCAGGCGGTCCGGGCGGAGACCTGGATCCGGAAGGGCGAGGTGTGGAGGCCGGCCGGCCCGGGTGGCCCTGGTCCACGGACCTTCCCCGCCGCCGCCTTTGACCGCCGGAGAGGACGGCTGGTCCTCTTCGGAGGAAACCGGGTGCTGTTCGGCCCCGAGGGCGCGCGGGACACCTTGCTCGACGACACCTGGGAATGGAGTGGAGCAGCGTGGAAGCAGCTTCCGGTGAGCGGGCCACTGGCGCGGAGCGAGTCCAGCGCCTGCTTCGACGAGCGGCGCGGTCGGGTGGTGCTCTTCGGTGGCTGGCGCTCGGTGGAGGGACGGCGCGAGCGGCTCGGTGACACCTGGGAGTTCGACGGCGCCCACTGGCAGCAGGTCAGCGCGGACGGCCCCGAGGGGCGCAGCGGAATGGCCCTGGCGTTCGACCGAGGTCTCGGTGCGACTGTCCTCGTCGGCGGCAGCGCCGGACGGGGTCCGTTCGCAGACACCTGGGAATGGCGCGGATCCGGCTGGGAGGGACGGCTCCCGGGTCCCGGACCGCGCTTCAACCCGGCTCTCGCGGCGGATGCGGCTCGAGGCGAGCTGGTCTGCTTCGGGGGCTGGGACGGATCTCGCCGGCTCGGAGATACCCAGGTTCGCCGCGCCGGCCGCTGGGAGGCGAAGGGTGTGGAGAAGGGGCCGTCACCGCGGAACCACACGGCGATGACCTTCGACGAGAACCAGAAGCGCGTGGTCCTCTTCGGCGGGCACGATGGGGAGCGCGTGTTCGGCGATCTGTGGAGCTGGGACGGCGAAGCCTGGACGCTCCTGGAGGACGCCGAGCCGCGTCCGCGTGTCGACAACGGCCACTAAAAGCTCGCGCCGGCCGGCGTGTCCACGCGCAGCACCGAGTCCTGACCGAACTCGCGCACGTACGCGCGACGGATCTCCTCGAGCGCCGACTCGTTCGACCCCGGTGGATGGAGGAGGAGCAGCACCGACGTCGGCTCGTCCACCACGCCGCCGTCCGGTCCCGTCCACCGGCCCCTCGCCTCGAGCAACGTCCACCCCTGCAGCCGCGGGCCGGCCTCCCGGGCCAGGAAGGCGTCCACCTCGGCAGTCGTGAGCGTGCCGCCGTCCGGAAGCCCCCGCCCCAGGAACAGCTCGGTCCGGACCCAGCCGGTGGCCGGGGCGGCACAGGCGAGGGCGAGCGCGAGCGCCGCGACGCCGAGTCGATCCGGTGGAGAGAGTCGAGCGGGCGCTGGAGGACGCATGGGCGGCCGGGCAGGCCTACGACCGTCCGGGAGCGCGGGTCAATCCGTTCTCCTGCGGGCAGCCCCCGATGAGTTCGCCCGCCCTCCGCCGTCCAAGCGGAGTACGGGACGCGTCGCGTCCATCGACAACGGAGCCTTCACATGCCAGTGACCCCGAAGATCAGGCCGATGCTGTGGTTCGACGGACAGGCGGAGGAGGCGGCGAAGCTCTACGTCTCCATCTTCCCGAACTCGAAGATCCTGGAGATCTCGAGGTACGGAGACACCGGTCCAGGCCCGAAGGGTTCGGTGATGACCGTGGCCTTCCGGATCGGCGATTTCGAGCTGGTGGCGCTCAACGGCGGTCCGCAGTTCAAGTTCACCGAGGCCATCTCGCTCGCGATCGAGGTCGAGACCCAGGAGGAGATCGACCGCTACTGGAAGGCGCTCACCGCCGACGGGGGCCAGGAGGGGCCCTGCGGCTGGCTCAAGGACCGCTACGGCCTGTCGTGGCAAGTCGTCCCCGCCGCCGCCATCCGTGCCCTCAGCGGCACGGATCAGAAGAAGGCCGACCGGGTGATGGCGGCGGTCATGGAGATGAAGAAGTTCGACCTGGGGAAGATCGAGGCCGCCCTGCGCGGCTGAGCCTGGCTTCCAGGGAGAACGCCGGCCTACTTGCCTCGTCCGGACGGCGTGGACGGGGCAGCCGCCGGTGGCGCGGTCAGGTTCGAGGCGTGGATGTGGACGATCTTCCACCCCGCCCCCAGCTTCTCTAGGATGAGCGTCCTCCGTCCCAGAGTCTGTCCCTCGGGGAGGTGGAAGGTGACCAGCGCCACCTTCTCCGAGAGGACCTGGATGCGTACGTCCTTCGGCGCAAGCGTGAAGAACGGCGGTGCCGTCCGGCCCGAGTCCCGCCGAATCCGCTCGAACACCGCAGCCCACGCTCGCTCGAAGCTCTCCGGCGAGTCGGTGCGGAGCACGTGCGGCGGAGCGGGGTGGAACACCGTGGCCCCCTCTGCGAAGCAGGCGCGGAACGCAGGCCAGTCCAGCGCCTCGAACGCGTGGACGAAACCATCCACCGCGGCGCGGACCTCGGCGGTGGCCCCGGCAGAGGCCTCCGGAGTCGCTCCGGAGCCCCCATCCTTCTGCGGTGCCCCGGCGGAGAGGAGGAGCGCGAGGATCGCGGCTTTCATCTTGCGGCCGCGGGCGCGGCAGCCCCGAGCCTACGGAGGGTCTCCTCGAGCGACCTGGTGAACACCCGCTTTCCGGCGAGCCCGAGCAGCAGCGAGACCAGGTGCCCCTTCAGATTCTTCGGCCGGCGATCGAACTGGAAGCGCACCCGGCTGCCGCTCCCCACCGGCTCCACCTGGTACCGCCACCAGCTGCCCGCGGCGAAGGCGTTGGAGTCCTCCACCTGGATGAGCACCACTCCCGGCTCGCTCCAATCGTAGCGAGCCCGCTCCCAGACTCCGCCGAACGCCGATGACCCCTCGGTCACCTCGGCCTCGGTCTGCCCGACCGAGTGCACCTGATAGAACTTCGGCGAGAGGTTGGGCCAGAGCTCCGGCCGGCGCGGGCTGAAGTCGGTCAACGCTCGCAGGAAGACCTCCGGCGGAGTGGGCGAGGTCACCTCTCCCGAGACGCGCGCCATGGACGTGCCCTCCGGTGGTGCTGCACCCCCGACCGTCGCAGGCCGCGGGCGCGGAGGCAACGACGTTTTCAGCCCGGCAGGCCGAGCTCCTTCCGCAGCCGGGCGGTGATCTCGAAGTACTCCTTCCGGGGGAAGCTCACGTTGAGGATGTGGAAGTCCTTGTTGCTGAGCCCGACGCACCCGAAGCAGTAGTTGCAGTCGGAGAGGTTGCGGCACATCACCAGGTAGGCCGAGTGAGTGCAGGCCTCGCACTGGAGGAGATAGGCCGAGGACTGACACGACTTGCTCTCGATGCAGTGGCTGCAGTTGCTGCAGCCCTCGCAAGAGACGCAGTGGGTGCACTGGTAGCAGCCCACGCACTCGCGACAGAACATGCAGTTTGCGCAACGCTCGCAGTCCTTGCAGGCGTAGCTCCCGGGGTTCCCCGGGTCGGCCGCAAAGGCACGGCCCAGCGAGGCGAGCTGGTCGAGGAACTCCCGCCGGCCGAGTCGCGCCACCGCGGCGCGCGCCTCCTTCGCCTGGGCATCGATCTCGGCAGTGGATGGGGGGCGGACGGGAACGCGCGCGGGGGAGGCGGCCATCGGTCAGCCCGTCATCCTATACGCGTCCGTCCCTACGTGGACCTCTCCGGACTGAACTCGCCGCAGCGTCGTGCCGTCACCACCACCGAAGGCCCCCTGCTGGTGCTCGCCGGGGCAGGGAGCGGGAAGACGCGGGTCATCACCCACCGCATCGCCTGGCTCCTCGCCGAGCGGGTGCCCGCCCGCGCCATCCTCGCCGTCACCTTCACCAACAAGGCCGCCGCCGAGATGAAGGAGCGGGTGGTGCGCCTGGTGGGGCAGCGCGCACAGGTGCTCACCGTCTGCACCTTCCACGCCTTCGGGGCCGAGGTGCTCCGAGAGCATGTCCACCGGCTCGGATGGCCGAGGAGGTTCGCCATCGCCGACACGTCGGATCAGCTCTCGCTGATCCAGCGCGCCCTGCGCGAGCGCTCCATCGACGGAAAGACCGACTTCGATCCCCGCCGCATCCTCACCGCCATCAGCCGGGCGAAGAACGCAGGGCGCCCGCCCGAGGTCACCGGCGACGCGCCCGCCGACTGGGAGATCGCCGCGGCCGAAGTGTTCCCTCTCTACCAGCGCGCGCTCAGGGCGCAGGGCGCCGTGGACTTCGACGACCTGCTCGTCCTGCCCCTCCGGCTCTTCCGCGAGCATCCGGAGGTCCTCGGCAGCTACGTGCGCCGGTTCCGGTACCTCCTGGTGGACGAGTTCCAGGACACCAACAGCATCCAGCTGGAGCTGGTCCGTCAGCTCGCCGGCGAGCGGCGCAACGTCTGCGCGGTCGGCGACGACGACCAGTGCATCTACGGCTGGCGAGGGGCGGAGGTGCGCAACATCCTTTGCTTCGAGGAGGCGTTCCCGGGCGCCACCGAGGTCCGGCTGGAGCAGAACTACCGGAGCGTCCCGGCGGTGCTCGAGGCGGCGCACGGGGTGGTCTCGCAGCTGGCGGAGCGGCGGGCAAAGAAGCTGTGGACCGCCGCCGCCGGCGGCCCGCGGGTCCAGCTGGTGGTCCTTCCCGGCGAGGACGAGGAGGCGGCCCACGTGGCGAGGGCCATCGAGCAACGGCTCGCTCGTGGCGTCCGGCCGGATGACGTCGCGGTGCTCTACCGCACCAACGGCCAGTCCCGGCCGTTCGAGGAAGCGCTGCGGGCGCGCGGGATCGGCTACGAGGTCGTGGGCGGCGGTGAGTTCTTCGACCGGCGCGAGGTGCGGGACGTCCTCGCCTACCTCAAGGTGCTGTCCAATCCGGCGGACGAGGTCTCGCTGCTGCGCATCGTGAACGTGCCGTCCCGCGGCATCGGAGACGTCACGGTGGAGCACCTGGTCGCCCACGCCCGGAGCCGTGGGGTTCCGCTCGCCGACGTGCTCGAGGCTCCGGCATCGGTCCCCGGGCTCACCCCGGGAGCGGCGCGCGCGGTCCAGGAGTTCTCCCGGCTGATCCTGCGGACGCGGGCCCGGCTCCGCGCCGAGCCGCTCTCCGGCGTGACCCGGACGCTCCTGCGCGAGGTCGGGTTCGAGGCGGCCGCCCGGGCCAGCACGGCCTCGGCCAGCGCCGCCGAGGGCAGGCTCCAGGGGGTGGAGGGCATCCTCGCCTCGCTCGAGCAGTTCGAGCGGCGTGAGGACCGGCGGTCGGATCTGCGGAGCTACCTGAACCGACTGTCGCTCGACACCCGCGAGGAGGAGGACGGGCCCAGCCCGGCCCGGGTCAGCCTCCTGACCCTCCATGGCGCCAAGGGGCTGGAATTCCGGACGGTTTTCCTCGTGGGCCTGGAAGAGGGCTTCCTGCCGCATGGCGGGATGCAGGGAGAGCCCCAGAACCTCGAGGAGGAGCGGCGTCTCTGCTACGTGGGCATCACCCGGGCCCGGGAAGAATTGATCCTGACCCGGGCCGCCACGCGGCTCCGGAGAGGCCGGGAGGTGCCCCGGACGCCTTCCCGCTTCCTGGC
>JBKPMY010000472.1:0-19473 GCA_046732375.1 Myxococcota bacterium
CATCAATACTCCCCGGCTGGTCGCGCTGATCGAGAAGACGCGGCCGGTTCGCGAGATCGACGTGGCGTCGTTCGATGCCATCCTGGTCGCCGGGGGCCAGTCTCCGATGTTCACCTTCGAAAAGGCGAAGGACCTCCACCGGAGGTTCGTCGAGTTCTACGAGGCGGGGAAGATCACCTGCGCGCTCTGCCACGGCACGGCGGTTCTCCGCTACGCGAAGCTCTCCAACGGCCGGTACTTGGTGGAGGGGAAGACGGTGACCGGATTCGCCAACGTCGAGGAGGACTACGCGGACGAGGCAGTGTGGAAGATGGAGCTCCTGTCGCGCGACAAGCACATCATGCCCTGGCGCATCGAGGACGAGCTCAGGAAGCTGGGCGCCAACTACGTCCAGGCGGGCCTGTGGAGGGGGTTCGCCATCCGCGACGGGAACCTGATCACTGGACAGCAGCAGTTCTCGGGGCAGGAGACCGCCGAGCTGCTGGCGGAGACGCTCGGGGATTGAGGGCTCGTTCGCACTGACGGCGGCGGAAGTGTCGGAGCAGGGACGCGCCCGTTCAGGCGCTGAGCCGGCGCTTCCGGGCCGGGTGGCCCGTGGCTTCGTCGCGGAACGTCGCCGGGGACACTCGCATGTACCGCTTGAAGACCCGGCTGAACGCGGCCTCCGAGTCGTAGCCGACGCGTTCGGCGACCTTCGCCACGGTGGTGCCCGGAACCTGGAGCAGTCGCGTGGCGAGGTACACCCGCCACCGTGTCAGGTACTTGCTGGGCGGCTCGCCCAGGAGGTCGCCGAAGTGCTGGGCGAACGAGGAACGGGACATGCCCACCTCGGCGGCGAGGCTCTCCACGTCCCAGGCTCGATCCGGCTGGGAGTGCATCCGGACCAGCGCCGCACCGATTCGCGGGTCCCGCAGGGCGCCCATCCATCCCGTCGGCCGGGCGTCGCTGGTCGCGAGCCAGTGACGGATCGCCTCGACGAACAGCAGGTCGACCAGGCGGGCCAGGGCGATGCTCCGGCCGGGGGTCGCGCTGCGGGCCTCGGCGCGAAGGAAGCGCACGGTGAGCTCGAGCCACTCCACCGGTCGTCCCTGCGAGCCCGGCACGTGCAGCACGGGCGGAAGACCGGCGAGGATCGACCCCGCCAGTCGGATGTCGAATCCGAACCGGCCACAGACCAGGTCGGTGCGCGCGCCTCCGCCGCCGTAGCGGATGGGAGTGAGGGGTCCTTCTCGCTGCTCGCCCACCGCCACCCGGATCGGGACCGCCCTGCTGTCGGGCGCGTCGAGCAACCGGTGGCCGCGCCCGTGGGGAATGACGACGAGGTCTCCTTCGGCAAGCGCCGTCGTCTCCCGGGTGCCGGCCAGCTGGAGGAGGCAGGTTCCGCGCTCGACGACGTGAAACTGGGCCTGGTCCGCGGCGAAGCTGAGTCCCCAGGGCGCGGAGAGCTCGGTCCGGCAGTAGACCTGTCCCCGAAGACGGAGGAGACCCAGCACGTCCGAGAGGACGTCGAGCGCGCGCTCCTCCTGCGTGAGCCGAACCTCGGCCATGGGCCCGCCTCC
The DNA here is from genome assembly GCA_046732375.1 of Myxococcota bacterium. GTDB lineage: Bacteria > Myxococcota > Myxococcia > Myxococcales > Myxococcaceae > RPRB01. The sequence continues at coordinate 1,560 of JBKPMY010000472.1, forward strand.
GCCGCAGCGCAGCCTAGCGTCGAGAGTCGGGGCAGAGAATGGGGTGGCGCAAATGGCGGGCAGCCCCTCGACGGGCAGCGTCAGGAACCCTTCGGAGATCATCCGGCCTTCGGCGGAAGCGCGCGGACGACGCTGGCGACATCAGTGAGGACCGAGTCCCCTCCGAACCTCAGCGACTCCAGCGAGCGCCGCGCAGCCTCGGCGTTTCCGAAGCCGCAGGCGTCCTGGACCAGCACCGGGATGAATCCCAGGTCGGCAGCGTGCCGCGCGGTGGGCTCGATGCCGACCTCGAGGGCGATGCCTGCCATCACCACGGTCAGAAGCCCGAGGTCACGCAGGAGGAATGCCAGCGGCGTGCCCTCGAACGCGGACATGCAAACCCTGTCCAGCACCACATCCTCGGGGCGCGGGGCGACGGCCTCGACGATCTGGATTTCCGGCGATCCCTGGAGGAGGTGCTGCTTCAGCTCCGAGGCCGCCTGGGCGCGTTGCCAGGTCTTGGCCATCCGGAGATGCCCGACTCCGGCCCACGCAAGTGGCACGCTGTAGTAGCGGGAGTAGACGATCCGGAGGCCGGCGGTCCGGGCGCTCCGGATCAGCCTGGCGACGTTCTCGATCACGCGGTCGCCGCCGGCGATCTGGGACACGATTCCCGCCTGCAGGTCGTACACGAGGAGCGCTGCCCGGGAGGGCGCGCAGATCTCCTCGAGGGTTTCGGGGATTTCGATCCCGACGCTGCGGTCCATGAATACGCTTCCTGTCGCTCAGCGGCGTGCGGCCGGGCGAGTGGTCCGGTCGTATGGCTCTCCGACGTCCACCGTGGGAGTCATGAGCGTCTCGATCGGCAGCGGGGCCTGGAGCGGGACATAGCTCCACTCGAGGAGGCCGGCCCGCGAGAGCGGGAAGTCGTCGACGTACCGGCGCGCCTCCTCGACCGAGGGCAGCTCGAAGACGATCACCACCCCCGGCTCATCGGCGCGGGCGTAGTTCTCGCGAACGATGCCTGCCTTCCAGAGCCGCCAGACGTTGGCGACCTCTTCGGGAAGGTAGGGCTCGATGGCCTTCATCGTGACGCCAGGTTTGAAGCGATCGAAGGCGATGATGCGCATGGCTGATTGGCTCCGAAGAGTGGAGCATCCCCGGCATGAGGACGCGGCCCGTCGATAAGCGGCGGGCCAGCTGGGAGCTACGAACCAGTTGGTGCGTAGCGCGGATGCACTGCCCAGGCCGCGAGGCCCAGACAGAGCGTGAGGGCGACGCTGAGCACGATAGGCGGAAGGAAGAAGAACCGGAGCACCAGGACCAGCTGGAGCACGTTGGCGACAAGGAACGCCAGCACAAATGGGCGTGCACGCGCCGGCGCGTCGGCCGCGAGCCCGGCCAGAAGCCACAGCACCCCGGACTCGAGGAGCTGGAACACGCTGATGGTGAGTCCGAACCCCAGGTAGAAGTCCCAGTACGTCCGGCTGCTGCCAGAGACGTCGAAGTGGAAGGACCTCATCAAGTTGACGATGGTCTCCGCCTGTCCGCCAGGCGAGGGCGTCCACGGCATTCCAGCGGAGTGCCCGAGGAAGTAGAGAAGGCTCAGGATCGCGGCGATGCGGAGCAGGCGGCGAGGAGTCATCGGGCGGGAGGACCGGCCATGGCTGCTGGACTGAACCGGAGATTCTACTGCGGAGTAGAGCTGACCCTGGAGATTCTTCAGGGGAAGTGGAAGCCGGTCATTCTCGCCCACCTGAAGGAGGGCCCGATGCGCTACGGCGAGCTCCGGGCGGCGATCCCGCGCCTCAGCGAGAAGATGCTCTCCGAGCGGCTGCGAGACCTGGAGGAGCAGGGTCTCGTCTCCCGCTCCAAGGTCGGCAGCCGCGGCTCGCCCGCCACCTACCGGCTGACGCGTCGGGCCGACTCGCTCCGCCCGCTGCTCGGAGCACTGAACGACTGGGGGTTCCAGGTCGGGCCCGAGGTCGGGGCGGTCGTGGAGTACGCGGACGTCCCCGGCCTCAGGAGCCGCCGATCGTCCGGCGGGGATTGAGCCGTCAGAGCAACGCGAGCTGATCTCCCGATCGCTGGGGGCGGCGGAAAGTGTCGGGCCTCGCCTCGTCGGGCCAGCGGGGCTCGAGGCCCACCTTCCGGGCCTGGGCGGCGAAGAGGGCGGCGATGGCGTCGGCGTACTGGCCCTCGCCGCGCTGCCGCAGACCCCAGGTCGAGTCGTACATCTTCCCGCCTCGCGTCTCCTGAATCCGGTGGAGCACCTTCTCCGCGCGGAGCGGCACGGCCTCGCGCAGCCGCTCCTCGAACACCGGCCGCACCGAGCCCGGGAGCCGGAGGAGCACGTAGCCGGCGAAGTGGGCGCCGGCGCTCGCCGCCTCGGCCAGCACCTTCGAGACGCCCTCGTCGAGGCCGGGAATGACCGGCGCGATGCTCACCCCGACGCGGAGCCCGGCGGCTGCAAGACGCTCGATGACCTGCAGCCGGCGGCGCGGCGTGGCGACCCCGGGCTCGATGGCGCGGGCGAGGTCCTGGTCGTGGAAGGGGAGGCTGATCGCCACGCTCAGGCTCGCATCGCGGGCGAGCTGCTGGAGCACGTCGATGTCGCGCTCGATGATCGGCGACTTGGTGATGATGCCCACCGGGTTCCGGAACTCGGCGCAGACCTCCAGGCAACCCCGCGTCAGCCGGAGCGAGGCCTCGAGCGGCTGGTAGCAGTCGGTGACGCCGCTGAAGACGACGAGCTCCCCCTTCCAGGAGGGCTTCCAGAAGGCCTCGCGGAGCAGGTCGGGGGCCCGGCGCTTCACGACGATCTGCGTCTCGAAGTCCGTCCCGGCCCCGAAGCCGAGGTACTCGTGGCCGGGGCGCGCATAGCAGTACGCGCAGGCGTGCATGCAGCCCCGGTAGGGGTTCACGCTGAAGTTGAACCCGACGTCTGGGCTGTCGTTCGTCGCGAGGATGCCCTTGGTGGAGTCGTCCCAGACGTGGACCTGGGCCCGGGGATGGTCCTCCTCGAGGTACTCGAGCGCGGTGGGGGCGAAGGGGTTTGGCGGATTGGACCAGGCCCGGGGCTTCACCCGAACACCGTATCTGAACGTGCGTTCAGAGGCAAAAGGTCCGTCCCACAAACGTCGACTGGACGTGCTACCCCGCGGTCGGACGCGGACTGCAGGGGGCGCTGGATGGTCGCGTGCGCCAGCCAGGGGATCGTCTCGGTCTGGGCCACCGCAGCGGGTGTGCCCCTGAGCCCGACGAACATCTTCGCCCCGGTCTCCACCCCCGCCGATTCGATTCACCAGCTGGCGCTCTTCATCCTCGTCGTCGCGGCGGCGATCTTCCTGGTGGTCTTCACCCTGCTGACCTACGCGGTGGTGCGGTTCCGCCGCCGGCCCGGGGATCCTCCCGGCGAGCCGCCCCAGGTCTACGGCAGCCAGCAGATCGAGCTGGCCTGGACCATCATCCCGGTGCTGATCGTGGTGGTGCTCTTCCTCTCCACCGCCCGGGTCATCTTCGAGCTGCAGCACCCGCCGCGGCCGCCCGGGGCAGTGGTGGTCACGGCGATCGGCCACCAGTTCTGGTGGGAGTACCGCTACCCGGGGCTCAAGGTGGTGACCGCCAACGAGCTGCACGTCCCGATCAGCGATCCGGCCAGGCCCACCCCGACCTTCCTCGAGCTGTGGTCCGCCGACACCGACCACAGCTTCTGGGTCCCACGCCTGGCGGGAAAGACCGACCTCATCCCCAACAGGCGGAACGAGATGTGGATCGAGCCCCGGGAGCCCGGCCTCTACCTCGGCCAGTGCGCCCAGTACTGCGGGACCCAGCACGCCAAGATGCTCCTCCGCGTCTACGCCCACACCCCCGAGGATTTCGAGCGCTGGGTGAAGGCACAGGCGCTCCCGGCCAGGGAAGATCGCTCGGTCGCCCGCGGGCGCCGGATCTTCGAGCAGACCTCCTGCGTGAACTGTCACACCATCGCCGGGACCTCGGCCAGCGGCCGATTCGGACCCGACCTGACCCATCTCATGTCCAGGGAGACGCTGGCCTCCGGGGTGGTTCCCAACAACCGGGAGAGCCTGCGCCGCTGGCTGGAGAATCCCTCGGCGATCAAGCCCGGCGCGCTCATGCCGCCGATGGGGCTCGGTGCCGACGAGCTGGACGCGATGACGGACTACCTGTTGACCCTGCACTGAGGAAGACGCGTGACCACCCAGTCAGAGACCTGGCCCACTACCGAGAGCGCGCGGCGCCCCTGGGTCGACGAGCTTCAGCAGTGGCTCACCACCGTGGATCACAAGCGGATCGGCATTCTCTACGTGCTCTTCGCCCTGATCTTCCTGGTGGTGGGGGGCATCGAGGCGTCGCTGATCCGGATCCAGCTGATCCGCGCCAACAGCGATTTTCTCGCCCCCCAGACCTTCAATCAGCTCTTCACCTTGCACGGGACCACGATGATCTTCTTCGTGGCCATGCCGCTGATGTTCGGGTTCGCCAACTATCTCGTCCCGCTGATGATCGGCGCGCGGGACATGGCCTTCCCGCGGCTCAACGCCTTCAGCCTCTGGCTGACCGTCTCCGGGGGATTCCTCCTCTACTACAGCCTCGTCGGAGGCTACGGGCTCTACGGCGCGGGAAGCGCGCCGGACGTGGGCTGGTTCGCCTACGCGCCCCTGACCTCGAAGACCTTCTCCCCCGGCCATAGCACCGACTACTGGACGCTGAGCTTGCTGGTCTCCGGCTTCGGCAGCATCGCGACGGCGATCAACATCATCACCACGGTGTTCAGCCTCCGCTGCCCGGGGATGACTCTGGGCCGGATGCCGCTCTTCGTCTGGCTCGCCCTGGCGATGGCGATTCTCGCCATCCTCGCCATCGGCCCGCTCACCGCGGCCCAGGCGATGCTGATGATCGATCGCTACCTCGGAGGCCACTTCTTCGACACCCAGGCCGGCGGATCGGCAGTGCTGTGGATGCACTTCTTCTGGGTCTTCGGCCATCCGGAGGTCTACGTGCTGGTGATTCCCGCCTTCGGGTTCGCCTCGGAGATCATCCCCGTCTTCTCCCGCAAGGCGATCTTCGGCTACCCGGTCATGGTGGCGGCGACGCTGGCCATCGCCTTCGTCAGCGTCAGCGTGTGGGCCCACCACATGTTCACCGTGGGCATGACCCCGGCGGGCAACACCTTCTTCGTCCTCTCCACCATGGCGATCGCCGTCCCCACCGGGATCAAGATCTTCAACTGGCTCGCCACCATGTGGGGCGGGAGGATCGAGTTCCGGACGCCGATGCTCTTCTGTGTCGCATTCCTCTTCCAGTTCCTGCTCGCCGGGCTGACCGGGGTGATGCTCGCAGCGGCGCCCTTCAACTGGCAGCTGAGCGGCTCGTACTTCGTGGTCGCCCACTTTCACTACGTCATCGTGGGGGCGATCCTCTTTTGCGCCTTCGCCGCCTTCTACTACTGGTATCCCAAGGTGACCGGGCGGATGCTCAGCGAGACCCTGGGCAAGCTGCACTTCTGGCTTTTCGTCCTCGGCTTCCACCTCACCTTCGACACCATGCACGTCCCCGGCCTGCTGGGGATGCCCCGCCGAATCTATACCTACGAGGGCGGCCGGGGCTGGGAGGGCTGGAACGCGGTGGTCACGGTCGGCGCCGTCATCCAGGCCGTGGCCATCGGGATCTTCGTGATCAACCTCGTCCGTGCCGCGCTCAAGGGACCCAAGGCGGGGAACGATCCCTGGGACGCCTGGACCCTGGAGTGGTCCACCACCTCGCCTCCGCCCGAATACAACTTTGCCACCCTGCCGGTGGTCCGGAGCCGCCGACCGCTGTGGGATCAGAAGCACCCCGAGGATCCCGACTGGAAGTACGAATGACCCACCTCGCGGGAACGCTGGAGATCGAGCCGACGACCCTGCCTTCCAAGGGCAAGGTGGGGATGCTCACCCTCATCGCCGCCGAGTCGGCGATCTTCGTCATCTTCGTCATCGCCTACCTCTTCTACCTGGGGAAGAGCCTCAGCGGACCGACGACGGCCATCCTCCGTCCGCCGATCTTCTTCACCATCTGCCTTCTCTCCAGCAGCTTCACCATTCACCTCGCGGTGGCCGCGCTCCGGCGCGGACGGCGGACGCCGTTCATCGGCTGGTGGGTGCTCACCTTCACCCTCGGCGCGCTGTTCCTGATCGGCACCGGGCTGGAGTGGAAGCACCTCATCGGCGAGGGGCTGACCATTTCCGCCAACCTCTTCGGGACCACGTACTACTCGCTGGTGGGCCTGCACGCCCTCCACGTCCTGGTGGGCCTCTTGCTCCTTGGCGGGGTGATGGTGTTCGCCTTGTTCCGGCGGGTGGGTCAGGCCGAAGCCGAGAAGGTGGACGTGCTCTCGCTGTACTGGCACTTCGTCGATGCGGTCTGGGTGGTCGTCTTCACCGTGGTCTACGTGGTGGGGCGCTGACCATGGAACACCGACCCCAGGACCGCGGCACTGTCCAGTTGCCCGCCTCGACCCCCTGGCCGCTGGTGAGCGCCCTCGGACTGGCGATGCTCTTCGCCGGGATGGCCACCAGCGCTGCGGTGAGTGCCGTCGGCGCCGTCCTGGCGGTGGTCGGGGTGGTGGGCTGGTTCCGCGAGGTGTTTCCCCACGAGGTGCACGTGGAGGTCCCGGTATCCGAGCTCCCGCCCGAGCCGGTCACTACCCTGCACCCCGGGGTGGAGGCCTTCGCCGGGGCGACGGAGGTTCCGCGAGCGCTCCTCCCGGTGCAGTTCTACCCGGTCTCAGCCGGGGTGAAGGGAGGGCTGGCCGGCGGGGTGGTGATGGCGCTGCTGGCGATGCTCTACGGGGTGCTCAGCCGGCACGGCATCTGGTACCCGATCAACCTCCTCTCGGCGGGCTTCTTCAGCCCGCAGATGACCCAGAGCACCGAGCAGCTCATGCGCTTTCAACCCGCGATGTTCGCCATCGCGGTGGGGGTCCACGGGTTCACCTCGCTGGTGGTGGGCGTCCTTTACGGCGCGATGCTCCCCATGCTTCCCCGCCGGCCGGTGCTCCTCGGCGGCGTCATCGCCCCGCTCATCTGGTCGGGCCTGCTCTACGGCATCCTGGGCATCGTCAATCCCGTCATGAACAGGCGGGTGGACTGGTTCTGGTTCGTCCTCTCCCAGTTCGGCTTCGGGCTGGTGGCGGGCCTGGTCGTGTCGCGGCAGCAGCGCGTCAGCACCGCCTTGCCGCTCTCGATGCGCGCCGGAATCGAGGCCTCGGGGAGGGAGCACCCCCCATGAGCCGCCCGGTCCTCGCCGCACCAACGCCGAAACCACTTGGAACGATCCGTCCCTCGCTTGCCCCCGCGGCCGATCCCGTCGTCACTCCTCCGTCACGTGGCGACGGCCACGCTCCGTCGTCGCTCCTAGGCCTCGGCCTCGATTGCAGCGCGATCATCCGGTCGACCCAAGTGGTCTCGGCGTTAGCCGCGGTGCTTCTCGCCGCAGGCTGCTCTCCTCCGGGGCGACCGGTGGCCGGGGTCGTGGAGGGAGTTCCGGAGCAGGTGACGGACTTCGCGGTGCTCTTCCGGACCCACTGCGCCGGCTGCCACGGCACGGAAGGGCGGGGTGGGGCGGCTCTGGCCCTCGCCGATCCGGTGTACCTGGCGGTCGCCGACGACGCGGTTCTGACCGCTGCCATCCGCAGCGGCGTCGCCGGCTCGCTGATGCCAGCCTTCGGGCAGAGTGCCGGCGGCCTTCTCACCGACGCGCAGGTGACGGCCCTCGTGCGCGGCATTCGCAGCCAATGGGCGCGGCCTGACGCTCTACACGGAGCGACCGCTCCTCCCTACGCCGCCTCGGGCCCGGGAGACGCCGCCCGGGGAGCCCAGGTCTTCCAGACGTTCTGTGCCGGCTGCCATGGGCAAGGTGGCCGGGGCGGCCCGAAGGCCAGCGCCGTCACCGACGCTGCCTATCTCACCCTCGTCAGCAACCAGGGACTGCGAACCACGGTCATCGTCGGGCGACCGGAGCTGGGCGCTCCCGACTGGAGGGGGAACGTCCCCGGCCGCCCGATGACGTCGGCGGAGATCGGCGACGTGGTGGCCTGGCTCGTCGCCCAGCGTCCGCATCCTCCTCAGTCCCAGGGTCCACGATGACGATCCCCGAGCGCTTCTCCCGACGGCGAGTGCTGGTGAAGCTGGGCCTGCTCTTCAACGGCGCCCTGGCGCTGCTCCTCGCCATTCCCTTCGTCCGCTACTTGGCCTCTCCCGCCCTGCGGGCGCGGAAGGACACCGGATGGGTCTCGCTCGGTGCGCTGGAGCGCTTCCCCATCGGTGAGACCCGCCTGGCCACGTTCCGCAATCCGGTCGTGGGGCCCTCGGACGGGCAGACCGCGCGCCTCGCGTGCTGGGTGCGCCACATCGAGGCGGACCGCTTCCAGGTCTTCGCCATCAACTGCATGCACCTCGGCTGTCCGGTGCGGTGGTTCCCCCAGTCGAGTCTCTTCCTCTGCCCCTGCCACGGAGGGGCCTACTACGCCGACGGGTCCCGGGCCTCCGGTCCGCCCGAGCGTGGCCTCATGGAGTACCGCTACCGCATCACCGGAGCCGAGCTGGAGATCGAGGTCGGCGCGCTCCCGACGCCGGGGCTGGCCACCATCCGGAGAGGGTCCTCGTCGTGCGCCTGAGCGGTCGCATTGGCCGCTGGCTCGAGGCCCGGCTCGGCCTCGCCGGTGCCGTCGGCGAGACGCTGGAGCACCGGGTGCCGCGGAGCACCGCGAGCTGGGCCTACGTCTTCGGGAGCGGGGCGCTGACCATCTTCGCCTTCCAGCTGGTGACTGGGGTGTTGCTGGCTTTGCTGTACGTGCCCTCTGCGGCCGAGGCCTGGAACGGGCTCCAGGAGGTGAATCACCAGATCACCGCCGGTTGGTACATCCGTGCTTTGCACGGGTGGGGCTCGAACTTCATGGTCGCCCTCGTGCTCCTGCACATGGTGCAGGTCTTCCTCTTCGGGGCCTACAAGTTCCCCCGCGAGCTGACCTGGATCCTCGGCGTCCTCCTCTTGCTCCTCACCTTGGGCATGGCGTTCACCGGCCAGGTGCTGCGCTTCGATCAGGACGCCTACTGGGGCATCGGGATCGGGGCGTCGATCAGCAGCCGGGTCCCGCTGCTGGGAAGCACCCTGGTCCAGCTGCTCCTCGGGGGGCCGATCATCGGCGGCGCGACGCTGTCCCGGTTCTTCGCCCTCCACGTCTTCGTCGTGCCCGGAATCCTCATCGGCGCCGTGACCCTGCACGTGCTGATGGTGCTCAAGCTGGGGGTCAACGAGTGGCCGATGCCCGGGCGGGTCGTCCGTCGGTCGACCTATCTCCAGGACTACCACCGGCTCACCGAGACCGACGGCGTGCCCTTCGCGCCCTATGCGATCTGGAAGGACATCATCTTCTCCGGAGCGATGGTGCTGGCGATCATCGTCTGCGCTGCGGTCTTCGGGCCCTTCGGTCCCAGCGGCCCGCCCGATCCGACCATCATCCAGACCACGCCCCACCCGGACTTCTTCTTCCTCTGGATCTACGCGTTGCTCTCCTATCTCCCCCCGGCGGCGGAGACCCCGGTGCTCCTGATCGCGCCGGTGGTGGTGATCGCGCTGCTGCTGATGCTGCCCTTCATCGCCGGGGAAGGGGAGAAGAGCTGGCGGAGGCGGCCGCTCGCCGTCCTCTCGGTGGTGCTGGTGGCGGTGGTGCTCGGCACGCTGACCCACCTCGGCCTGCACACGCCCTGGAGCCCGGAGATGGATGCCTGGAGCAGCGAGCCCATCCCCGACTCGGCGCTCGCCGGCCGCAGCGCCCTGCAGCGCCAGGGCGCCGTGGTGTTCCAGGCCAAGCAGTGCCACAACTGCCATGCGCTCGGCGGGCGCGGCGGGCATCGCGGACCGGCGCTGGACGACGTGGCCGTCACCCTCACCTACGACCAGCTGGTTCGCCAGGTCATCCAGGGCGGCGGGAACATGCCTGCCTACGGGAAGAACCTCAGTCCGGCAGAGACCACTGCTCTGGTCGCCTTCCTGGAAACCCTGCACCAACCAGGACAGGCGCGGGCGCGCGATCTCTCGCTGCCTGCGGTGGCGGGGAGCGAGCGCTGAGCCGTGCACGCCGCGCACCGGTCGATGGCTCTGGAGCTGCTGGTGGTTGCCGGGCTCCTGCTACTGGCCCTGGTGGGTGTCCGGGGCTGGGTCCGCCGCCGTCGCTCCCGGCCGCTCCCGGGATGGCCGCTCGCCGCGTGGCTCGCAGGCCTCGGCCTGGTGTGGCTCGCCACCGCCTCTCCGCTGGCCGGGCTCGACCGGGCGCTCCTCACCGCCCACATGCTGAAGCACCTGGTGCTGATGACCGTGGCCGCACCGCTGCTCCTCGTCTCCGAGCCGATCGCGCTGCTCTCCTGGGGCCTCGGTCGTGAGGGAGCGCGGGTCCCGGCGCTGCTGGCCGCGTCCGGGCGGGCGTTGACTCACCCGGTGCTCTGCTGGCTCGCGGGAACGGCCACCGTCCTTGCCTGGCATGTGCCGGCGGCGATGTTGCTGGCGATGCACTCGGCAACGGGCCACGCGGCGCAGAGCGCGAGCTTCCTCGTCGGCGGCCTGCTCTTCTGGTGGCCGGTGGTGCAGCCCTGGCCGGCGCGGCCCCACTGGTCGACGTGGACCGTGCCCCTCTATCTGCTCCTCGCCACGCTGCCCTGCGACGCGCTCTCGGCATTCCTCGCCTTCTGCGGGCGGCCCGTCTATGCCGCGGCGCTGTCGGCCGCGCCGCCGGAGCAGCTCCTCGCGGACCAGGAACGCGCCGGCGCTCTCATGTGGGTCTGGGTTACGCTGGTCTACCTCGTGCCCGCGGTGTGGCAGGTGCTCCGGCTTCTCGGCCCGACGATTCCGGCCGGAGGCGCTCACCTCGCGACGCCGCTTTCTCAGCAACCCCGACGGTAGTGATTGCGCCTGTTGCCCTCGAACCGTCCGGCGCGTCGCCGCGGTCGTCGCTACGCTCCCGGCGGGATGAAGCTGTCCTGGTAGCCCTTGTCCTCGACGGCCAGCGCGGCGGCGGTCGTCTTCAGCGGCAGCGTCGTGTCGAGCATCACCGCCAGCTCGTCGGTGCGGGTGTGCCCGATGCTGCCCTCGTAGGCTCCGGGATGCGGGCCGTGGGCGACGCCGGCCGGATGGTGGCTGATGCTCCCAGGTCCGACGCCCCGGCGGCTGGTGAAGTTGCCGCGCGCGTAGAGGATGAACTCGTCGCAGTCGACGGAGGCGTGGGGATACGGGCAGGGGATGGCTTCCGGATGGAAGTCCACCATCCGGGGCACGAAGCTGCAGATCAGTGCTCCGCGGGCGGCGAACGTCCCGTGCCACGTCGGTGGCAGGTGCACGAGGCCAGCGCGCGGCTGGAAGTTCAGGATGGGGAACGCCCAGGGATAGACCGTGCCGTCCCAGCCCACGATGTCCAGCGGCGACTGTGAGTAGCGGAAGCCGTGGAAGGCCTGGCCCTTCTTCACCACCAGCTCGCGAATGTCCTCGTCCATCGGCCCCTTGAACTCGGGCCGCTTGAAGTCGCGATGGCTGTACGGGGCATCCATCCGGAGCTGCCCCACCTCGTTCCGCCACTGCCGCGGCAGGTGCAGCCCGCCGGTCAGCTCCATCCACAGCCAGGACTGCGGTCCGGGATCGGGGATGAACCGCTGGATCATCCCGCGGGGGACGAAGACGTAGTCCTCGGCGGCGAAGCGGACGTCACCCAGCGGCGTGCGCAGCGTGCCGCCTCCCTGCTGGATCCAGAAGAGCTCGTCGGCGTCGGCGTTGCTGAGGTAGACCGGGTCCTGCTTGTCGGGGAAGAGGATCCCCAGCGTCACGTCGGCGTTGAAGAGCAGCGGAGTGCGTGCATCGACCGGCGCGCCTCCCTTCCGAGGCATGTCCTGCGTCTTGTAGTGGCGCTTGGCCAGCCGGCGCCCCTCGGTGGCGTCCTTGGCGACGGTCCACCCGTGCTTCGCCTCGCTCAGCCGCTGCGTGTGCGGCGCCCGCTGGTGGTAGGCGATGGTGTACGGGCCCTCGAAGCCCTCCTGGGTGAAGCACTCCTCGAAGGCGAGCTCGCCCCCCGGCAGCCGGAGCTGGATGTGGTGCTTCCGGGGAATGGTTCCGAAGGTCAGCCGCTCGATCATCGCTTCGCTCCTAGACCCGGCCCGCGGCCTTCTGGTCGCGCTCGATGCTCTCGAACAGCGAGCGGAAGTTCCCCGCGCCGAAGCCCTTGTCACCCTTGCGCTGGATGACCTCGTAGAAGAATGGCCCGGCCTTCCGGTCGCCGTACAGGCTCGCCGCGTCCTTCATGAAGATCTGGAGCAGGTAGCTGTGCTCCTTGTTCCCGTCGATCAGGATCCGTAGCCGCCGGAGGTCGTCCGGGTTCTCGTCGATCCGGCCGATGCCGAAGACCTCCAGCCGCTTGCCGAGCTGGTCGTAGTAGCTATCGGGCGTGTCCATGAACTGGACCGCCCGGGTCTTCCGCATGCCCTCGACCGCGGGGATGATCGTCTCGACCCCCAGGGCCAGGTGCTGGATGCCCTCTCCGCGATTGTCCTCGACGAAGATGTTGATCTGCGAGCCGCGGAAGTTCGGACGGGCCGGCTCGTTGTTGGCGAACTTCACTCCCGACTCGGGATCCCACATCACCGTCGACCGCAGGCCCGAGCCCTTCTCCAGCTTGTCCTTCGCGTCGTCGGTGTGGAACTCGATCTTCCAGAACGGCTCGAGACCGAGGACGTGCTCCATCCACATGATCGCCGGCATCAGCGTCCGGAAGTTCGACGTGACGTGGTCGATGCGGTTGAAGCCGAAGCGGTTCTGACCACCGGTCGGCTTCTCGTGGAAAACCATCCCCGGGAAGAGCGGCCGGTACCCATCACGCTGCGCGAAGCGGAAGGTGCTGTCTCCGAACGGCGTGGTGATCGAGAACCAGCTCAGCTTCCCCCCGCGGGAGTCACGGGCCGTCTGGATGTCCTCCATGATGGTCGCGCCGCGCCGGTCCAGGAGCTGGAAGGTCTTCTCCACGTCCTTCGCCGCGAAGGTCAGGGTGCCCACGCCGTCGGGGTGCTTCTTCAGCCAGCGGGAGGCCCGTCCTCCCTCGCCGCGGGGCTGGCTGACGATCAGGGCGATGTCGCCGGCCTGGAACACGAGGCTCTGCTGCTTGCCGCGCGCGGTGAGATCGGGATCGCTCCCGCCGATCTCCTTGAAGTCCATCCCCTGGGTGTAGAAGCGCCGGCTGCGCTCGAGATCGTGCACGTACCAGTGCGCGGATTCGATGCCGAGGAGTCCGAGGGAGTCTTTCTGTGCCATGGTGTCTGTTCCTTGCTTATCGCGGCGCGTGCTCCGCGTCCGGCTGGCGATCGGGGTGGGCGGCCTGGAAAGCGGGCAGGGCCTCGCATGCCGCCTCGATGCGGGTGAGCGTGGGGTAGGGGGTGAGGTCGACCTTGAAGCGACGCGACGCGTAGAGCTGCGGCACCAGGCAGCAGTCGGCGATCGAGGGCGCATCACCCACCGAGAAGCGCCCGGCGGTGCGGGAGGTCTCCTCCTCGAGGGCAGTCAGCCCGCGGCTGTGGAAGAGCTGGATCCAGCCCTTGTCGTCTCCGCCGAAGGCCTTCACCTGACCGAGCACGAACGGCGTCTGGAGGGGCTGGATGCTCGAGTTCACGATCTCCGCGAGCTGACGGGCGCGCGCCCGGAGCCAGGGATCGCTCGGGAGCAGCGGCGGCGAGGGGAAGCGCTGGTCGAGAAAGTCCATGATCGCGAGGCTCTGGGCGAGACGCCGGATGGCACCGCCCTCGTGCCACTCCAGCAGGGGTACGGACTCCAGGAGGTTGAGGGCGCTGTACGCCTTCTCGTGCTGCTCCCCCTTCAGGAGGTGCACCGCCTGGTAGTCGTACGTCACGCCCTTGAGCGCGAGTGCGATGCGAACCCGCCACGTGCACCCGCTGCGCCAGTAGCCGTAGAGCTTCATTCCGCCGCCCTCACCGTCTGGGAGATGCGGCCGAAGAGGCTCTTTCCCGCCGCATCGAAGGTCTCGATCTCGATCCGGTCGCCCACGGCCATGAACGGGGTGCCGGGCTTGCCCTGCTCGATGGTCTCGATCATCCGGCGCTCGGCGAGACAGCTGATCCCGCGCGCGCGCTCCTCGTTGCTCACCGTCCCGCTGCCGAGCAGCGTGCCGGCGGTGAAGGCGCGGGTCTTCGCCACGTGTTCCAGGAGCTGGAAGAAGGAGAAGTGCATCTCGGGGCCCGCGTCGGTGTCCCCCACCACGCGGCCGTTGAGCGTGGACCGCACGCGCACGTGCGCCCGTCCGTCGCGCCACGCCGGCCCGAGCTCGTCGGGCGTCACGGCGAAGGGCCCGAAGGCGGTGGCAGGCTTGCTCTGGAAGAATCCGAAGCTCTTGGCCAGCTCGGCGGGGATGAGGTTGCGCAGGCTGACGTCGTTGCACTGCGTGACCAGCCGGATGTACCGCCCCGCGTCCGTCGCCCTCGTCCCCTGGGGGACGTCGCCGAGCACCACGACGATCTCCGACTCGAAGTCCATGCCCCAGGCCGGGTCCGGGAGGACGAGGTCCTCGGTCGGGCCGAGGAGCACGCCGGAGCCTCCCTGGTACACCAGGGGGTCGGTCTCCAGCGTCGGCGGGGGTTCGGCGCCCCGGGCCTTGCGGACCAGCCGCACGTGATTCAGGAACGCCGAGCCGTCCACCCACTCGTAGGCGCGGGGCAGGGGCGCGTGCAGCTGCCGAACGTCGAGCGGCTCGGCGTCGATCTTCCCCGCGTCCAGCCGCTCGGACAGGGCGCGAAGGCCGGGCTCCGTCGATTCCCAGGCGTCGAGCGCAGCCTGGAGCGTGCGCGCCACGTCGTGGGCGCGGGCGAACGCACCGCCATCGCGGCGGACCACCACCAGCGCACCGTCCCGGGTTCCGTCTCTCAGGGTCGCCAGCTTCATGGGGTGGCCCCGGGCTTTTGTCCGTCGAGGTGGAGGGTGTCAAGGCACATCGCTTCTCCGAGCGCCTGCCGGAGCGTGACGGCGTCGTGCACCGCGTGGCCCCCGATGTCGTTGTTGAAGAACACGTAGGCGTCCACCCCCCGCCGGCGGGTCCGGAGGAGGTCACGGGCGACCGGGTCCAGTGCGCGGGGGCCATAGCGCCCCCCGTACTTCGCGCCTGCGCCGTGAAAGCGCAGGTAGCGGAAGCCGCCGGTCAGTCGCGGTGGCGGCAGCGGCACCAGGTCGTGCTCGCAGAAAGCGGCGCCGTGCGCCTCGAGCACCGCGCACGTCTCGGGCAGGTACCAGCTCGGCTCCCGGAACTCGACCGCGTACCTCACCCCGCGCGGCAGGGCGGCCAGGAACGCGTCGAGCCGGGGGAGCGCATCGACGTCGAATCGGGGAGGCAGCTGCCAGAGGACGACGTCGAGCTTGGGGCGGAGGGGCACGAGCGGAGCGAAGAAGCGCTCCAGCGCCTGGGCCGGGTCCTTCAGCTTCTTCATGTGGGTGATGTACCGGCTCCCCTTGGCAGCGAAGACGAAGCCGGGCGGGGTGGCCTTGAGCCAGCGCTCGGCCGCCGCCGCGGTGGTGAGGCGATAGAAGGTGGTGTTCAGCTCCAGGGTTCCGAACAGGCTCGCGTAGCGCTGCAGCCAGCGTCCGGTGCCCAGCCCCGGCGGATAGAGCACGTTCCGCCAGTGCCGGTAGAGGTATCCGCTGGTGCCGACGAGGACACGCGCCATGCAGACCGTACGGTAGCCACCCGCGAACCGGCTCCCGGGCCCATGTGTCCGCCCGAGAGCACTGCCGTCGTCCCACCGGAGCGCGCCTGCTTGCCGCTCCAGCCCACCGGGTCGACCCTCCCCGGGCTGCGAGGGAGGCGGGGCGGATGGGTTGGCCGGCACGGGTGGGATGGGCCTTGGTCGGGCTCGGTCTGGGTGGCTGCGGCGACGGCGCGGGCGCCGGGTCGGCGCATGAAGGCTCCCGGCCCTCGGCGGTGGTGATCGTCGCCCGCTGCACGGTGGACGGGGTGCGCGTCGAGGTCGAGCGGGGAGTGGAGGGCGGGTTCGGTGGGGAGAGCCCGTGCAGCTACTCGGGCCGGTTCGTCTCGGTCTGGCGCGCCGTGTACGAGGAACGTTGGGGCCGGATGCCGCTGGAGTCCTGGACGGTCCGGCTCCGCACCTCGGAGCGGTTGGATGCGGTCGGGCATGCGGGCCTGACCTGGTACGACGAGGAACTGATCGAGCTCAGCCAGCTCCACTTCGAGGTCCTGCCCCACGAGCTGCATCACGCCCGGCAGGGCAAGGCCTCCACCGATCACCGCGGCTGGTGTGCGGACTTCGTGCCCTGGGAGCTGGAGCGGCACATCCAGGACGAGCGCGCGCAGCTCGGGTGCGGCCCCTGAAACCGGCTTGAACGGGGGGAGCCGTCGTAGTACCTCCGAGGGGTCGTTCGCGGGAGTAGCTCAGCGGTAGAGCATCGGCTTCCCAAGCCGAGGGTCGCGGGTTCGACCCCCGTCTCCCGCTCTCGATAGGGCCCCGGCAGCGCTCACGAGTTCGGTGGGCCTCGCCGGGGCCTTCGAGTCTCGGACCAGCGCGACCAGGGCTCCACCGTGTGTCGTCATCCGCAGCTCGCCGCCGGGTTCTCGGTGCTCGGAACGCAGCAGGTGCTCTTGCCGGCCTTCTCACCCGCTCCAGGGTTCTCCCCGTAAGTCGTGCTCTCGCCGCTCGTGTGGAAGGTCTCCCACGAGACTCCGGACGGGTCTCGCACCCACGCTTTCTCGGAACGTGCGTAGCAGCAGGTGGTCGGCCCCTCATCGAACAGGCGTTCCTCGGCCGACCGCAGGCGCCCAGCGACCTCAGCGAGCTCATCGCGCCGCTCGACCTGAATCCCCAGATGGTCAACGCCGGGAATTCGGCCCCGCGCCGAGATGGCGAAGTTCACCCGTGGGTCTTCGAGCATCCACTTCGCGTAATCATCCTTTTGGACTGTGGGCTGCCCTCCGAAGAGGACGGAGTAGAACTTCACGGACTCCTCGATGCTCTCAACGGCGACGTGCACGTGCAGACGCTTCACGACGTTCTCCTTCGTCTCGGTTGGGGATGTCACACCCGGGTGCGCAGCTGGCGCCGCCGCAGCAGTTCTCCGTGAGGTACGCCACGAGCGCGTTCATGCGTTCGTAGTTCGCGGAGTAGATGAGCTGTCGACTCCGCCGCTCCTGGTCGATGAGCCCCGCGTGCGCGAGCTGGTGCAGATGAAACGACAGAGAGGAGGCAGGAACGTCCAGCGCCTCGGCGATCGCGCCGGCGTACAGGCCTTCGGGCCCCTGTTTCACGAGAAGGCGGTAGACGGCTAGCCGTGTCTCCTGCGCAAGGGAGCCGAGTCCAGCGAGAGCCTCGGTAGTCTTCATCGTGCGACAGTTCTAAAAGAGTCGAAGGCTTGTGTCAACGACATTTCCAGAAATCTCGAAGCCTCCCAGAGGGGGGCAGCGACTGGAAGAGCCAGCCCCCGTGGTCCGCGCACTGGGAGGCCCCGGCAGCACCCGCGAGCTCGGCGGGGGCGGTCGGGGCTCGAGTCTTCACCGCCAGGTGTGACTCACGTCGGCTTCGCGAGGATCGTCTTGAAGAAGGCCGAACCAGCAGTCACTGCTGCGCCCCCGACGAGTCCACCGGCGATGCTTCCGACGATGGCGCCAACGTCCATCCCTCCGGCTGCACCGGCCGGTGACATCCCTCCGCCGACAAGCGAGGCGAGCAGCTGTCCTCCGAGTAATCCACCAACGAGTCCGGCGATGGAGTTGCCGACAGTCCCCAGATTCAAGCTGCTCACGGCACGTCCGAGGAGGTTTCCACCGACGACGCCACTGACCAGCTGAATGAGTAGTGGCAGGTAGCTCATCACGTACCCCCAGGCTGGA
>JBKPMY010000473.1:0-12502 GCA_046732375.1 Myxococcota bacterium
GTGGCGGACGTGGCGGGGCTGATTGCCGGGGCCGGCGGGTGATCCGAGCGGTCCTCGCGAGCTTGCTCCTCGTCGGGACCGTGAGCTGCGTGACGGTTCCGAGCGGCGATCTCGGGGTGATGGCCACGGAGGCGGGGACCCTCCGTCTCGAGTTCGTCGAGTGGAACGAGCAGACGTCCGAGCTGTTGAAGTCGGCGGTCCCCGAGGCAACGAAGGCGCTCACCCGCTGGGGAGGGCTGGGGGAGCCGGTGCGGATCACGGTGGTGAACTCGCACTGGGAGCTGGAGGAGCTGGTGGGCCGGCCGCTGCCGGGGATCTCCGCGTGGGCACGGCGGAACCAGGTGATCGTCTGGGATCCTCGGTGGTGGCCGCTGCCGCCAGGCGTGCAGGAGAACCCCGCGCTCGCCGAGCGGCTCCGTCGGACCCAGGTCACGAGCCTTCTGGAGCACGAGCTGACACACAGCCTGATGTTCCAGCGCGCCGGGCGGCTGCCCCCTGACCCGCGGGACCGGATCCCGTTCTGGTTCCGGGAGGGAATGGCGACGCTGACCGCCGGCGAGGGCGCGCAGTGGCCTCCGCCGGAGTCGCTCTCACAGTGGCTCGCGAAGCACCCGGATGTGGATCTGCTCCGGGAGGGGCCGACGCTCGTCCGGACCCATCCCGCGATCGCCTACGGCGCCGCGTACCACGCCTTCGACTTCCTCACCCGCCGCTACGGAGACGGGACGGTCCTGCGGGTGCTGGATCAGATGCGCATCCGCGAGGGGTTCCCGGACGCGTTCCGGGACGCGGTGGGCGTGAGCGTCGAGTCGTTCGCGACCGACTTCCGCCGCTTCCTGGGCTGGCGAGGTTTCCTGCCCGCAGGTCCACGCGCCGACTGACGGGTCAGTCGCCGGTTGCAGGGTGGTCCTGTCGGGGGACGGTCGGGGGCTCGTCACTCCAGCGGTCGCGATCGGGTGAGCGGGCCTGCTCGACGCTGGCCACCGGCACCACTTCGGTCGCGGGGGCCTCGGCGTCGACCGTCCCCTCGGGCAGCTCACGAGCGCTGGCATCCACGTGCACGCCCTTCGCATCGAGCGCGTGCACCGAGGCCAGGGGCACGAGCAGCGGCGGCCGGAGCACCCGCGAGACCTCGAGGTGCTCCCGGCCCACTCTCCGGACCGACCCGATGCGGTGCCCACGGCGGTCCAGCACCGGAAGCCCACGCTGCACAGACGCTCGTTCCCGTCTCGCCATGCGGAGGAAGCTGACACCGCCTCCTGCCGCGCGCGAGCCCGGTGGCCTTGCATCCCGCTCGACGGCTCACCCGGCGAGCGGACTGGCCCTTCTCAGCTCAGTTCCGGTACGTGGCGAACTGATCCCGCATCCGGGTGTCCTGCCCGGCGGTGAACTCGAACATGCAGGCGTCGTCCACGTAGTCCATGAAGTTGTGGATCGGGTCGGTCCCAAATGCGTTGGGACAGCTGTCGCGCTCGATGCAGAAGAACTGCGGCCCTTGTTCTGCCGGGGTGTCGTTCACCTTGTCGCCGGCGTTCTCGTTCTCCCCACAACCACCCTGGAACGTGTGGTACAGGCCGAGCCAGTGGCCGACCTCGTGCGTGCCCGTGTCGCCGATGTTGTAGCTCAGCAGCCCATCCGGCTCGGTCGAGTTGGCGAACTCCGCGTTACCACCCGGCAGGCTCTCATCGAGGACGATGACCCCATCGTCCGCGGGCTGTGACTTGTACGACTTGGGGAAGGTGGCCCACCCCAGGAGCCCGCCGCCGAGGTTCGCCGTGTAGATGTTGAGCGTATCCGCGCCACCTTGGCGGAGCGCGGTCTTCATCTCCCTCTCTTCCTTCGAATTGAAACCGACGTTGTACCAGGCGTCGTTCACCACGACGTTGGTCTGTACCAGCTCGAACTTCACGCCGGCAGATTTGTAAGCATTGTTCAGCACGCCGATCTGCCGCGGCACGAGCGAGCTCACATCCCCCGCGCCGCTGCTCGACGTGATGACGTGCACATAGACCGGAACCGTGATTGTCCCGAGCTTCGGCGCACCCACGCCGCCCTTCGCCTGCGTCGCTGCGATGTCCTGCTCGATGGCCGCCTGCGCCGACGAGCTCGGATCCTTCACTCCGCAGCGCACCACCGGAGGATTGCTGCTCTTCAGCTCGCTCGACGTGCTCTCTGCGTCGGTTCCAGCTCCACACCCCACGAGACCCAGCAGGCCCAGCGCAATGACTTTCGTCCTCATGTGCTCCCCTCCAGAAATCGAGGGTCCGGACGCTAGGACTGCCCTCTCGGGTCAATCAATTCGGACCTGACGACGCAGCGCGCCTTCGGTCGACGGCAAACGCTCGGCTGCTCGGGTCACGGGCGCCCCCGCGAAAGGTGCCGAGCGAAGGTGCCAGACACCTTCGGGAGCGAAGGTGCCAGACACCTTCGATCGCCTTCGATCGCCTTCGATCGGTCTTCGCTCGCTTTCGATCGACACATTCAATCGCCAGCGATCGGGAATCCGAGAAGCTTCCGAATCGAGGCACCAGCGAAGGTGCCAGACACCTTCGATTGCCTTCGATTGATCTCGATCCCGGGACGCCGCCGATTCCCCTGCAAAGACTGCAGCTTGCTTCGAATGCGGCCTCAAAGGTGCCAGACACCTTCGATAGGCTTCGATCGCACACGTGCGATCGGGATCGACGGCTCGACTGCCTCACTCGACGAGATAGGTCCCGTCGGACCCAGCCCGGATTCTGGGTAAGCGGTGGCTCACGTCGAGGTGGCCGGAAATGGTCGCCAGCGAGCTCCACAGGCGGGTGTGTCCGGGCGCGGCCCCATGGGTGAGCGCCGCCCAGCGGGGACCGCCGGGTCGAGCCGGGAGCACGAGCACGGAGACCGACCCGCCGCGAGTCCGGACGTCGAGCGCTGCCAGGTAGACCTCCTCGATCGCCTCGTCGCCGAGCGGGATGCACCCGATGGTCACGCAGTTTCCGTGGACGAAGATCTCCCCGCCCAGCTCGCGCACCGGCACCCCCGGGTTCCGGGCCTGGTCCGCCGCGTTGGGGTAATCCAGCCGCAGCGAGAGGTGATACCGGCTCCACGGATTCAGGGTCGTCACCCGGTAGAGGCCTTCCGGTACCTGCCCGTCCCCGAGGCGCGCCTTCGGCCCCGGCCCGCCGGAGGAGGCACAGACGACGTGGTCGCCGACATGGACGAATGGCCCCTCCGCCGACGCGGCGGCCCACATCTCGAGGAGCCGCTCCTCCTTGAAGACGCGCAGGACGAGCGCCCGCGGGCGGGGCACCCCGGCGGACGCGAGGACGCGGGTGAGGCGGGGACCGCTGCGCGCCCGGGCGGCGGTCACCCGCTCGGGCTCCGGCCCCATCTCTCGGACCAGGGGGACTCCCGTCGAGGCGCGCTCGTGCCCCGTGTCCGCGCCGAGAAGAACCGTGCACAGCGCGAACGCAGCGGCTCGCACCGGCACGGCCAGGCTCAGCGTGCCTCGGCTCGCTGCGGAGGCTCGCTGGCCGGGCTCGGGAGCAGCGGCGGCCGGTCCCGTCCCTCGATCACTCGCTGCAGCTCGATCTCCCGCAACAGGGTCGCCGGAGCGACGGTGGACACCGGGACGTTGCCGCTCTCAGCCCCGCAGAAGCCATTGAACACGCCCTGCGTCTTGCCGGTGGCGACGATCTTGCTCACCGCCGACAGCGGCGTGCCCACCACCTCCACGCCGCGGACCAGCGTCTCCTTCCCGTCGCGCGCGTCCACCCGGTACACCAGGCGGGGGATCCCCTTGAACGCCTGGTACCCGAAGCTGGAGGTGTTGGTGTTGCCGCCCTGGATGTCGCGGATGATGAGGCCGTAGGGCTTCCCCTGCCGCTTCGCCTCGGCGATCAGCATCTGCTTCAGCTCGGCGTCGCTCACCTGCTTGGTGGAGGTCGCGATGAGGTTCGCCATCCGCGCCACCGGCCGCCGGTTCAGCTGCGCGCGCCCGTGACCGTTGCTGTGGAGGAAGCCGTCCACCGGGTGTCGCGAGACCAGGAAGTTCCTCAGTACCCCTGCCTCCACCAGCGGCACGCGCTGCGCGGGGATGCCCTCGTCGTCGTAGCGGTAGTATCCGTTGAGCGACTTGCCGCCAAGCGTGGACAGCGTCGGGTCGTCCACGATGGTGATGAACGGCGGCAGCACCGCGCGGCCGATCTGCCCCTTGTAGGTCTTCCCCTCCGCGTCGTTGTCCATCCGGTCGCCCTCGAGCCGGTGGCCCACCGCCTCGTGGAAGAGCACTCCCGCGGCCTCGGCCTCGAGGATGGCCGGACCGGTGTACGGGTCGATGGGCGGCGCGGCACGCAGCGCGACCAGCTCCTGGATCAGCGCCTCGGCGTCCTTCATCAGCCGATCGTCGCTGGGGAGCTCCGTCTCGCGGAAGCCGTAGTAGTCGCGCGAGTCGTCGAGGAGCTGCCCGTCGTCGGCCCGGGTGACCGCGTAGATGTGCACCCCGTAGAAGGTCTGCTCGGTGAGGATGCGCGACCCCTCGGAGTTGACGAAGTACCGGACCTCCTTGTCGGCGGTGACGCGGACGTCGGTGTCGAAGATCTTCCCCGCCTCGTTGAACCGTGCCGAAATCTTCCGGACCAGCGCCGCCCACCGCGCCCGATCGAAGGTGTAGGGGACCGCGGGTCCGATGAAGGCGCTGGGCTGCTCGCGGCTGAACGAGGGTGGCTTCTTCGGATCGTCGACGACGTAGACCGCCTCGCCCTTCTTCTTCAGGAGATTGAAGAGCCCGCCCTTGTACTTCTCGTCGGTGATCAGCCAGAGCGCCGTCCGCAGCGCGGTGAGATCGTCGTCGAGCGGCGCCTCCTTACGCGTGGTGTAGCTGGTGCCCTTGAGGGAGAAGTTGAAGTCGAACTCCTCGTTCACCGAGTTGTCGAGCTCGTGGCTCCCCACCCGCACGTCGGCGAACACCCGCCGGTCGCGGTTGGTCGAATCGTCGAACAGCGCGCCGTACCGTGCGGCCACGTAGGACTGGGTGAGATCCTTCACCGAGTAGCTGATGAAGTACGGAGGCGGGTTCTCCCCCAGCTTCAGCCGGGTACGGTTGCGGTCCAGCTCCTCCTTCATTGCATCGAGGATGGACAGGCGGGGATCGACGGACGCGGGCGATGCGGTCAGCGCGCTGGCGAGGACTGAGGCGAGGAGGAGCGACATGGAAGGAGCCTTCGAGCCTAGCAGGGTGTCCGTGTACGACGCGCCCACCCCCGGCCGGGATCAGCCCCCTTGCTGCGAGCCGGCGAACACCGACGCTCCCGGGTCCGCCCCGGAATGCGCCTCTCCCCACCACTCTACCGGCCAGCCTCGCCGCTCGGCCTCCCGGCGCAGGCGGGGGTCGGGATTCACCACCACCGGATGGCCCATCCGCTCCAGCACGGGAAGATCCGAGTAGCTATCGGTGTAGAACCAGCAGTCGGAGAGAGACATCCCCCGCTGCCGGGCGTAGGCCTCGGCGTACTCGAGCTTGCCCGCCCCGAAGCAGAGGTTACCCACCGGGCGGCCGGTGTGCGCCCCCGCCTCGTCGACCTCGAATCGATTGCAGAGCACGTCGTCGAACCCGAGCTCCGCTGCCACCAGCTCGGACAGGTAGATCGAGGAGGCGGTGAGCAGGACGACCGCGTCACCTTGCGCCCGGTGCCGCTCCAGCGCCGGCCGCGCGCCGGTGCGATAGAGGACCCGGACCTCGGTCTCGTAGAAGGCCCGGGTGCGCGCCCGAAGCGCCTGCTCGCTCTGTCCCCGGAGCGACCCGATGGCGGTCCGGAGTGCGTCGTCCATCGACGCCCATCCCAGCTTGTAGCGGAACATCCACACCGCGGCGCGAAGGAACTGGCTGGGGGTGATGTTCCCTTCCCGCAGCTCGCGGCGGATCCACAGCTGGCCAGAGTTGCCGACGATGAGCGTCTCGTCGAAGTCGAAGAAGGCGATGGCCGCCATCAGCGCCCTCCCCTTCGCCGGAGGGTGAGCAGCGCGAGGCTCAGGAGCGCGACCGGCCCGCCGGGGGCTGCGGCGCACGAGCCGGCGGTCCTCTCGCTCAGGTCCAGGGGGCTTCCGTCGCAGTCGAGTGTCGGACCTCCCGCCGGGTATGCGCTGCAGACGAACTCCACGCTCCCGTCGTCCAGCACCCGCTTGGAGGTCTCGCCCAGCTCGGCCCCGGCGAACATCGTCGAGCGCGAGTCCGGGGAGTGATCGAGCCCCAGCGCGTGGCCCAGCTCGTGGGTGACGGTGTTCTGCACGTCGGTGGACACGCAGCCAGTCTGGCCAAGCAGGTCGCAGGGCGGCTCGTCCACGGTGCTGTAGATGTGCACCGCGGCGTTCATCTCCAGATCCGCGTCGTACAGCCGGCCAGTTCGCACGTTGAAGGTGGTGGTGGTGATGGCGAGCGTCCCGGCGCTGTAGTCCCAGCAGTCGTGCCCATTGGCGCAGGTCCCCTGGGAGTAGCAGGAGTCCGAGGGCGAGACGACGTCGATGCAGAGCCGGGTGCGGAAGAGCAGCACGTTCTCGTTGGTCGCGCCCTGCCGGTCGTCGAAGCCGGTGGTCCGGCTGCGGGTCATCGGTCCCATGCGAAGCGAGAGATTGCCGCAGCTGTTCATTGCTGTCGCCCAGCTGGCCAGGGAACGCTCCATGGCCACGAAGCCGGCGTCCCCGGCACCGGGAACGCCGTCCGCGTTCTCCCGGAACTCGACAGGACCCGCGGGCCAGCCGAGGCAGTGTCCGCCGTCGACAGCGGTGCGGTCTGTCCGGCTGCGCACGAAGGGGACCGTCGCGCCGGTGAGGAGGGCCGCGGCGGCGACGAGGACGGAGAGAGCTCTCACTCCCCCTGACGCGTAGCACGGGTCGGCTCGGGACGCGTTGACCCTCCCCGGGGGGCGCTGTTAATCCCGCGAGTTCCGTCATGGCCACCCCTTCCCGCGTCCGGTTCGCTCCCTCGCCCACCGGGTACCTGCACATCGGCGGCGCGCGCACCGCGCTCTTCAACTGGCTCGACGCCCGCGGGAGTCACGGGCGCTTCGTGTTGCGGATCGAGGACACCGACCGCGAGCGGTCCACGGTGGAGTCGGTGCAGGCGATCCTCGACGGCCTGCGCTGGCTGGGCCTGGACTGGGACGAGGGGCCCGAGGTGGGTGGCCCCTACGCGCCGTACTTCCAGACCGAGCGGCTGGCGACCTACCGCGCCGCCGCGGACCGGCTCGTCGCAGAGAGGAAGGCGTACCTCTGCTACTGCACCAAGGAGGAGCTGGAGGAGCGGCGGAAGGTCTTCGAGCGGCAGAAGCGCCCGTACAAGTACGAGGGGACGTGCCGCAACCGGACCGAGCCCGTGCCGGGGCGAACGGCGGTGGTGCGCTTCCGCATGCCGGACACCGACGAGACGGTGACCTTCGAAGACCGGGTCATCGGGAAGATCTCCAAGCAGAGCAGTGACCTGGACGACTTCGTGATGCTCCGGGCGGATGGGATCCCGCTCTACAACTTCGGTGCGGTGGTGGATGACCACGGGATGGAGATCACCCTGGTGATCCGCGGCCAGGAGCACATCAACTCGACCTTCCCGCAGATCCTGGTGTACCGGGCGCTGGGGTGGGCCACGCCGGCCTTCGCGCATCTGCCGCTGATCCTCGGCCCGGACAGGGAGAAGCTGAGCAAGCGCCGCCACCCCGAGGCGGACGTGATGCTCCACAAGCGGAACGGGATCCTCCCCGAGGCCCTCCTGAACTTCATCGTGCGGCTCGGATGGAGCCACGGGAACGACGAGATCATCTCCCGGGAGCAGATGATCGAGTGGTTCAGCTTCGACCACGTGGGCAGTACCTCCGGGGTGTGGAACCCGGAGAAGCTGCTCTGGCTGAATCAGCACTACCTCAAGACGCTGCCCGAGACGGACGTGGCCGGGCGTCTGGTGCCGTTCCTCGCCGAGCGCGGAGTGAAGGCCGACGGCGACCCGCGGCTGCCCCGGGTGGTGGTGGCACTCCGGGAGCGGAGCAAGACGCTGGTGGAGATGGCCGAGCTGGCGCGGCCGTTCTTCGTCCGCCCGCAGATCGACCCCAAGGCCGCGGCGAAGCACCTGGACGACGCCGGGAAGGCGCTGCTGCGCAGGTCGCGTGAGGCGCTGGCGGCGGCGGAGCCCTGGGTCGCGGGGAGCATCGACCCGGTGCTCAAGTCGCTGTCCGAGTCCGCGGGGGTGGGGCTGGGGAAGGTCGCCCAGCCCATCCGGGTCGCCATCACCGGGACGACGGTCAGCCCGCCGATCGGGGAGACGCTCGAGCTACTCGGGAAGAGCGAGTCGCTGGAGCGGATCGACTCCGTGCTGCGATAAGGTCCGGCTCCCGTGGCGCGCCTTGACACCCCAGGAGTCGATTCTTATAAGCCGCGCTCGGCGTGGGCGGTGGCCACGGCACTGGTACTACTGACCGGTGGCGTGGCGCGGGCGGAGGTCGTGGACGGCGTGCAGCTCCCGGACAAGTCCTCCAAGGTGGGGGAGCGGCGGTACCGGTGTCCGCAGGACTGGGAGAACACGCTGAAGTACTTCAAGACGGTCTACGCGACGGCAACGTATCCCCGCCGGTCGATCGTCAACCAGCCGGGCGTGAAGGCGGTCCACATCGCCAACCCGTCCGGAAAGGGATGGGCAGGCCTCAACGTCTACGAGGCCAACGATGAGGTGAGGGTGTACGTGGTTCCGCCGGAGGGTGTCCCGGCGAAGGCGCCGAAGAAGAAGTCGACGCCGAAGAAGTAGGAGTCGTCGTCGCAGTGGTCTTGGGGAATCGTCTAACGGCAGGACGGCAGACTCTGGATCTGTCTATCTAGGTTCGAATCCTAGTTCCCCAGCTCGAGTGCCTCGTCCCGGGCAGTTTCCGAGGAGCGAACTCCAGAAACTGTTGCCCCGTTCAGCTCGTCGGCAGCGGTGACGAGCGTGTCAAACCGATCTGGGGTGTCGACACCGTCCTGACCGACCCTTTGCCTCTGTTCGAAGGCGCGGGGCTTTCGGAGTTCCTCTCGAAGTTCGCCGAACTGTGCGCCGACGAGGCGACGCGGCTTGCTCCTCAGAGACGCGGACGGGTCAAGCGTCGAGACAGGGAACACTTCAAGATGCTCGCGATCGGCACAGCCCAGCACCGGCAAGTCACCCGTCCAGACGCAAGCAACTCCCGCAAGCACAGCGGCTGCAGCGCACGATGGGGCGTTAGGATCAGCGCAGCTGTTTCGACGAGGACCTGGGCATGATCGCCGTGTTCGTGACGTTCGAGTACGCCGAGGGCTTCGACCGCAAGCGCATTCTCGCGATCGCCGAGAAGGCAAAAGGCACCTTTGCCGGGATGCCTGGACTCCGGTCGAAGGCATTCACCATCGACGACGAGAACCGGCGCGCGAGAAACGTCTATCTCTGGGAATCCGAGCAGGGAGCGCGGGCATTCTTCACGCCGGAGCTCGCCGAACGCATCAGGGGCCTCTACGGCGTCCCGGCGCGCATCGAGTTCGCTGAGGTCGCCGCGCTGGTCGACAGCGCGGCAGCGCGGGCCGCGTAAGGACCCGCTCGCCGAGCCTCGGATCAGGCGCAGAGTACCGGGTGATAGGCCTCGGCCGGCACGTAGGCCCGGTCGCTCCACCGCGTCTGCCGGAGGCCGGCTTCCGTCAGCCGCCAGAGCCAGCCGATGAGGCGCGGGTCGCGCAGTCGCTTGCGGAACTGGGCCAGGTGCGCTCGCGCTGGCAGCTGACCCAGCAGCGCGTGGCGGCGGACCCGGCGCGCGTAGTCGGCGAAGTCGAAGCGCCCTTGCCCGAAGGCCGCACCGATCGCCTCTGCCGCCACCTCGCCGTAGGCGAGCGCGAAGGAGATGCCCTCGCCAAGGAGGGGGTCGACCCCAGCAGCGTCCCCGGCGAGGAGGACGCTTCCCACCGAGAGCGGGCCCCGGGGGTTGAAGGTGCGGATCGGGTGTCCCCGGAGCTGGAGAGCCTCGAGCCGGTGCCCGCGCGTGTCGAGCGCGGCCTCTAGGTCGTCGACCAGGCCAGGATGGCCATCGCGGGTTCGCTCGAGGCCGTCGTAGATGCCCCGGTTCATCACCGCCTTGCCGTCGATCAGGCTGGGAAAGTCCCAGACGTAGCCGGCGAGGCTCATGCCCACCCGCCCGTACTCGAAGACCGCGACGCCGTCCCGGAAGGCGGGCGCCTGGGGCGACTCCGGGGTGAGAACCTCGAGAAGGCGCGCCACGTGCGCCGCGTCGCGCAGGCCGACCAGGCGCCGCACCGTGCTGTTGGAGCCGTCGGCGGCCACCACCACCCGGGCGCGGAGCACCCCGCGCGACGTGGTCAGCGCGACGCAATCGTCGCGCTGCTCCAGCGCCAGGAGCGCCTCGCCCTGGCGGACCACGACGCCCGCTGCCTCCGCCTCGCGGACCAGCCAGGCGTCGAACTCATCCCGGCGGGTGATCCGCAGGACCGGATCCCCGCGGAAGGTGCACGATCGCCCCTCGTACACCACCCGCACCTCGCGGACCGCGACGTGCTTCGGCACGAAGTCCAGTCCCATCCGCCGGAGCACCTTCTCGCCCAGGTGGGTCACCGCTCCCCCGCACAGCTTGGGCCGCGGGAACTTGGCGCGGTCCAGGAGCAGGACCCGCGAGCCCCAGGACCGGTCGGCCTTCACCAGATTCAGCGCGGTCGACGTCCCGGCCGGCCCGGCGCCCACCACCACCACGTCCGCGTCCAGCTTCGGAACGAGTCGGGGACGGCGCTCTCGCGGCGGCGGCGCCACGAGCTCGGGTGCACGCTGCCCGGGAGTCCGCACCGGGCCCACCAGCTTCACGAGCGGATGGGGGAGCCCGAGCTTCAGGCACTGTCGGTCCAGCGCCTGCGGGGCCGCGAAGGCGGCGGGTTCCTCGAGCGGCCAGACCGGACAGCGGGCCTCGGCCCGTCCGCTGTGCTCGAGGATGCCGTTGACTGCCCGGCGCGCGGCCTCGTTGGCGGCCTCCATGGTGGCGATGTCGGTGTGAGTCCTCACGTAATCGGAGGCGAGGAAGAGGTTCTCGATCCGGCTGCAGGCCTCTGGCCGACGCCACCACGAGCCCGCGGTATTGATCAGCAGCGGCTCGTGGTTCACGACTGTCCCGTCGGGTCGGTGCTCGACGCTGTCGGAGAGGTACCAGTCCACCAGGTCCCCGTCGTCGAGCCGATCCTGACCCGAGGACGCGATGTGCCTCTGCAGCTGGGCCCAGACCTCTTTCACGATCTCCTGACGGCTGCACTCCCGCGCCGGCTTGCGGACGAAGACGCCAGGCTGGGTCCAGTCCGAGATGCAGACCGAGAGCACCCCGGCGGCGCTGCCGTCGCCGAAAGTGCGGAGGACGTCCGGGGCCCAGAACTGGGGCTGGGAGATGCCGGTGAGCGCCCAGGGCGAGTCGGCGAAGATGAGATGTCCGGGCGCCAGCCGGAGGTCACGGCGAAGGAAGAACTGCAGGCCGGTCATCCACCCGCCGCCGAGGCTGGACAGCTGGGTGAGCTGAGGGTCCGCCGCGGCCAGCCGCTCGTCCACCAGCGGCGCCATCCGCTCTGCCGGGAGAGAGCTGACGTAGTAGTCGGCGCGCACCACCTCGCCGCTCCCGAGCCGCGCACCAGTGATCCGCCCCTTCTCGCACTCCAGCGCCGCGACCGGGGTGCCGAACCGGTAGTCCACGCCCCGCTGGCGCAGGTAGAGGAGCCAGGGGTCCAGCCAGACGTCGTGGGTGGGGCCGTTGAGCACCCGGGCGACCTGCGTCCCGGGCTTGAGATGGTCGAGGAGCAGCTGCAGCCCGATGGTCACGGTGGTGCGGGCGCTGGCGAGGCGGGGGCGCATCGCCACCAGGGACTGCACGGCAATCTCGCCGAAGAACCGACGGAAGTTGGGGTGCCGGTGCTCGAAGTCGAAGTAGTCCCAGTAGGTCACGTCCTCGCACTCGGCGAGGCGACGCTCGGGGCAGCTGGTCACGAACAGCATCGTCCGGCGCAGGAACTCTTTGGTATCGGCGTCCGGGATGCCCATCCGGGAATACCAGCTGGACGGCTGGAATCTCCGGAGGTCCTCGAGCGAGCGGGGGAAGTGGGAGACGAGGTCGAACCAGGCGCCGCTGGTCTGGAACACCCGCGTCCGATCGGTGGCGACCAGGTTGTCGAAGACGCCCTGCGGGTTGGTCCCGAAGGGAATGCGCTTCATCGTGTCCGGCAGGTGCTTGTAGAACGAGGGAAAGAAGCGAAACCCATGTTCGCCCGGCAGCCCCCGCCGGCCCCCCGATTCCGTGCCGGGCACGAAGATGCTGCGGGCCTTGCCCCCTTGAACGGATTTCGCCTCGTAGACCGTCACCCGGAAGCCGCGTTCGACCAGCTCGTGGGCCGCGCTCATGCCGCCCACCCCGCCCCCGAGCACGGCCACGCTCGGCGCCGGGCGCCCCCGCTGAGAGCCCGCGACATCTCTGCGGGCGACGTTGTCGGTCTTCATCGCTGGTCC
>JBKPMY010000474.1:0-25583 GCA_046732375.1 Myxococcota bacterium
ATCCCCAGCCGTTCGCGGAGCGCCGCCGCGAGGTTCACGTGCGCCAGGTCCGAGGCGGGCGCGATGGCGGTGGTGAAGGTCCGGACCAGGAGGCAGATCGGATCGAGCAGGCCGATCTGCAGCGACCCCAGGGCCGCCATCACCAGGAAGACGGCGAGGATCAGGTACTTGATCTGGTACGCCGGCCGGTACCGGTTGCGGTCGATGTTGTTCTTGTTCGTCCAGATGTTGAAGACCCAGCCGACGAACTGGTGCAGGGTGCCATAGGGACACATCCAGTTACAGAACGCGCGCCCGAGGAGCAGCGTGGGCACCAGCACGAAGAGCCCGCGCCACAGCCACCGGTACACGGTGTGGGTGGAGATCGCGGTCGCCACCCCGACCAGCGGGTCCACCTCGAGGAACAGCGACACCGGGTAGCCGCCCAGCCGGCTGAACCAGGTGCACCAGAGCAGGAAGACGAAGAGCGAGAAGAAGAAGACCTGGCTGGCGATTCGCACCCGGGTGATGCGGAAGGTCCGAGCCCACCACGGCGAGCCATCCTTGTTCGGCTTCGGTCGGTGCTTCTCCCAGCCCGGGATGACCAGCGTGCTCGCCATCGCTCAGCCCACCTGTACCCGCTTCACGTGCTGCGCCTTCCAGTCCGGATTGCCGAGGCCCCGGGCGGCGGACTTCTCGAAGTAGGCCGGGAGCGGCTCGGCGCGTCGGTCGAGCAGCTCGTGCCAGCCGAACGCGTCCGCGGCGAGCGAGTCGGTCGAGGCGACGATGGTGTTTCCCGGTCGAACGTCGGACAGGCTGCCGCCGGTGGGGCCGCTCCGGAACAGCACCCGGGTCGCGTCGAGCAGCACCAGGGTGGGTCGCATCATCAGCGCCAGGTCGGCGATGATGCCGTGGATGTCCTGGTGGAACTGGTTCCGCCGCCCGCCGAGCAGCCCGTACCAGTTCTTGGTGGTCATCGAGGCCCGGCAGAGGTTGTGGTCCTTCACCGGGGACACCCCGATGACCTTCGTCGCGCCGAGGAAGGGGCGGTGGAAGAAGGGCCAGCGCGCGATCCACGTCGCGCCAGGGACGGCGAGCGTGCGGAAGTCTCGCGGGCTGGGCAGGTACACCGTCGCCCCGGCCTCGACGGCGGCGCGCTGCACTCCGCTGCGAACGAAGCAGGCCTCCGGAGACTCGATGGGATTGTCCGCGACGCGCACCTCGCGCGCGCCCGCCTCGCGCACCAGCAGTACCAGGGCCCGCACCACCTCGGGATTGGTGGTCGCCCCCAGCGCTGCGGCCCGCTCGAACGCCACGTTCGGCTTGATCACCACCACGTCCCCGTGGCGGACGAAGCGCGCCATTCCGCCGATCGCGTCCACTGCGCCGCGCACCAGGGCGTCGACGGACTTTCCGGTGGCCACCCCCAGCGCCGGAAGCACCGAGCTGCTCTCCACCGCGTAGCCGCCCGCGGGCAGCGAGAGCTCCGGCTGAGCCGGCTTTCCCCGCTCGCCGGTCGGGTCGTGGAGGCGCCACGCCAGCACGCCGGCCGCGGCAGCCCCGGCGGCGACTGCGGCCACCTGGCGGAGCACCTGACGCCGCGAGAGCCGTGCGTGCTCGGCTTCGTCCATCTCACTCCTCCTGCCGCGGCGGGGCGGCCACGGTGACCAGCGCCGAGTCGGGGAAGCTCGCGGCGCGGGCCACCAGCCTCTCATGGAGCCCTCGTGCCGTCTGGACGTCTGCAGCCGAGTGCACGCCAAGCACCAGTCGGCCCGCGGCGCCCGCGCCGGAGATGCGCGAGAGGTAGCGGTCCTCCGCCCAGGCGATCCCTCTGCCCGCTGACACCGGTTTGCCATACTCGGCGAATGCCTGGTTGAAGCGGGTCGCCAGGGCCCGCGCCTCGGCCGGGCTGCCGGCCACCACGGCGAAGACCTCGGTGTCGCCGTCCGGCAGCTGTCCCAGATGCACGGCGCTCGCGAACCCGAAGGAGAAGGCGTTCTCCGCGAGGTAGCTCACCTTCCCCGGCGTGACGCCGAGCGGGACGAAGAGCTCGTAGGAGAAGGGAAGCGCGGCGGCCGGGAGGGCGCTGGCGAACCGCTGGCCGAGGGATTCGAGGGCCGCGCGGACCGCGGGCGACTCGGCCGAGCCGATGGCGCGGAGGTAGTACTTCCCCCGGGCGAGGTAGAGCGTGTTCCGGTCCACCACCGACAGCGTGCCGTCGCGCAACGAGGGAGAGGCGCTCGCAGGGATCTCCCCTGCGGCCGCTCCGAGCGCGTTCTGCACCGAGCCGAGATCGTAGAGCTCGAGGTCGACCGTCGGTTCTCCCGCCGCTGCCACCAGGCTCAGCGTGTGCAGGCGCTGGAACCCAAACGACTTGTAGTAGCCCTCGCGGCCGTCGATCTTCTCGTAGACGTTCGTCGGGTCGAACACGGCGACCCGCTGCTCGCGCCACCCTTCGGACGCCAGACCCGCCGGCAGCGGGCCCCGGTCGACCGCGCCGGGCGCGCGGTGCTCCAGCGGCACGGCCGAGGAGAGCTCCGGGTCGGGATGGGCGCCGCGCCAGGCCACCCAACCGGCGAGGAGGCCCAGGCCGGCGAGGATCACGACGCCGATCCCCACCTCCCGGGTCGAGTAGGTCCGGCGGAAGTGCTTCCGCGGGCGTACGAAGATTCGTGCCTCGACTCCCTCGCCCATGGCGCGACTCCCGCCCCCTGGCCCCGGGTACCCTATCCCGACACCAGGATTCCAGGGCCGCTCGCTGCCCTGGCCGTGCAGCCAGTCGCTGCGCCAGCGCAGCCCATGGCGCGCCGGCGCCGTCCATTCAGCGTCGCCCCATTCGTCAGGGTGAGGTGGGCTTCCTCGACACAGACCGCGGTGACGAGCCCCGTCGTCGAGGTGCACGGCCGGCGGCTGGCTTCGCTCCCTGTGAGACCCTCGGACTTGCTATTTAACCCTGAGGTTACTTAAACTATAGGTTAGATGAGCCCGAACCCCGATTCCCTGAGCGTGACCTTCGCCGCCCTGGCCGATCCGACTCGGCGAGCGATCCTCGCCCGTCTCGCCGAGGGGCCGGCCACGGTCAAGGAGCTGTCGGCGCCGTTCGACATCACCGGCCCGGCCGTGACCAAGCACCTCCGGGTGCTGGAGCGAGCGCGGCTGATCGCCAGGGGACGGGAAGCCCAGTGGCGTCCCTGCCAGCTCGAAGCGGCTCCCCTCAAGGAGGTCGCGGAGTGGACAGAGCGCTACCGGCGCTACTGGGAGGACCGTCTGAACCGCCTCGACGAGTACCTGAAAACGCTCCAGGCCAGGTCGGAACGGCCCGGTCATCACGAGGAGAAGCACGATGGGCATCGCCGCCGAACGAAGAAGTGAGTCCCGCACCCCTTCCACCGAGCTGGAGCTGGTCATCACCCGGGTCTTCGATGCACCGCGCACCCTGGTCTTCCAGGCCTGGATGGATCCGGAGCACATCCGCCACTGGTCGGCGCCCCACGGCTTCCTGATCTCGCACTGCGAAGGAGAGCCGCGGCCGGGCGGAAGCTGGCGGTGCTGCATGCGCGGACACGGCAAGGAGCTGTGGCTCGGTGGGGTCTACCGCCGGATCGTGGAGAACGAGCTCATCGAGATGACTCACGTCTGGGAGGAGGAGGGCCACCAGACCCTGGTCGTGGTTCGTTTCGACGACGAGGGACGGAGAACCCGGATGACGCTGCGCCAGTCGGCGTTCGCCACCGCTGCCTCGCGAGATGGGCACCACGGCGGATGGAGCGAGTGCTTCCAGCGTCTCGATGCCCGGCTCGAGCAGTGGAAACGGTTCGGGGAACACGCCGGGCTGCTGGCCTCGCTTCGCGGCTGACCGAGAGTCCTACGGCTGCCGCGGGGAGCGGTTCGCGAGGAGCTGCTTGCTCTCCAGCGCGTCCGCGGTGCCATCGGCGAACGAGGCGACGATCTCCTTTCCATCGGCGTACTCGCTCCCCCCGGTCCGCGCGCTGGCCATCCAGGCAATCTTCAAGGTCTCGAGATCGACCAGGCTGGCGTCGAAGGAGGCATAGAGCCGCTCCGTCATGTTGTTCGCGGCGCTTCCGCCGAACATCTGCGTCCAGCTTGGCTGGATCTTCGATCCCGACTCGACACGCTGGATGTAGAGGATCGCGTCGTATCCCTCGGCGAGGAGGGCCTTCCTGAGGTCCTCGTCGCTGATCGGACGCGTGGGCGGGAACAGCCGGATCACCGCCTCCGCGGCGACGTGCTTGTTGCGCAGCGCCCCGACCATCCGGTTCTCCAGCGCGATGCGATCGTCCAGCTGGACCCCCGACGCCAGCACCGCGACCTTGCCGAACCGGGCGTCGGCGAAGGCAGGGTCCCGGTACGAGGTCAGGGAGGTGGAGGCGCATCCAGCCAGCGCGCACCCGAGGAGGACAGCGACCGCCGACTTCCGTCCGAGGGTCTCCATGGGAACCCTCCGACCTGGACGCGCGAGACGCCGGCCCCGGACCGTCGCCGTGGGAACCAGGTTTGCGCTTGGACGGGCGAGCGGAGAGCGCATTCAAGAAGTTTCCGCTCCCGTCACTGCTCGCTGGCGGCTGCAACGCCGAAACCGTGCGAGGTCAACGACTTGCGCGCCGCGGGTGCGGTGTCTCAGAGCGTCGGGAGCGCGCGCCCCCGCCGGAGGGGGAACGCCTCCTCGATCCGGGCCACTTCCTCAGGAGTGAGCCGGAGTTCCGCCGCGGCGGCGTTCTCCCGGACGCGCTCTGCCCTCGCCGACTTGGGGATGGTGAACAGGTGAGGGTCGCGGATGAGGAAGGCCAGCGCCACCTGATGCGGCGTCCCGCCGTGTGCCCGGGCGATCTCGCCGAGCACCTTTCCTCCTCGTGACTGCGGCTGCGGGAAGTCGCCAGAGCCGAACGGGCTGTATCCGACCACCGCCACGTCGTTCTCGACACACCAGGGGAGAACGCGATCCTCGATGTCCCGGGTGCGCAGGTGGTACAGCACCTGATTGCAGGCGATGCGGCCGGGACCGGCGATCTCCAGCGCCTCCTCGAGATCGTCGACGTCGAAGTTGCTCACGCCCCAGCTACGGATCTTCCCGGCGCGGACCAGCTCCTCGAAGCCGGCGATGGTCTCCTCCAGCGGGTGCGACCCCGGCCAGTGGAGGAGATAGCAGTCGAGATGGTCGGTCCCCAGCCGCTTCAGGCTCGCCTCGCATGCCCTGACCGTTCCGCTCCGGCTGGCGTGATTGGGCATCACCTTGGAGACGAGGAAGATCTCGTCGCGCCGGCCGGCGATGGCCCGCGCCACCAGCGACTCGACCCGGCCGCCGCCGTACAGCTCCGCGGTGTCCACGTGAGTCAGGCCGCTAGCGAGGCCGGCCTGCAGCGCCGCCAGCGCCTCGGCAGCGGGATCGCTTTCCATCTTCCAGGTGCCCTGACCGATGACCGGAACCTGGACCCCGGTCCAGCCGAACCTGCGCTTCTCCATCGCGTGCGCCTCCTGGCGGCTCCGGAGAGTGGC
This sequence comes from Myxococcota bacterium, assembly GCA_046732375.1. Classification (GTDB taxonomy): domain Bacteria; phylum Myxococcota; class Myxococcia; order Myxococcales; family Myxococcaceae; genus RPRB01. The sequence goes on from JBKPMY010000474.1 coordinate 5,494, forward strand.
CGGGCCGAGCAGCCCGGGCAAGCCACGACTCAGCCACGGAGCGCGTCGAACGACAGCTTGAACACCAGCGCCGCGACAACGCACAGGACCACCCACCGGACGACGCGCTCTCCGCCGCGAACCGTCAAGTGCGCGCCCAGCCACCCACCGACCAGCTGGCCCACCGCCATCGGGAGCGCGGTGTGCCACACCACGGTTCCCCGGACGGCGAAGAGCAGCATCCCGGCCAGGTTGCTGGCAAAGTTGATCGCCTTGGCCTCGGCAGACGCGTGCTGCAGCGGAAGGTGGAGCAGCCCGGCCAGTCCCACGATGAGGAGCGTCCCCGTTCCGGGGCCAAAGAAGCCATCGTAGGCACCCACGCCGAGCGCGAGCGCCGCGGCGGGTAGCACGGCCGCGCTCGGGGCCCGACCCCCTCGCACCCGAGGGCGAAGGACGACTCCCACCGCCGCGGCCAGGAGGAGCACCAGCACCACCGGCCGAAGGACCTCCGGGCGTACCCACAGCAGTATCTGCGCACCGGCCAGCGAGCCGATGAATGCGAGCGGAAAAGTCCACCCCGCCCGGCGGAGCGGCACCATCCCGGCGCGGGAGAAGCGCGCCAGCGCCGCTCCCGACCCGAACACCGACTGCCCCTTGTTGGTCGCCAGGGCAAGGTGGGGCGGCAACCCCGCTGCGAGAAGGGCGGGCACGGTGAGGAGCCCTCCCCCGCCGCCGATCGCATCGACCGTCCCAGCGACCAGGGCCACCAGAGCCAGCAGGGCATCCGTTCCGCTAACGTCCGCCAGCAATGGCCACTCCCGTCTCCGATGACGTTCGCAAGGCGCTCGCCGCCAAGGATCCGTTCGCGCTCTCCACCGCGGCGGACAAGGAACAGATGGACCGGCTCCGGAGCGCCGAGGAGCTGATCGAGGCGGATCGCAGGCGATTGCAGTCAACGAACCGTTTCGCCGTCGCGGCGCAGATCCTGGTGGGCTGGGTCGCCATCCTCGGGTTCGTGGTCAACGCCTACCAGAGCTACACCAACAAGCAGCAGGCAGAACGACAGTCTCAGGTGGACCAGGATCGCTGGAGCAAGGAGTTCCAGCGAGCCCGCGAGGCCGACAAGTACCGCGCGTTCTTCGAGACCACCGTACTGGCCACCGACACCGCGAACTACGACAAGCGGCTGGTCGGCTACGCGCTGCTCCAGGAGTTCGTGACCGATGCCGAGTACAGCAGCAAGGCGATGCTGATGCTGGAGGAGTCCCTGGCCCAGGAGCTCCGGCGGAACACCGGCCAGGGCATCGACGAGGCCCACCGGAACGCGGTGGTGGCCATCGTCTCCGCCCTGTCCGAGACCCGGGACTGCGGGGCGCTCGCGCGCGCGGCCCGCAGCATCGACAAGGTGGCCCAGCGGCTCAGCAAGTACGGCGACATCGAGGAGGCCTCGGAGGTCTTCGGCGTTTACGTGCGGCGGCTGGTCGGCCAGGCGGCAGAGGTATGCACCACCATGGCCGACTTCCGCACCGTGAGGCGACCACTCCGTGACACCCTGGTCAAGGCACCAAAGATCGGCGATCTCAAGTTCCCTACGACGGCTGAGGAGGCCAACACCCGCATGGCGGAGATCCTCCGAGATCGCTGCCTGACCGACGTGGCGGTGAGCGGCGCCACCGACTGCCCTGACATCTTCGCCGGCTACGCGAAGCTCTGCGACCAGCCGGATGTGCCCCCCAGGGAGGTGGCGCCGGCCTCGACGGCGAAGAGCAAGGTCGACGCGGGCAGTGTGCGCGAGGTGAAGGCCGTCACCTCGAAGGACGCGGCCGCGGCCGCGGCCCAGCTCGCGGCCAACCGGCAGGCGGACGTGGGCGGCTGCGCGGTGATGAAGGAGGTCTCCGCGCGGTACCCACCTCCCGCGGCGGGACCCTCGGGCTCGTCCCACTAGCGGCGCTCCCACACCATTGTGTCCCGCGGCTCGCCCACGGGCGTGGTCGTGTCACGGGTCAGAGTCCGGAGATGGCGGAAGCCCGCCCGTCTTGCCACGGCGATGCTCCGGACGTTCCGGGGGTCGCAGCGGATCTCCACCCGCGCCACGCCGCCCGAACTCAGCGCGAGGCGTCCCAGCGCCATCACGGCCTCGGTCGCCAGGCCGCGGCCCATCGCTTCGATCCGGAGCCAGTAGCCGATCTCCAGCGCATCGGTGGCGGCGCGCCGGTGCAGCCCGGCGCCGCCGAGCAGGGCCCCGGTCCCGAGGTCGAGCAAAGCGAACATCCATTCCTGGTGCGCCCGGAATCGCTCACGAAAGTCCCGGAGGCGCGAGGCGAGCTCCTCGATCGGCGAGGGCTCGGTCATGGCCCAGGGGAGCCACTCCCGGAGCTGGACAAGACTGCCGTCGATGGCTGCGCGCAGGGCGGGTGCGTCCTCCGGGTCCCAGCAGCGGAGCTGGAGGCGCTCGGTGGTGAGGCGCTCGGGGAACCGGGGCACGGCGCCCGCAGCGTAGCTCGACCGCTCCTCGAGGTCCGCCACGTCCGCGGCGTTCGTCGTACGTGTGCATGTCGGACCTTCCAGCCCTTGAGCAGCGCGGATGGTTCGCCGAGGCTCTCCTGCTCGATGTCCTCTCCCCCTCAGCTCGAGCTGTTTGCCCCGGCTCCCGGCGTGGCCACCGAGGCCGAGCGGCCGCCGGAGCCGCCCGCCCCTGCCCCGGTCCCGGACGCGCTGCGCGAGCTCGGCTCACGGCTCCCGGCCGATCTCCGCCTGGGCACGAGCTCGTGGTCCTTTCCGGGCTGGACCGGGCTGGTCTACGCCCGGGAGGCCACGACCGAGCAGCTCGCCCGGGACGGCCTTCCGGCCTACGCCCGGCACCCGCTGCTCCGGACGGTGGGTGTGGACCGGACGTTCTATGGACCCGTGCCGGCGGAGACCTACCGCGCCTGGGCGGAGGCCGTTCCCGGGGACTTCCGGTTCCTGGTGAAGGCTCACGAGGCGCTCACCCTGGCGCGCTTTCCGTTCCACGAGCGATACGGCGCGCGTCGTGGAGAGGAGAACCCGACCTTCCTCGATCCCGGCTACGCCCGCGACGCGGTGGTGGCACCGCTCGTGGAGGGCCTGGGAGAGAAGGCGGGCCCGATCCTCTTCCAGTTCCCGCCCCAGGACGTGCAGGCCCTCGGCGGGCCGTCGGCATTCGCAGACCGGCTCCACGCCTTCCTCGCCGCGCTCCCGCCCGGGCCGCTGTACGCCGTCGAGCTCCGGAACCGGGAGCTTCACACCGCGGACGTGGCCGGCGTCCTCGAGGACGTGGGTGCTCTTCCGGTGCTCTCCGTCTGGCGCAACCTTCCGCCACTGCCGCAGCAGGCGTGGAGGCTCCGGGCCCGCTCGGCGAGCGCGCTGGTGGTTCGGTGGATGCTTCCGCCGCAGCTCGGGTACGAGGAGGCCCGCGAGCTCTACTCGCCCTTCGACCGGCTGGTGAACGAGGATCCCGCCGTGCGGGAGGACATCGCGAGCCTGGTGGTGGAGGCGCTCGCGGAGGGCCGTCCGGTCTACGTCAGCATCAACAACAAGGCCGAGGGCAGCGCTCCGGTGAGCGTCGAGCGGCTTGCCGCGGCGGTGGTCTCGCGCCTGGAGGCCGCCAGGGTCACTCCTTCGCCGGAGTCCGGCGGCCGAACATGACCCAGGCGACCTGGGTGAAGATGGTCTCGCCTGCCCCGTTGACCATGACGTAGCCGAACTTCACGCTCCCCCGATCCGGCTTGCTGCGCGAGGGTCGGGCCTCGAGCACCTCGATGGTGAGGGTCAGCGGATCGTCCGGCCGGACCGGCCGCACCCACCGGAGCTCGTCGAGCCCCGGTGACCCCATGCTGGAGCTGACCGCGAAGAGGCCGTCCACGACCATGCGCATGGCGACGCAGGCGGTGTGCCACCCGCTGGCCACCAGGCCGCCGAAATGGGTTCTGCGCGCTGCCTCCTCGTCGAGATGAAAGGGCTGCGGATCCCACTCCAGGGCGAAGCGGACGATCTCCTCGCGGCTGATGGTCCGCGGGGGGAAGGTTCGCCGCCAGCCGGGCACGAGATCTTCGAAGGCCAGTTCTCGAACCTCGCCCTCCGTCATCGACGTGCTCCTTGGTGAGTGCAAGGCCCCTCGTCTAGCCTGCCCGGCCGCCACGTGCCTGCTCCACGAGAGGAAACATCTCCATGTCGTCGCCGCATCGTCCCATGCTCGGCATCATCGGTGGCACCGGAATGGCGGAGGCGCTGGGGTCGCTGGGGGGCGGCGAGCAGCACCGGGTGGATACCCCCTTCGGGCCACCCTCGTCGCCCATCACCCTCGTCGAGCTGGCCGGGGCGCCGGTGGCGCTGCTTCCCCGGCACGGCGAGGGCCACCGGTTCCCGCCCGGTCGGGTGCCCTACCGGGCCAACGTCTTTGCGCTGAAGGCGGTGGGGGTGACCCACGTGATCGCCACCTCGGCGGCGGGCTCGCTCCGCGAGGAGATCCATCCCGGAGAGCTTGTGGTGCCGGACCAGATCATCGACCGCACCTTCCGGCGCGAGCCGACATTCTTCGACGACCTGGCGGTCCACGTGGAGTTCGCGCTGCCGTTCTGCTCCACCCTCCGCAGGGTGCTGCTCGGCACGCGCTCCGAGGTGAAGGTGCACGACGGGGGAACCTACGTCTGCATGGAGGGACCGCAGTTCTCCACCCGCGCCGAGAGCGATCTCCACCGCGCGTGGGGCGCTCGCCTCATCGGCATGACCCTGATGCCCGAGGCCAAGCTCGCCCGCGAGGCCGAGCTCTGCTACGCGGCGGTGAACCTGGTCACCGACTACGACTGCTGGCGCCCCCATCCCTCCGAGCTGGGCGCCCAGGAGCTGCTCGAGGAGATCATCGGCAACCTCCGGGCCACCACCGCCGCCGCGCTGGCGCTCCTCCGGGCGGCGCTCCCCGCGGCGCAGTCTCTCGCCGCGGAAGGCTGCCCGTGCCAGGAATCGCTCGAGCGAGCCATCTTCACCTCGGGAACGCAGATCCACGAGGAGACCCGGAAGGAGCTGGACGTGCTCCTCCGGCGCGCCCTCCGGAACCGGTAGGTCACTCGTACCGGAGGGCCTCGACCGGATCGAGCTGCGCGGCCCGGAACGCTGGCCAGATCCCGAAGACCAACCCCACGGCGGCGGCGAAGCCGATGCCGCCGGCGATGGTCGCGGGCTGCACCGCCGCGGCGAGCGGCGTGGCCATCGAGACCACCTTGGCCAGTCCCAACCCGAGCAGGGTCCCGATCGTTCCGCCAATGGCCGACACTCCGGCGGCCTCGAGAAGGAACTGCAGGACGATCGTTCGCCGGCGGGCGCCGAGGGCCCGTCGCACGCCGATCTCGCGGGTCCGCTCGCGCACCGAGACGAGCATCACGTTCATGATGCCGATGCCGCCGACCAGCAGGGTGATGAGCCCCACCCCCAGCGCCACCCCGTAGAGCGCCCCGGTGAGCTGGGCATAGGTGTTGGCCAGCTGCTCGGGGCGGTTGATGCTGAAGTCGCTGTCCTTCTCCGGGGCGACTCCCCGCGCCCGCCGCAGGGCGATCTCCACCTGGTCCTGCACGCGAAGGAGGTCTACCCCGGGAGCGGCGGCGACGCCGATGGTGAGCTGCCGCTTGCTCCCGAAGGCGGCGAGGAAGGTTCGCAGCGGCACCTGGATCGCCAGATCCTGGTTCTGCCCGAGGATCTTCCCCTTGCGAGCGAGCACGCCGATGACCCGGAACGGCCGGCTGCCGATCCGGATGGTCTGCCCGATGGGATTCGCGGTAGGGAAGAGACCGTCGGCGACGTCCGCGCCGAGCACTGCCACGGCGCTGGAGTTGTCGTTCTCCGGGCCGCTGAGGAAGCGGCCGGAGGTCACCTCCCAGCCGGCGACCGCGGGGAAGTCCGCAGTGGTCCCCTGGATCCGCACGTTGGCCAGCTGGAGGTTGTGGAACTTCACCTCGTCGGTCTTGAAGGTCATCGGCGCCACGGCCGACACCTCCGGCAGCTCACGGAGCTGCTCGGCGAGCGGCGGGGTCAGCTCGCGGCGGTTCCGGTACTTGTAGAAGTCGCCGCGCATGATCCACGGAAACTTGGTCACGTACATCGAGTTCCCGCCCAGGCTCGACAGCTGCTGGGCGAAGGACGCGTTCAGCCCTTGGATGATGCCCACGATGGCGAGGAGCGTGCAGACGCCGATGCCGATGCCGACGGTGGTGAGCAGGGTCCGCAGACGATTGGCCCGCAGCGCCAGGACGGCGATCTTCCCGCCCTCCACAACGTCGATGCGCATCCCCATCCGGTCGAGGTCCTCCGCCCCGGAGCATGACGCCTGTCGGAGCCGGTGATTGCGCCCGCTGCCTCCGCCCGCCGCCCACCCTGGCCCGCTCGCTGCAAGCCGCCCGTTGCCTGCCCATCCTACCCCGGACCCTGCATGCGGCTCCGGGTGGCGGCGCGGGTCTCCTCCAGCTCCTCGAGGCTGCGCGGCCAGTCCTCCTTGAGGAGGCGCGACAGCGAGCGGTCGGCCAGGAGGCGTCCCCCGGTCTGGCAGGTGGGGCAGTAGTTGGTCTCGTTGTCGGCGTGGACGATCCGCTGCACCGGCGAGCCGCAGTCCGGACAGGGCTTGCGGTACCGGCCGTGCACCGCCATGCCCTCGCGGAAGGCGGTGACCTTCTCCGGAAAGCCGTTCCCTGCCTCCTCCCGGAGCCGGCTGGTCCAGGTGCGGAGCACGTCCCGCGTGGACTCGTACAGGCGGCGCACCTCGTCGGCCTCCAGGCGCTGGGAGAGCGCGACCGGGGAGAGCCGGGCGGCGTGGAGGATCTCGTCCGAGTAGGCGTTGCCGATACCGCTGAAGAGCCGCGGATCGGTCAGCGCGCGCTTGAGGGTGTGGTTCTCTCGGCGGAGCGCCTCGGTGAACTGCTCCAGCGTGGCCTCCATCGGGTCCAGGCCGCCCCGGTCGAGCGCGCGGACCGCGACTTCACCCCGGAGGAGCCAGAGCTGGGCGCGCTTCTTCGGGCTGGCCTCGGTGAGCACCAGTGTCCCGGTGGGAAAGTCGAACGCGGCGAGACCGACGCGGCCCGGGACCGGGGCTCCCCGCGTCCTCCAGTGGAGTCGGCCGGCGATCATGAGATGGAGCACGAGGAACAGGTCATCCTCGAGGACGAAGACCAGCCGCTTGCCCTGGCGGCGCAGCGCCGTCACCCGCTTGCCGGTGGCCTCCCGGAGCGGCGGGTCGGCGGTGCGCACCAGGGACGGCCCGCGAACGCGGACCCCCTCCAGCGGCCGTCCGAGCACGCGCGGGGCGAGCGCCTCCAGGTAGACGGTGACGTCCGGGTACTCGGGCACGGGTGCATCACTAACCGGATGGCACGAGCCGGTCGAGCATGGCCTGCTCACCGAGCAGCCCAACACCGCGGCCTTGGAGCACGGAGAGGGGACGGTCTACGAGACCTTCTTCGCCCCCGGAACGAAGAAGCTCGGGAGGGACTCGCCGAGGAAGGTCTTGAGCGCCCGCGCGGCGGCGTTGAGGTACCCCTCGCCCCGGTGGAGGAGCGCCACCTGGCGCTTCACCCCACCCTGCCCCACCTCCACCACCTCGAAGCCCCGCGCGGTCCGCTCGCGGGCCATGAGCGACGGGAGGAGCGCGATGCCCAGTCCTCGCTCGACCATCCGCCGCATCGCCTCGGGGTTGTCCGTCTCCAGCACCACGTTGAGCGGCTCCCCCGCAGTCTCGGCGGCCGTCTCCAGCGCCCGGGTCCCAGCGACGTTGGGCATCACCACCAGCGGCATCTGGACGACGTCCCGGAGGGCCACCGGCTTCTTCGCCTCAGCCAGCGGATGCCCGCGCGGCACGGCGAGCACGAAGTCCTCGCTCCACAGCTTCTGTTGCACCAGGTCCACCCGCCGCACGGGAAGGTTGAGCACCGCGAGGTCCAGCTCGCCCTTGGCCACCCGATCCTCCAGCGCCTCCGAGGTCTGCTCCACCAGCCGCAGCCGCACGTCCGGGTAGAGCTTGTGGAAGCGCGGCAACAGCTCGGGGAGGAGGTACGCGCCGACGGTGGGCAACGTGCCCAGGGCCACCAGCCCGCTCGCCTTGCCGGTCAGCGCGGTCAGCTCGCTCGCGCCCCGCTGGAGCGCGTCCAGCGCCCGCTGCGCATGGACAAGGTACCGCTCTCCGGCACCAGTGAGCACCACCCCGCGAGGCGTGCGTACCAGGAGCCGTGTTCCGAGCTCGCGCTCCAGCGACTGTACCTGCCGGCTCAGCCCCGACTGTGACATCCCCAGTCTGCGGGCGGCGCTGACGAAGCGTTTCTCCTGCGCCAGGGTGAGGAACGCGCTGAGCTGGTCGGTGGTCACGTGCGCTCCGGTCCGCAGATCGGGGACGGCTCCCCGGGCGGCGCAAGGAGACTATGCGTGTCATGCGCTCCCTGCATGGGAATTTGCCGGTTAAGTCTTTTCTCGCATGGAAGCGACGAGCACCCTTCCCTGGCAGGCGGCGGCTCCCGGACGCGAGCGCCGGCGCGCCACCGCGGCGGTGCTCCTCGCCCTGGTGGTGGCGGCGTTCGAGACCACGGTGGTCACCACCGCCATGCCCACCCTCACCGCCGAGCTGGACGGACGGGCGCTCTATGCCTGGGTCTTCACCGGCTTCCTCCTGGCGAGCACGCTCGGTGTGCTCCTCGGGGGCCGGCTGTCGGACCGGCTCGGGCGCCGTGGCACCTTCGTCGGGGGGATGGGCCTCTTCCTCCTCGGCTCGGTGCTGTGCGGCTTCTCCACCAGCGTCCCGATGCTGGTCGCCTTCCGCGTTCTCCAGGGACTCGGGGCCGGGGCCGTGCAGCCCACCACCCTGACCATCAGCTCGGACCTCTACACCCTCGAGGAGCGCGCGGCGATCCAGAGCGTCTTCACCGGCGCGTGGGGGCTGGCCTCGGTCATCGGGCCGGTCGTCGGCGGTCTGCTCACCGAGTCGCTGGGGTGGCGATCGGTGTTCTGGGTGAACGTCCCGGTGGGCCTGCTGGCCGTCGTGCTCCTGCGCCGCTCGTATCGCGACCCTCCCCGGTCGCGCGAAGGAAGCTTCGACGTGGGCGGCCCGGCGCTGGGCGCGCTGTCGATGACCCTCGTGCTGCTCGCGCTCGAGCCCCAGGCACTTTCCGGGTCCCGCGTCCTCGTCGTCCTCCTCGCCGCGGCCCTGACCGGCTGGGCATTCATTCGCCAGCAGCGGCGGAGCGCCGACCCGCTGGTTCTGCCGGCGGTGCTGCGCGACCCGACCGTTCGCTCCGGGCTCGTCGGAGGCCTGGTCTCCGGCGGCGTGCTCTACACCCTGAGCGCCTATGTCCCGCTGTGGATGGTGGCGCACGGCGGACACACCGCCCTCGGCGCCGGCGTGGCTCTGGTCCCGCTCCTCGCCGGCTGGGCACTGGGGAGCTCCTTCGGGGTGAAGCTCCTGCTCCGGGGCGGGCTGCGTGCCTCGGCCGGACTGGGCTTCCTCCTGGCCGGGACCGGCGCGGCGCTCTTCGACGTCGCCCTGACCTACGGGGCGGGGGACGGATGGCTGTACGCCTCGCTGGGCCTGCTGGGCATCGGGCTCGGCCCGGCGGCGAGCACCTGCATCATCGCCCCGCAGGCCCGTGTCCGCTGGGAGCAGCGAGGCGCCATCACCAGCGCGGTCTACGCCTGCCGGATGCTCGGAGGCAGCCTTGCCATCGCCCTGGTGAACCTGCTCGGCGGTTCCGAACCGCGTCAGATCCTGATGGTCGTGGGGATCGCCGTGGCCGGTGCCATCGCCCTGGAGCGGCTCGCTCCTGGTGCCGAGGCGGGCGGACGCGCCGCCCTGGCCACGCCCGTTCTCGAGTAGCCGGGCTTCCCGCCGTCTAGCGTCGCTCCAGCCACATCCCCCGCAGCATCACCGCCCGCGGCTGGCGGAGGACCGAGACGTCCTGCCGCGGGTCCCCGTCCACCAGCACCAGATCCGCCCGGGCACCGGGCTCGACGGTCCCGATCTCCCCTACCCGCTCGAGGAACTCGGCCGGCCAGGAGGTCGCAGCCCGGAGCGCGTCCAGCGGCTCGAGGCCGGAGGCCACGAACTCGTCGAGCTCATCGTGCAGCGAGGTGCCCGGCTGCGTCGCATCGATGCCGGAGTCCGTCCCCGCCAGGAGCCGCGCACCGGCGGCATGCAGCGCTCCCACCAGCATGCGCCGGCGAAGGTTTCCCTCGGCGTCGCCGGCCCCGGCGAAGGCCAGCACCTTCACCACGGTCATCGTCGGACAGTTCCAGGTCCCGGCGGCCGCGGTGGCCTGAGCCACTGCCGGCATGTCCTGCACCGAGATCGTGGCCCACCGCTGGGCCGGCGTGGAGCCCGTGCCGTGCAGGGCGAGCTCGTAGCCGGTCAGGTGCTCGATGGAGAGCATCCCCCGATCCAGCGCATGCTGCAGCGGCACGGTGAAGGGCACGTGGCCGAGGAAGCGGAACCCTCGCGCGTCCGCCGCGTCGGCCAGGGCATCGAAGACCGCCGCGTCGAGGTGGGAGTAGACCTTCATCCAGCGCCAGCCCTCGGCGGCGAGCCAGTCCACCAGCGCGTCGGCGTCGGCCGGATCGGTGATGAGCTGGGTCTGCGGCCAGGGCGACCCGGGGCCGTCCACGCCGGGCGAGGCGGACTCGATGCTCGGAGCCATCGCGCCGTCCCGCACCAGCGCCGCGGCGCCCTCCAGCAGCCCGGTGAATCCCCACAGGTTGCGCACGGTGGTGATGCCCTCGTCCACGTACCGCGGGAGGTCGGCCGATCGGGCGTGCACGTGGGAATCCACCAGCCCCGGCAGCAGCGTCCGTCCCCCGACGTCGATCGCCACCGCCCCCGGCGGAAGCGCTACCGTCCCGTCCGGACCCACGGCGTCGATCCGGTCGCCGGACACCAGAACCGTCCGTCCGGTGTCGAGCACCCCGGTCGCCGGTTCCAGCACCGAGGCGTTGACCAGGGCGAGGCTCCCCGCGTCCAGCACCTTCCGGAGCGCCAGAGCTGGCTGCGCCCCGCCATCGCCCTCCCCCGGCGCGGTGGTCGTGGAGCAGCCCGCGAGCCCGAGCAGGACCACCAGCGCCGTCCACCTGGACCTCATTCGGTCTCCATCCTCCGCCCGCGAGACACGCTCTGCACTGGTGTTGTTGCACCCGTTGTGACGGAGTGCAGCGCATGGACTCGCTGGTCCTGGAGAAGGCCTCCATCCTCTGCTACCGGCTGTACGACGTGGCGGACGAGATCGACCTCGGCGTTGCCGAGTCCGTGCTCGCCCGTGACGCGCGGCGGCTTCGCTTCAGCCGTTCCGGGGCGGAGTTCCTCCTTGTTCCGAATCCACCGCTGCTGATCGGCCTCGGCCGGAGGTCGCTCCCGCTTCCGCAGGGCCCGGTGGAGGTCGAGGCCCGGGCACGCCTCTTCGACTTCGGCTCGATCTCCATCGTCCTCACCGTCCCGCTCTCCCCCGGGAAGGAGCTGGACGCCCTCACCCCGCTGGCAGATCGCCTCTACGACGGCCCGGAGGTGGATGCGCTCGCGCTGGAGCTGGTGGAGGGTCTTCGCAGGGAGGTCGCGCCTGCCCTGGAGAACGCGCACCTGTGGGAACAGGTGGAACACTACGCGGTGGTCTTCGTCGAGTCAGTCCGGGGATCACCGTCCGGAGAGGAGGTGCTCCGGCGGGCGGATCTGGCGCGCCTGCTCCTCGGCGAAACAACCGTGCGCGAGCTGTCGGCTGCCGAGCGCCAGGACGTCACGCAACGGCACTTCAGCTATGGCACCGACGACCTCGTGGTCATCGACTGGAACGCGGCCTTCGTCTACGAGCCGTCCGGGTCCCACGACATTCCCGACATCCTGGAGATCGCCAACGCCCAGCTGCTGGAGCTCCGCTACTACGACGACGCCCTCGACAACAGCCTGTCCCGGGTGAACCAGCAGCTGAAGCGGCAGCGGCGGCGCCTGGGCTCGATCTTCCGCAGTCCCTACCCCGCGCTGGCGAGGCAGGTGCTGGTTGTGCTGCTGGAGATGAGCGAGCTCATCGAGCGGGTGGACAACTCGCTCAAGATCATCGGCGACTTCTACCTGGCGCGAATCTACGAGGCTGCTGTGGAGCAGCTGCGCATCCCGGCCTGGAAGGGAACGGTCACCCGCAAGCAGGCGCTCCTGGGGGACGTCTACGGGTGGCTCAAGGGCGAGGTGGACACCGCGCGCTCGCTCACCCTCGAGGTGATGATCGTCGCGCTGATCGTCGTCGAGCTCCTGCTCGCGGCGACCTCGCTGGTCCCCCACTGAGCCCGATCGCTGGCGCGCCCCTGCGCGCGTGAGCCTGGACGCGCGGCGCTCCTGCGCCGCTCCGCGAGCCTCTCCCTGGTGCGGGGGGTTCCACGAGCGTCCCCCTGGTGCGGGGGACTGAGACCAGGGCGCCGTCAGGTCCCGCCGTCTCGAACCATCGGGGCGTCGCAGGCGACGGCCACCCCCGCATCCCCGGGCGGACAGACCAGGCAGGTCGCGCCGGGGAGCCACTGCTCCTGGGCCGTGCCGTACAACCCCGGATTCGCCAGGAGCGCGCCCGACGTGGACGGGTCCAGCACGAATCGCGGAGGGGGGTACGACCACTGGGTGAGCACCACCATGTCGCCGTCGGCGGTCCAGGGCGTCGCGCCGCTCCGCACCCCGTCGCAGCCGAGGTCCCAGACGTCGGCGAAGTTGCCGCTGGTGAAGGCGATGCTGGTGGCCCGGCCGGGCCGGTCCACGTGGAACCAGCCCTGGAAGCCCGAGGGCGGATCGATGTTCCCGCCGAAGAAGTTGCAGGCGCCGAGGAGCCCCAGCCCGGCCGCCGCAGGGAGCCAGCGCCTCATCCTCCGGTCGCCTCCCTTGCCCCGGACGGCAGATGCGTCCTCCGATCCTGCCGTACCCGATCGCGCCACAACAGCCAGCTGGGCAGGAAGATCATCGCCGCGACCAGGCAGGAGAGCTCTCCCAGCACCGCGATCATGCCCAGCGAACGCACGGCCTGGTTCACCGACCAGAGCAGCGCCAGGTACCCCAGCGTGGTCGTGAGGCTGTTGAGCACCACGGCACCGCCGGTGGAGCGCATCGCGGGGATGACGCCACCGCCGTTCAGCACTCGCTGCATCACGTTCACCGCGTAGTCCACGCCGATGCCGAAGGTGATGGGGATGGCGACGAAGTTGAAGAAGTTGATCTTGATGCGCCCCAGATAGAGCAGGAGCGCCAGCCAGAGGAGCCCCACCGCCAGCGAGCCCACCACCTCGATTGCCGCCCTTCCCCGTCCGAAGGCCAGGAACACGGTGAGGACGGTCAAGGAGAGGGAGACCGCCGCCGCCTTCGGAATGTCGTTCAGGACCGCATCGAGGATGTCGGCGAAGATGACCGCCCGACCCGACCCGCGGATCACGTCCCCGTTGGGCAGCTTGGTCTCGCGGAAGCTGTCCGCCCAGCGCAGGAGGTAATGCAGGTCGTTGTCGTCCTTGCCGTCGGTGGGGGTGATGAACACCAGCCGGCCGCGCGTCCCGTCCACCTCCGAGAAGGGCCGGGCCAGATCCTCGGGCAGGTCCGCGATGTTGTAGGGCTCGAGCTTCTCCGGCGGGATGAGCTCCCGCATCTCCTTCCAGTCCGCGTCGGAGATGCCGCCCTGACGGCGCGCCTTGAGGATCTTTCGCCGGATCTCGAGGAGGAGCGGGATCTTCTTTTCCTGGTCGGGGGGAACGAAGTCCTGGAGCGTATGGACGCCCTGGAAAGGTTTGAGGTCCGGTGGCGCCGCGTCCCTCTTCTGCTCGAGCACCCTCTTGAGATCCTCCACCTCGTCGGGCGTGTTGGCCAGCACCACCATGCCGCTCTCGGTGTTGTTCCCCAGCACGTCGGCGGCCCTGGCCGCGACCCGGTACAGCTCCTTGCCGCCGCCCAGGTCGTTCTGCATGTGCCGCATGTCGTAATCGATCGGATCCGCCCTGAGCCAAAGGACGAAGGCCACGGCTCCCGCCGCGGCGAGGACCAGGGAGAGCACGGCCATGGTCCGCGGCACCCGAGAGACGAGGAAGACGAACGGCCGCTCGTAGGCCGCGGTCTTCTGCCGCCAGCGCTGGAACCAGTTCCTCCCGGTCGTATTGCCAGTGATGGGCCAGCGCCGATCCTGGAGAACCAGTACCGCCGGGGCGAGGAAGTACGTCGCCGACCAGTAGATGAGCATCCCCGAGGTTCCGATGAAGGCGAAATGCTTGAAGCCGTGGAACTGGGTCACGGCGAGGCTGCCGTAGGCCGCGGCGGCCGCGAGGGCGGCAGTGAGCGTGCCCACCCAGGTGGCGAGGTGTGCCTGTCGGATGGCAGCCCCGAGGTCCAGCCCGCGCCGGCGCTCCTCGAGAAAGCGGGCCATGTACAGGACGCCGAAGTTGATCCCGTTCCCGGCGATGATCGACACCAGAAAGCCCGTGATGACGTTGAGGTGGCCGATGGCCAGCTTGGTGAGCCCGAAGGTGAGGGTCAGCCCGGCGAAGATGGTGATCGCCATGGGCACCAGGACCCGGAACCGTCGGTAATAGATGAAGATGACACCGAGGATGAGCGCCACGCCCATCGAGCCCACTCGGGTGAGGTCCTCGAGCACGGCGCCGTACTCATAGAGCCCGGTGACCATGTCGCCGGCGTAGCCGATCTTCACGCCTCCGCGCTCGGCGTCGGGGAGGGTCTTCTCCACAACCTCCTTCACCTTGGCCAGCGCCTCGCGCGATTTCTCCAGCTCACCGGTCGTGATGGCAGTGCGGACCAGCACCACCAGCGTCTTGCCGTCCTTGGCCTGGAAGTAGCCGTCCGGGTAGCGTTCCTTGGCCGCCTCGAGGGTCGCGGACTTACCGCCGAGGAACTTCTCCTTGAGCTCGGCAAAGCTGGGGGCCTTCTGCTGCTCTTCCTCGTCCTCGAGGCCGAGCGAGAGGGCCTTCCCCACCGCCTTCTTGCGCTGGGAGTCCAGCTCCTGGTTCAGCCTCTCCAGATCTTCCACGCTGGCGAAGAGGCCCGAGCGGGGGAGGAGGAAGTCGCGGGCGACCTGGACTCCGTCCTCGGCGCTCACCACCCAGGGCGGTCCAATGGCCCGGAGCGGAGGGAGCAGCTTCGCGCCGAGGGCGCGGAGGGTGTCCCGGTCGCCCCCCTCGAGGACGACGAAGATGCTGGAGCTACCGGCCGTCCGCTCGCTCAGCCGCTTGAGCTCGAGGACCGAGGGCTGGTCGTCCGGGAGCAGCTGGTCGAAGCGGGTCCGCAGCTCGAGGCCGCGAGCGAGCCAGGCCCCAGTGGCGATGAAAGCGAGCCCGATGGCGAGGACCGTCCAGGGCGCGCGCAGCTGCCAGGCCGCGAGCCGCAGGAGAAGCCTCTCGATGACGCTCGTCTGCTGAGGCACTTCGGGCGCTTCCTCCCCGGACACGACCCCCCGGCCGGGGAACGGCGGGCCGTCGGGCCAGGCTGCGCACATAACCCGTGAGACCCCGCTTGACCAGCTTCAGGTCGGCTGGTCGCTGGATGCGGAGATCCGCCGGCGGGTGGTCCGGTCTGGCTCCGGGCTCGGGGGACTCAGCTCAGGGTCGAGCGGTCGGGACCGGTCACCGCCGGAGCGGTCGGGACCCGGCGCAGCTTCTTCTTCTGCGCCAGCTCGCTGTCGTGCAGCCGCTTCACCCCATCGCCGAGGGAGGACTCGATGTCCCGGATTCCGGTGACCAGTCGAACGAATCCGCCGACCTCCACCGAGGCGGCCTGGTCGCTGCCCCACATGGCGCGGTCGAGCGTGATGTGCCGCTCGATGTGCGTCGCGCCGATGGCCACCGCGGCCCAGGTGGGCGGCAACCCGGTCTCGTGCCCGGAGTAGCCGATGGGCACCTCGGGCCAGCGCTTCTTCAGAGTGTGGATGACCTTGAGGTTCAGCTGGTGCACCGGGCAGGGATAGGTCGACTCCGAGTGGGCGATGAGCAGCCGATCGGTCCCGACCGCGGCGACCCCGCTCTCCACCTCGTCCCAGGTGGACATGCCGGTGGAGATGATCAGCGGACGACCGGTGTCCTTCATCTTCCGGAGGAGGGCGTGGTCGGTGAGCGAGGCCGAGGCCGCCTTGTACGCCGGCGGATCGAACTGCTCCATGAAGTCCACCGCCTCCTCGTCCCAGCAGCTGGCGAACCAGAGGATGCCCCGGTCACGGCAGTGCCGGTCGACGGCGGAGTACTCCTCGGCGCCGAACTCCAGCTTGTGCCGGTAATCGATGTAGGTCATCGGACCCCACGGGGTCTCGCGCATGACGTTCCACTGGTCGCGGGGAACGCAGATCTCCGGCGTGCGCTTCTGGAACTTGACCGCGTCGGCGCCGGCCAGCACCGCGCCGTCGATGAGGCGGCGGGCGAGGTCGAGCGATCCGTTGTGGTTGATGCCGATCTCCGCGACGATGAAAACGGGATGGCCATCTCCCACGAACTGGTCTCCGATGCGGACCGTGGCCTGGTTCATGGACGGCGACTCCTTCTGGGCGTGGGTGCAGCCGCTCGGTGGCCCAGGATCCACTCGGCGAAATCTCGAAAAGCTCCGTGTCCCCCTGGCGCGGAGCACACGTGATTAACGACCCCCAGGACGCTCGGCAAGGCGTCTGCCGGGGCAGCGGTCAAGCCGTGGCTCGAGAGGACGGAGAGGACCTCCAGGTCATTCACGTCGTCTCCGATGAACCCGACCTCGTCCAGGGTCAACCCCTGCTCGGCGCACAGCGCCTGCACCGCGCCCAGCTTGTCCTTGACCCCGAGGAGCACATGTCGAAGGCCGAGCTTCTCGCCGCGGCGGACCACCGACGGCGAGCGCTCGCCGGTGACGATGCCGGTGTCCACACCGGCGTTGCGGAGCCGCTCCACGCCCATCCCGTCGCGGATGCTGAAGCGCTTCAGCTCCTCGCCCCGCTCCGAGTAGTACACCCCTGTATCGGTCAGCACGCCGTCACTGTCGGTGAGCACCAGGCGGAGCCGGGCCGCCCGGCGATGGAGCTCCTCGGCCGAAAGCTTCGCCGGCCGCATCCGCACCCTTCGGGCCGCGGCCTGTCGCCGGGGCACGGCACGCGTCCGGCTCACCACGTGGTGAAGCCTCCGTCCACCACCAGGGCCGCGCCGGTCATGTACCGGGACGCATCGCTGGCGAGGAACACCACCGCGCCGCGATAGTCGTCGGGGCGGGCCATCCGGCCCAGGGGGGTGCGGCTGGAGTACGCCTCGACGAACCAGGGGTCCTGCCCCGCCTCCACCCCGCCGGGGCAGAGGGCGTTGACCCGCACGCCCGCGGCGCCCCAGTAGGCGGCCAGGAAGCGGGTGAAGGCCAGCACCGCGCCCTTGGTGGTGGGGTACGCCGCCGTCTTCCAGAAAGCCTGGGTCCCGTCCGGCTTCCGGTACAGAGACTGGTCCGGAGCCACCAGGCCGTAGGTGGATGAGACGTTGATGATGCTCCCCTGCCCCGCCCGCGCCATCTCGCTGCCCAGCACCTGCGCACAGAGGAAGGTGCCGGTGACGTTCACCTCCAGCGACTGGCGGAAGAGGGCCACCGGATAGGCCTCGAAACGCGACTGCTCGGCGGCCTTCGCCGGGTCCTCGAACTTGTCGTTGATCGCAGCGTTGTTCACCAGCACGTCGATGCGGGCACCGGCGGCGGCGAGCACCTGGTCGCGGAGCGCCTTCACCGACGCTTCCGAGGTGATGTCCGCGCCGAGCCCGAGCGCGCCGTTGCCGAACTCCTTCGCCACCCTCGCGCAAGCCGCGCCGTCGAGGTCGGTGAGCACCACCCGCGCCCCGGCGTCCGCGAGCGCGCGGCAGTGCTCCCGGCCGAGCAGGCCCAGGGCCCCGGTGACCACCGCCACCTTGCCCTCCAGCGGGCGGTCGGCCGACCTCGCGTCTGACGTTCCCATCGCGCTCACGTTGTTCATCCCCGACCGGCCGCCCTGCAAGTGCCCGAAATGACGAGGGCTCCTGAGCTCCTCCTCCGGCCCGGAGCGGGAACAGCCACCTCTACCACGGTTTCGGTCAAACGCCTGAAGACGGGCCCTCCTGCGCCCCGGCCGGGCCGCGCGCTGCGCCTCGCAGCCGGGCGCGCTCGGTGAGGAGGAGGATCCAGCCGATGGCAATCCAGAACACCTCCTTGAACCGCTTGAGGAGCACGAACGCCGCCGCCTTGTTCACCGCATCCGGGATCGCGGCCCGCTGCAAGAAGGCCATGTAGCCGGCGTCCTGGACCCCGAGCCCCGCGGGGATGAAGAAGGCGGCGCTCCGGGCGAAGGAGACCACCGGCTCGAAGGCGAGCACCGCCGCGAAGGAGAGATCCATCCCGAGCAGCTTCAGCAGGACCCAGGTCTCCAGGGCCTCGGCGAACCACCCGGCGAGGATCCAGAGGAAGGCCACCACGAGGCCGGGGGCGTGCGACTGGAGGGCCGCCCGCACGTGCTGGTCGGTGTCCATGAACGCGACCTCGCGGGCGATCATCCAGCTCTGCACCCGCGCCACCGGAACGCGGCGGAGCAGGCCCCAGAGTCGCTCCGCGACGCGGCCGGAGAGGAGCACCGCGACCATTCCCGCCGACACCAGCGTGGCCAGCATGCCGAGGAGGAACAGCGCCGCCCGGAGCCCCGAGCCCTCGGGCAGCGCGCTCCCTGCGACCACCGCGGCGGTGAGGAGGTAGACCCCTTCCGTGCCGACCTGCAGCGCCTTCTTCACCGCGAGGCTGGCCGATCCCTCGGGGACCGCGACCCCGAACTGCCGGGAGAGGAACCAGACCTTGAGGCCCTCGGCGAGAATGGGCCCGCCGGGGAAGCTCAGCTGCACCGCCTCGGTGGAGAGCCGGAGCCGGAGGAGCCGCCAGGTCGCGACCCGAGCCTCGAGCCCTCGACGGAGGATGGCCGCCCACCCCGCGGTGTCCACGGTCACCGCCAGTCCATAGGGAACCACCGCAAGCAGCCCGAGCGGACCGACGTCCGCGAGCAGCCTCCCGACGCTGCGCAGGTCCGCCATCCACAGCACCCGGACGAAGAGCGCGGCGGAGAGGACCACGACCAGCACGCGCAGGAGGCGCTTGGCGGGACCCGGCTTCGGGGGCGCGAGCGCGGGGTCGATCGCCGGCAGCACGCCGCTCTCCGGCTCGGCCTCGGCGCTGGTCCCCGACGGAGGACCGGCCTCGAGGCTCACGCCGCCCACCGGGTCACGCGGGAGAGGAGACCAGGGGCGTCCACCTGGCGGGCGAAGAGCTCGAACGGCTCACGGGGGATGCCCCGGTGCTCGAGGGCCGAGAGCGAGGCATCCACCGGCGCATCGATGCGCAGGGTGGCCAGTGTCCGGTAGAGGAGCGCCTCGTCGCGGTGCTCGGCGAGGGTCCGTGCGAGGGTGTCGCGCGAGCGGACCGAGTCCGGCCAGGCCCGCGGATCCGCGGGGATCGCTTCCAGCTTCTTGAAGGCAGCGAGCACCGCCGCGGCGCCCTTCTCTCCGAAGCCGGCGAGTCCCGGGTATCCGTCGGCGGTGTCGCCCACCAGCGCCAGCCAGTCGGGAATGCTCTCCGGGCCGATGCCGCGGAGGGCGCGCAGCGCCGGCTCGTCGATGAGCTTCCCGCGCATCCGGTCCACCTGGACCACCCGGTCTCCGCGCACGCACTGACCGAGGTCCTTGTCCGGGGTGAGGATGCGGACCTGCTCCACCTCGGAGGCGAACCGGGCGGCGCCCGTCGCCAGCGCGTCGTCGGCCTCGAACTCGCGCATGGACCAGACCACGATTCCCAGCGCCCGCGTCGCCAGCTCGGCCACGTCGAACTGGGAGAGAAGCTCCTCCGGCACGCCCTCCTCGGTCTTGTAGCCATCGAAGAGATCGTTCCGGAATGAGCGGATGGGATTGTCGAATGCCACCGCCAGGTGGGTCGGCCGCTCCGCGGCATCGGAGAGCAAATACAGGAGCGAGGAGACCAGCCCGACGGTCGCCTTGAGGGGCGTGCCGTCGGGTGCCTGGTGTGCAGGCCGCCGCGAGAAGTGGGCCCGGAACAGCTCGTAGGTGCCGTCGACCAGGTGGAGCCGCATGTTGGTGGAAGGGACAGTACCCCTCCAGAG
>JBKPMY010000475.1:0-13442 GCA_046732375.1 Myxococcota bacterium
GATCCGGTTCGCCCGCGCGGCTGGTGCGCCCGCGCTCGAGGCCTATCCCTCGAGGAGCGACCCGAAGTGGTACACCGGCCTCGCCTCGACGCTCGCCCGGGCCGGCTTCCGGGAGGTCGGAGGCCGCAACGAGGAGCGCCCCGTCATGCGCCGGGAGCTCCGGCCCGGGCAAGCCGCCTCCGCCGGCAGGGCAGCTCTGGTCCGGACGGCCCGACGATGAGGAAGAGCAGCTGGCGCTACTTGCTGTAGCGCTTGAACAGCAGCACCGCGTTCGTCCCGCCGAACCCGAAGCTGTTGCTCATCACCGCGTCCACCCGGACCTCGCGCGGCTTGTTCGGCACGTAGTCCAAATCGCAGTCCGGATCCGGCGTGGTGTAGTTGATGGTCGGTGGAATCACCCCGCGGGTCAGCGCCAGCACGGCCACCACCGCCTCGGCGCCGCCAGCCGCCCCGAGCATGTGCCCGGTCATCGACTTGGTGGAGCTGACCAGCATCTTCTTCGCGTGCGGCCCGAAGACCGACTTGATCGCCCGGGTCTCGTTGGCATCGTTGAACGGCGTCGACGTCCCGTGCGCGTTCAGGTAGCCCACGTCGTCCGGCCGCATCCCCGCGTCGCCCAGCGCCAGGCGCATGCACCGCGCCGCGCCCTCGCCCTCCGGCGCCGGAGCCGTCACGTGGTGCGCGTCCGAGTTGGCTCCGTAGCCGGCGATCTCCGCCAGGATGTTCGCCCCGCGACGGCGAGCGTGCTCCAGCTCCTCGAGCACCACGATGCCCGCGCCCTCGCCTTCCACGAAGCCGTCGCGATCCTTGTCGAACGGCCGGCTCGCGTGCGCCGGATCGTCATTCCGGGTGGACAGCGCCTTCATCGCCGCGAATCCACCGATGCCCAGCGGAGTGATCGCCGCCTCTGCCCCGCCGGCGATCATCGCGTCGGTCTCACCGATGCGGATCGACTTCACCGCCTCGCCGATGGCGTGGGCCGAAGTCGAGCAGGCCGACACCGGAGACCAGTTCGGGCCCTTGCACCCGTACTTGATGGTCACCAGGCCAGGGGCCATGTTGATGATCATCTGGAGAATGAAGAACGGGCTCAGCCGGTCGAAGCCCTTCTCCAGCGCCTTCTTGTGCTGCTCCTCCAGCGAGCCCAGGCCACCGATGCCCGAGCCGATGATGACCCCCACCTTCTCCGGAACGTAGCCGTGCGGCTTGTCCTGACCGACGGGGAGGCCGCTCTCCTTCATCGCCATCTCGGTCGCCGCCATCGCGTACTGCGCGTAGAGGTCCATGCGGCGGGCCTCGCGCTTGTCGATCCACTCCTCGGCCACGAAGTCCTTCACCTCGGCCGCGATCCGCGCGTCGATCCCGCGGGCATCGAAGCGGGTGATGGGACCCACCCCGGACTTGCCGGCCAGCATGGCCTGCCAGTTCTTCTCCACGCCGGTCCCCAGCGCGGTGATGAGTCCGGTTCCTGTGACGACGACGCGACGGTTCGGCATGGGCGGATGACCTATTCCCGGCCCTCGGGGAGCGCTACTTCTTGTGGGTGTTGATGTAGTTGATGGCGTCCCCAACGGTCTTGATGTTCTCGGCCTCCTCGTCGGGGATCTCCACCTCGAACTCCTCTTCCATCGCCATCACCAGCTCGACGATGTCCAGGCTGTCCGCGCCGAGGTCCTCGATGAAGGAGGACTCGGGCTTGATCTCGTCCTCACCCACGCCCAGCTGGTCGGCGATGATCGACTTGACCTTGGCCTCGATTGCACTCGTCGCCATCTGATTCCTCCGGTCCCTTCTTTCCTCGAAGTGCTGCCGAATGCTCGTTGTCGGGGTGCGTTGCCCGGGGGACCTCCTAACGGCCTAGGAGAGGTCCCGCGGGACCCCCGGGGCGCGCGCGGTATAGCCCACGCCCCTTTACATGTACATGCCGCCGTTGACCTTCAGCACCTCACCCGTCACGTAGGACGCCGCGTCACTGGCGAGGAAAAGCACCGCCCTCGCGACCTCGTCGGCCGTCCCCAGCCGCCCCAGGGGAATGGCCTCGGTCATCTTGGCCTTGAGCTCGGCGTTCAGTCCCGCGGTCATGTCGGTGTCGATGAAACCCGGCGAGACCGCATTCACCCGGATGTTGCGACTCGAAAGCTCACGGGCGAGCGACTTGGTGAGCCCGATGAGCCCGGCCTTGCTCGCCGCGTAGGCAGCCTGGCCCACGTTTCCCATCTCGCCGACGACCGAGGTGAGGTTCACGATCGCGCCCGACCGCTGCTTCATCATGGGACGCGCCGCGGCGCGACAGAGAGCGAAGGCCCCCTTGAGGTTCGTGTCCAGCGTCCGGTCCCAGTCCTCGTCCTTCGTCCGGACCGCCAGGCCGTCGATGGCCACGCCGGCATTGTTCACCAGCACGTCCAGCCGGCCGGCGCCCTTCACCACCTCGTCCACCGCGGCCGCACAGGCCGCGGTGTCGGAGACGTCGAACTTCATGCTCCGGGCATTGGGTCCGCTCGCGGCGACGGCCTCGGCCGCGGCCGCCTCGTTGCCGGCGTAGGTGAGCACCACCGTCGCCCCCGCCTTCCCGAACGCCACCGCGCACGCCCGCCCGATGCCTCGCGAGCCGCCGGTGACCAGAATCACTTTTCCGGTGAACTCCATCCTCGTCCGCTCTCCTCGCGTGGCCTAGCGGCCGCCGGCGGCGGCGAGCGATTTCTCCAGGCTCGCCGGGTCCTCCACGTTCAGCACCTCGATGTCCTTCGAGATGCGCTTCACCAGACCTCCCAGCACCTTGCCCGGTCCGAGCTCCACCACCCGCGTCACGCCGGCGGCGGCGAGCGCACGGACGGACTCGACCCATCGCACCGGGGCACTCACCTGAGCGAGCAGCAGCGGCACCACCCGGGAGGCATCGGCGTTGGGCGAGGCCTCGACGTTGCTGACCACCGGCACCCGCGGCGCCGAGACCTTGCAGCGGGCCAGCACCTCGGCCAGCCGGGGCTTCACCGGCTCCATCAGCGCGCAATGGAAGGGAGCGGAGACCGAGAGCGGCACCACGCGCTTGGCGCCGGCCTCCTTGAGCTTCGCCGAGGCGCGCTCCACCGCGCTGGCATGACCGGCGATGACGGTCTGCTCGGGCGAGTTGTAGTTCGCCGGCGAGACGACCTCCGAGCCCGCGGCCTCGGCACAGACCCGGGTCACGACGTCGGCATCGAGGCCGAGCACCGCGGCCATAGCCCCGGTGCCGGCGGGCACCGCCTCCTGCATGAACGTTCCCCGCGCCCGCACCGCCCGGACCGCGTCGGCGAGCGAGAGCGAGCCTGCGGCCACCAGCGCCGAGTACTCGCCGAGGGAATGGCCGGCGACGAACGCCGCCGGTCCGGATCGCGACGCCCACACCGCGTGCGCGGCGATGGAGGTGACGAGGATGGCCGGCTGGGTGTTGCGGGTGAGCACCAGCTCGGACTCGGGCCCGTGGCAACACAGCCCGAAGAGCGGCTCTCCCAGCGCGTCGTCTGCCGACTGGAACACGGCCCGCGCCTCGGGGAAGGCCTCGGCCAGTGCCCTG
This sequence comes from Myxococcota bacterium, assembly GCA_046732375.1. Lineage (GTDB taxonomy): Bacteria > Myxococcota > Myxococcia > Myxococcales > Myxococcaceae > RPRB01. Next base: position 3,554 of record JBKPMY010000475.1, read on the forward strand.
CCCATGCCCACCGCCTGGCTGCCCTGCCCCGGGAAGAGGAAGGCGGTGCTCACCAACGCACCACGCCCGCGCCCCAGGCCATCCCCGCGCCGATGGCCATCATCGCGATGATGTCCCCGGGACGGAGGCGGCCGGCGCGGTTGGCCTCATCGAGCGTCGTCGGCAGCGAGGCCGACGAGGTGTTGCCGTAGCGGTGGATGTTCACCCAGCACTTCTCGAGGGGCAGCCCGAGCCGGTGGCACACCGACTCGATGATCCGGAGGTTGGCCTGATGCCCGATGAGGTGGGTCACGTCGTCGGGGGCCAGACCCTGGGCGCCCAGCGCCTCGAGCACCGCCTCGGGCAGCGCACGGACCGCGTACTTGTAGACCTCGCGGCCGTTCATCGCGACCTTGTTCAGTTTCTTCTCCAGCACCTCGGGCGACTGCGGATGCAGGCTGCCCCCACCGGGGATGGTGAGGATGCCGGCGGCATCCCCGTCCGCGTGGAGATGGATTCCGAGGATGCCCCGGTCGGGGTCCGCCGACGGTCCGAGCACCATCGCGCCCGCCGCGTCGCCGAACAGCACGCAGGTGTTCCGGTCGGTCCAGTCCACCACCCGGCTCAGCAGCTCCACCCCGATGACCAGCGCCCTCTTCACACCGCCGTTGCGGATGTACTGGTCGGCGATCGACATGCCGTACAGCGAGCCCGCGCAGGCGGCGGAGACATCGAAGGCGAAGGCGTTCTTCGCTCCCAGCTTGGCCTGGATCGCCACCGCCGTGGACGGCATCGGCATGTCGGGAGAGACCGTTCCGACCACGATGAGGTCCAGCTCTTCGGCGCGGGTGCGCGCCATCTCCAGCGCCCGGACCGCCGCCTTCACCGCCATGTCCGAGGTCAGCTCGCCCGGGGCAGCGATGCGGCGCTCCTTGATCCCGGTGCGCTCGGTGATCCAGGCGTCCGACGTCTCGACCATCTTCTCGAGGTCGGCGTTGGTCAGGACCTTCTCGGGCGCGTAGGCACCCGTTCCCAGGATGGCGGTGCGTCTCATCGGGCGGTCACCATGACGCATGCGGGCAGCAATGTCCTGCGCGGCCCGGCGATCCCGTTGTGCTCCCAGCGGAATTGACTCTGCGCGTCGTCCACGGGGCCGGCTACTTGGTCGCCACGACCTCGCGCCCCGCGTAGTGGCCGCAGTTGCTGCACACCCGGTGGGGAAGCACCGGCTCCTTGCAGTTGGGGCAGGAGATGACCTGCACCGCGGCGCGGAGGTTGTTGTTGGCGGCGCGCCGGCGATCGCGGCGCATCTTGGACGTCCTCTTCTTGGGAACTCCCACGGCGTTCTGCTCCTAGTTCAGCTTGATGTTCTTCAGGGCGGCGAGTCGGGGATCTACCTGGCCCCGGGCACAATCGCACTGACCTTCGTTGAGGTTCTGCCCACAGGTGCCACACAGCCCCTTGCAGTCGTCGGTGCAGACGGCGTGCATGGGGAGCGCGAGCAGCACCTGCTCCCGCACCAGCGGGTCCAGGTCGATGGTCTTTCCGTCGAAGAGCTCCTCGTCGGCGCGCTCGAGCTCGAAGCTCCCGGCCCGCTCGGTGACCTCGTCGTCCGAGCCGTCCTCGTCCTCGCGCCCCCCGAGCGCGGCCTGGGAGACGAGGTTGAGGGTGAAGCTCACCGGGATCTTGAGGTGGACGTCCGCCAGGCACCGCCGGCAAGGGGTGTGCACCGCCACCTCGGTCGCGCCGCGCAGCAGCACGCCGCTCCCGGTCTTCTGGAGCTTCACGTGGAGGAGCGCCGACCCGTCGGGGCGGAAGCCGGTGTCCTTCACCTCGGAAAAGGCGTGGGTGAGGAAGCTCTCCGAGAGCGTCTCGTCGAGGGAGAGGCCTCCCTCGCGGATCTGATCGACGGTGACGACCATGGGGGGTGGGGGAAAAAGGCGCGGACTTAATGACACACCCCATCCCCTGTCAATGACAGGGAGGTTCCCGGGAAGTCATGGCCCCGACACCCAAGCGTCACCCGGCCCGTCGCCCCCGTCTGGTACAGGCGTGCTCCCGGGTCGAAGTCTAATCTCCCCGGAGGTTCCCCTGCCCGTGTCGCGCATCCTGATCGTCGAGGACGAGCAAGACCTCGCCAACCTCCTCACCTACAACCTCTCCGCGGCGGGCTTCGAGACCGAAACCAGCCACAGCGGAGCGGCGGCGCTCAGCCGGGCGAAGGCATTCAAGCCCGACCTGGTCCTGCTCGATCTCATGCTTCCCGACCTGCCGGGTAGTGAGGTCCTCCGGCTGATCAAGGAGGACCCGAACCTGCGCCGGACGGCGGTGGTGATGGTGACCGCCAAGGGGCAGGAGTCGGACCGGGTGCAGGGCCTGGAGCTCGGCGCGGACGACTACGTCGTGAAGCCGTTCAGCGTCCGCGAGCTGGCGCTCCGGGTGAAGGCGGTCCTCCGGCGGATGGCCCGCGACTCCGAGGGCACCGGGGTGCTGTCCGCGGGCAACATCAAGCTGGACCCGGCACGGCACGAGGTGCGGGTCGGCGGAAACGAGGTCGCGCTCACCGCCCTCGAGTTCCGGCTGCTGAAGACGCTCCTGGAGCGACCCGGCCGCGTGCAGACGCGCGAGGTGCTCCTCTCCGACGTCTGGGGCATCGAGGCGGAGATCACCACCCGGACGGTGGACACGCACATCAAGCGGCTGCGAGAGAAGCTCGGCACCGCTGGAGACATCATCGAAACGGTCCGCGGGGTCGGCTACAAGCTGGCCAGCCCCGACAAGGACGCGTGAACGAGCCCCCTCAGCCTCGCCGAATCCTCTTCCTGCTCCTCGCCACCCTGCTCCCGGGTCTCGCCGCGGGGATCGGATCGGCCGCGCTCGCCGGCGTGCAGACCGGCGTCCTGGCGGGGACGCTCGCAGGGATCGTCTCCTTCGTCATCGCGATCCTCAGCGAGAGCGAGGCGGCGCGGGCGCTGATCCGGTCCGGGGAGGCGGCCGAGGCTCGCCAGCGAGGGCTGTCGGAGGAGCGCGACGAGGCGCTCCTCGAGGTCCAGACCCTGGCCTCGGCCATCGAGGGGATGGACGAGGGGATGTGGATCACCGACGCCAACGGCGTGGTGCTCCGGCACAACGAGGCGCTGCGGGCCATCCTCGGGACCGACCAGGAGCTGGTGGGCCAGCGGCCGCTGTTTCTGGTCCGGCGAACCGAGCTCCACGACGCGGTCCTCCGCGCCTGCCGGGAGGGAGTGACCTCGACGGTGGAGGTATCGATGGATGCCCCGCGCAACAAGACGCTCGAGGTGCACATCGCACCGCTGGGCGGCTCGCTGCCGGGAAGCGCGGCGGTGTTCCGCGACGTCACCGAGCGCAAGCGCCTGGAGCGGGTGCGGCAGGACTTCGTGGCCAACGTGAGCCACGAGCTGCGGACGCCCATCGCCGCCATCCTCGGCTACGCCGAGACGCTGCGCTCCGGAGCATTGTCCGATGCCAGGCACGCGCCACAGATGGTGGAGATCATCCACCGCCAGTCGGAGCGGCTCGGGGAGCTGGTCGAAGACCTGCTCGAGCTGTCCCGGCTGGATGCCGGCGAGCGGCCGCTCTCACCCGCGCCGGTCTCGCTGGGCGAGGTGGCCCGTCAGGCGAGCGAGGCGATGGAGCCGCGCGCCGCGGGCAAGCGTCTGTCCGTTCAGCTGAGGGTTCCCGACGACCTGACCGCTCGCGCTGACCCGAAGGCGCTGGAGCAGGTGCTCCTGAACCTCCTGGACAACGCGATCAAGTACACCCCCGAGGGCGGAACGGTGGAGCTGGTCGGGGAGCGCGTGGGCGACCGGGCGGAGCTGTCGATCAGGGACACCGGGCTGGGCATCGAGGCCAAGCACCTTCCTCGGCTCTTCGAGCGCTTCTACCGGGTGGACCGGGGCCGGAGCCGGGAGCAGGGCGGGACGGGGCTGGGGCTGTCCATCGTCCGGCACCTGGTGCACGGCATGGAGGGGGAAGTCCGGGTGGCGAGCCAGCTGGGGGTGGGCAGCACGTTCACCGTGGTGCTCCCCGTGGGCTGACCGGGCAGGGTGCCGACCCCGCGCCCGTGGATGGCCGTCAGGTGACGGGAGCGGGTACACTCCAGGGCGCCATGCGGGTGGCCATCCTGGCAGACATCCACGGGAATCTCCCGGCCTGCGAGGCGGTGCTCCAGGACATCGCACGGAACGGCGCGGACGTGGTGGTGGCGGCAGGAGACCTCGCGCTCCGCGGCGCGCATCCCCGCGAAACGGTGGAGCTGCTCTTCGACCGCTGCCAGGCGGTGCTGATGGGGAACACCGACTGCTACATCGCCGGGAACTACCTCGGCGGCGCGTACCGTGAGCGCGAGCACTGGAAGCGCGACCTGCTCGCCTGGACCCGCGACCAGCTCGGGCCCGAGCTGACGCGGAAGCTCGGCGAGCTCCCGTTCAGCGTGCGCTACTCGCCGCGGCGGGGACAGGACCTCTATGTCTGTCACGCCAATCCTCGGAACCTGGAGGAGTCGGTCGACCCGACGCTGGACGACGCCGCGCTCCGGCGCTTCTTCGCGCACCTGGACGCGTCCGCGTGCGCCTTCGGCCACCTCCACTTCCCCTACCGGCGCCGCTTCGGGCGGATGCTCCTCGCCGATGTGGCCTCGGCAGGGATTCCGCGCGACGGTGACATCCGTCCCGCATACGGGCTGTTCAGCTGGACCCCGCGCGGCTGGCGGGTGCAGATCCGCCGGGTGCGCTACCCGGTTCGCCGGGAGACGCAGGCGCTCACTGCGCGGCGAGTGCCGGGAGGCTCACTCCTGGTGCACAAGCTGCTGGAAGCCCGCTATCGGCACCACGCCGCACTGATCGAGGCGGCGCGGCGGCACTCGGGGCTCCCGCCGGTCGGAGGCCGTCCCGCCATCGAGCCGCTCCGGCCAGTGGACGGCGGGGCGCATCCGGTGCCGGCTCCCGTCGCGCTGACACCCCCCGAGGGCATCCCCGCACAGGTGGAGCGCCCGGTCGTGGCGGTGGTCCCGGTGCTGGCGGCCGTGACCCCGCTGGGCAGGGAGGGCGTCGATTCGGTGGACGAGTCCGACGCCGGGCTCGCCGACGAGACCGCCGTCACCTTCCGCTGAACCCGGGCTCCGACCTTGCTAGGGTCCGCCGCCACACCGTGGCTCGACCCGAGGAGATTGCCCGAATGACCACCGCCACCCTCGAGCAGGCGCTGCAGGCCGCGCTCGCTCCCCGCGATCTGCTGACGCATCCGTTCTACCAGGCGTGGTCCGCCGGTGAACTCCGGGCGGAGGACCTGGCGCGGTACGCCGAGCAGTATCGGTATCAGGTGGCGGCGCTTCCCGAGCTGCTCCGGCGGGCCCGGTCGCTCACCCACGACGCGGACACCGAGGCCGAGCTGTCCCGGAACCTCGATGACGAGGAGGGGCGCACCGGCGTGGCGCACGCGCGGCTGTGGGAGGCGTTCGGAGCGGCGGTGGGCGCGGCGGCGGAGGCGTCCCCCCTTCCCGAGACGCGCTCGGCGGCCGAGTCGCTGGCGGGCCTCGTGGGGGAGGACGAGCTGACGGCGCTCGCGGCACTCTGGGCCTACGAGACCCAGACCGCGCGGGTGGCGGATACCAAGGAGAGGGGCCTGCGCTGCTACGGGGTCGATTCAGCGGCGGCGCTGCGCTTCTTCCGGCTGCACGGGGAGCTGGACGTCCACCACGCCCGCGGGTTGCTGGAGGGAATCGAGCGATGTCTCGCGCGCGGCGCCTCCCTCGAGGAGGCGAAGATGGCCGTGGAGCGCTCGGCGCGCGCGCAGTGGACGTTCCTCGACGGGGCCGAGCGGCTCCGGCAGGCGCGGCTCGCGGCGGCGTGAACCGGCGCTTGCGGCCGCACGCCCTCGGGTGCTTCGACGTGGGATCGCGGTGAGGGACGGTCGCGTTCCGACAGGCGCGACGCTCGCCATCCGGCCTTTTCGCTAGAGCGGGGCCGATCGAAGGTCATTGGCCCTTCGACGGTGCACCTTTGGCCGAGCCGTCGGATCCTGCTGCGGCTCGCGGTAGCCTGGCCGCTTTCCCCTCCCAGGTTTTTCTCCGAAGATCAGTGGCTTACTTGTAGTCCTTGCACGTATATTCGTCGGCGTATATACGGCGCCAGATGGCTCGGAAGGTCTCGAACCCCCTCGCCCTCGCGGTCCTGGCGCTCCTGATCGAGCGGCCCACGCACCCCTACGACATGGGCCGGACCATGCGCGAGCGGGGCAAGGAAGCGAGCATCAAGCTCAACTACGGCTCCCTCTACAGCGTGCTCGAACAGCTGCTCCGGGCCGGCTACGTCGCCAAGCGCGAGACCCTCCGCGAGACCGCGCGTCCCGAGCGGACCATCTACGAGATCACCGAGGCGGGCCGGCACGAGCTCCACGACTGGATGGCGGAGCTGGTCAGCACCCCGGTCAAGGAGTTCCGGGCGTTCGAGGCAGCTCTTGCGCTCCTCGGCGTGCTCGTTCCCGAGGAGGCGTTCCGGCTGCTCACGCTCCGGCGGCAGCGCCTCGGGGCACGCATCGCCGAGCAGCGCGCGGGGATCGACGCCCTGGTCGCGGGCGGCCTTCACCCCTTCTTCCTCATCGAGAACGAGTACCGGCTCGCGCTGGAGACCGCGGAGAAGGGCTTCGTCGATCGGCTGCTGAAGACCTTTGATGACGAGCAGCTGATGGGGATCTGGCGGGGGCTTCACGAACAGAGCGCCAAGCGGCGCGACGACGGAGGCGACGAGTGAGTCAGGTAGGCCAGCGGTACGGACGTGGACTGGTGATCGGCGGGGGAATTGCGGGACCGGTGGTGGCGATGGCGCTCCAGCGCGTCGGGATCGAGAGCACCGTCTTCGAGGCGAGCCCCGTTCCGTCCGACGGCGTAGGTGCCTTCCTGACCCTCGCGTCGAACGGGCTGGATGCGCTCCAGGCGATCGATGCCCATCGCCCGGTGGTCGCGGCTGGCGTGCGGACCGAGCGGATGGTGCTCTCCAGCGGAACGGGGAAGTTCCTCGGCGTCGTCGATGCAGGAATTCCCCTGACCGACGGAACGACCACCACCACGATCGAGCGCGCGAAGCTCTACCGCGTGCTCCACGATCAGGCGGTGCAGCGAGGCATTCCCATCGTTCACGGGAAGCGACTCGTCGACCTCGAGCAATCGCCGGACGGCGTCGTCGCCCGCTTCGCGGATGGCACCGAGGAGCGTGGCGGCTTCCTGGTCGGCGCCGACGGGATCTGGTCCACCACCCGCCAGCTCCTCGACCCGGAAGCTCCTCGCCCGGAGTACACCGGCCTGCTCGGCGTGGGCGGCGTGGCGCGCGGCGTCGACCTCGAGGCCCACCCCTCCTCGTTCGAGATGATGTTCGGCACCCGGGCCTTCTTCGGCTTCCTCGCAGCCGGGGACCGACGCGTTCTCTGGTTCGCAAACCTCCCCACCCGCCCCGAACCGGGTCGCGCGGCGCTGGAGGCGGTTTCTCCCCGCACGTGGAGAGACCGGCTGCTCGAAACCTTCGCCGAGGACGCCGTCCCCGTCCGGGACCTCATCGAGGCGACCCCCGAGGCCGCGCTCCGGGCCGCCGAGATGCACACCCTGGAGCCGCCCCGGTCCTGGCACCGTGGGCGGGCGGTTCTGGTGGGCGACGCCGCGCATGCGACCTCGCCGAGCTCCGGCCAGGGCGCCTCGCTCGCGGCGGAGGACGCGGTGGAGCTCGCCCGGTGCCTGCGCGACGTGCCGGATCTCGCCGGTGCCTTCCAGGCCTACCAGCGTCTCCGCGAGGGGCGGGTCCGGCGAGTGCTCCGGTCCGCCAGACGGGTGAACTCCGACAAGGCCGCCGGGCCGTTTGCCCGACGGATCCGGGACGCGGTCATGCCCCTGATGCTCCGCACGATGGCCACGCCGGAACGGCAGCTGTGGCTGCTCGGTCACCACATCGACTTCACCGGTCCGGTGGGCGGACCGAGGGCGCTCCTGGCCGCGGCCTAGTCGCTCCGCGGATCGAAGGCGGATCGAAGGTGTCTGGCACCTTCGAGGGCCTTCGAGGGGCCGCGATCCGATTTCCCTAGCAATCTCGGCGGCTTGGGCCCACCGCAGCGCCATGTCGATCTCGGGGTGCCTCGTTTGTCGTCTCGGCGTGGGTGCACTCCAGCACCCCGAACCAGGAGACGACGTTGGAAGCCACGCTCGAGACCGCTGTCCTTGCCCGGAGCCCGTCCACCGCCCGCTGGTCGGGCCGGATGCTCACCGGAATCCCCGTCGCGTTCATGCTCTTCGACGCGACCATCAAGTTCGCCCACATCCCCGAGGTCGCCGAGGCATCCCTGAAGCTCGGGTGGCCCACGCACCTCAATCCGGTGCTGGGCCTCATCATCCTCGGATCCCTCGCGCTCTACCTCTGGCCGCGCACCGCGGTGCTCGGGGCCACTCTGCTCACCGGCTACCTGGGCGGCGCGGTGGCGATCCACCTCCGGGTCGGAGACCCGCTCACCACCCATGTCCTGTTCCCGGTGTACGTCGGCGCGCTGTTCTGGGCCGGACTCGTCCTGCGAGACGCGCGGGTGCGCGCGTTCGTCCTTCCCAAGTGAACCCCCAGGATGCACAACGGAGATCCACCATGCGCTTCCTCATGACCTACCAGCAGGACCCGAACATCGCCCCACCGGCGCCGGAGAAGATGGCGGCCATCGGTGCGTACACGAAGAAGAACGTCGAGGCCGGAGTCGTGGTGATGACCGGCGGCCTCGTCCGGCCAACGCACGGCACCAAGGTGAAGACCGAGCGCGGGAAGTTCAGCGTGACCGACGGTCCATTCGCCGAGACCAAGGAACTGATCGACGGCTTCGCGGTCATCGAGGTCCCTTCGAAGGAAGCAGCCATCGCCGTGGCGCAGGAGTTCATGCAGCTCGCCGGTGACGGGACCGGGGAGATCCTCCAGATGTTCGATCCGGGCGGGCCTCCGCCCGGACGGTAGTCCCGGCGGCGCACGCTCGGCTCACCCCGAGCGTGCCCGCGCAGTGAGCGGGCGGACCCGAGTCCCGGAACGACGAGACCACGTTAGGGGTTAAGGTCGGCCCGATGTCCGGGTCCGAAGCAGAGCGCGCCGTTCGCCGGATCTGGAGGGAGGAAGCTCCGCGGGTCATCGGCGGGCTTGCGCGCCTCCTGCGGGACGTGACGTTGGCAGAGGACTTCGCCCAGGAGGCGGTGCTCGCGGCGCTGGAGGAATGGCCGAGGACCGGAGTCCCCGACCGCCCCGGCGCGTGGCTGATGACCACGGCCCGGAACAGGGCCCTGAACGCGGTCCGGCGGAACGCGATGGCCGAGCGAACCGGCGCGGCGCGGGAGCTCGAGGACAGGAGACCGCGGTCGCCCGCGGAGATCGAGGCGGCGCTGGCCGAGGGTGTGGACCAGGACGTGCGCGACGATGTGCTGCGCTTGCTCTTCACCGCGTGCCATCCGGTGCTTTCGCAGGAAGCGCGGGTCACGCTGACCCTCCGGATCGTGGGAGGACTCTCGACCGAGGAGATCGCCCGGGCGTTCCTGACCACCGAGCCCACCATCGCCCAGCGCGTGGTCCGGGCGAAGCGCGCGCTCGGCGAGGCCAGGCTGCCATTCGAGGTGCCCCGCGGAGCAGAGCTGCGAGCGCGACTGCCGTCGGTGCTCGAGGTGCTCTACCTGGTCTTCAACGAGGGCCACACCGCGACGGTGGGCCTGGAGCTGATCCGGCCCGAGCTGACCGACGAGGCGCTTCGCCTTGGCGCCCTCCTCGCCCAGCTGCTACCGGCCGAGCCCGAGGTCCACGGCCTCGTCGCGCTGATGCGGTTCCACGCCTCGCGGGCGCCGAGCCGGACCGACGACCGGGGTGACCCGGTGCTCCTCGAGGCGCAGGAC
>JBKPMY010000476.1:0-11562 GCA_046732375.1 Myxococcota bacterium
TGCCTTGGCTCCGCCGCGGTGGATACGGAAGCATCCGGCCCTTTCCAGGGAGGCGGGGACATGTCGAGCCGTCGGGGATGGATGCTGGCGCTGTCACTCGTCTGTCGCCTGGCGCTGGCCGCCGACCCGCCCGCCCCGCCGCCGGTGACCGTCATCCGGGCGGGGACGCTGATCGACGGCAGCTCCGGCTCGGCGAGGAGCAACCAGACCATCGTCATCCGCGGCAACCGGATCGAGAGCGTGGGCGCCGCCGCCGTTCCCGCGGGAGCGAAGGTCATCGACCTCTCCGCGGTCACGGTGCTGCCCGGGATGATCGACGCGCACACCCACGTGTTCCTCCAGGGGGAGGAGCCCTCCGAGGGCGGCTACGACGTGCAGCTGCTCAAGTACCCCCTCGCGTATCGCGCGGCGAGGGCCACGGTTGCCGCGCGAAGGGCGCTCGAGCAGGGGTTCACCACCATCCGGGACGTCGAGACCGAGGGCGCGGGCTACGGTGACGTCGGCATCAAGCGGGCCATCGAGGAGGGGCACATTCCCGGCCCGCGGATGTTCGTCTCCACCCGGGCCATCTCCACCACCGGCGGATACAACCTGGAGGGGTACGCGCCCGAGGTGGCGGTTCCGAAAGGCGCCCAGCTCGTCGACGGGCCGGTCGAGGCGCGCAAGGCCACCCGGGAGCAGCTGGAGAACGGGGCCGACTGGATCAAGGTCTACATGACCCACCGCTCGTGGGTCGACGCGGCCGGCAATCTCCAGTCACAGCCCACGCTGACGGTGGAGGAGCTGAAGGCGATCGTCGACGAGGCGCATGGCTGGGGAAAGAAGGTGGCCTGCCACGCCTATACGAACCCCGGAATGAAGCGAGCGCTGGACGGTGGGTGCGACTCCATCGAGCACGGGCTCGAGCTGGACGACGCCGCCGTGGCGCAAATGGTGAAGCAGGGAACGTGGCTCTGTCCGACGATGGCCGCCTATTACGGCTACTGGGAGCCGGAGGGGACGCCCGTCGGGAAGCGAGACCGGAAGCGGGCCGAGGTCCACGGCCCCTCCTTCCGCCGCGCGGTGAAGGCGGGGGTGAAGATCGCCTTCGGGAGCGACGTTGGAGGCTTCTCCTGGAGCGACCCGATCGCGAAGGAGTTCCCGTACATGGTCCAGTTCGGGATGACCCCGATGCAGGCCATCCAGTCGGCGACCTCGCGGGCGGCGGAGATGCTGGGGATGAAGGGGCAGCTGGGGGTCATCGCCCCGGGCGCCTACGCGGACATCGTCGCGGTGAACGCCGACCCGCTGAAGGACATCAAGGCGCTGGAGAAGGTCGTGTTCGTGATGAAGGACGGGAAGGTCTTCAAGGACGCGACGAGCGCGCGCTGACGGGCCCGGCGCGCCTGCGTCTCGCGCGGCGAGGGCCAGGTCGCGGAGAGCTGGCGCTGTCCGGCGAGGGCGGCTCGGGGGGCGACGCCAGCAGCTGGACGGCCAGGGCGCCGCAGGTGTCGAGGTCGACGCACCGGCAGGAACGGACCGACTGCAGTGCCGACCTCATCTGCCCGAGCAGCCGCTCCACCCGCTCGATCTCGGCGAGCTTGACCTCGGCCAGCATCTCCCACCGCGCCGAGGGCGCCTTTCCGTCCAGCGCGGGCGCGAAGAGCCGCCGGGTCTCGGCGAGGGTGAAGCCGCACTCCTGGGCGAGGAGAAGGAGCCCCACGCGCCGGAGGGAGTCCTCCCCGTACTCGCGGCGGCCGGAGATTCGCGGAACCCTCGGGAGAAGACCCACCTGCTCCCAGTACCGCAGCGCCGTGGCAGGAACGCCGGACCGCCGGGACAGCTCACCGATTCGCATGACCCGCCTCGCTTGACTTCGAGCGCACTCGAAGTTGCACCTTCCGGAGCCTCACTTCAAGCGAGGTGTCTCGAATGGTTCGACTGATGGGTGCAGTGGTCTCCTGTCTGGTGCTCCTGGGGGTGCTGACCCGGGCACGGGAGGAGGAGCCCGAGGAGCAGTTCGCATGCGCGCTGCACGCGCTGAGTCGCGAGGAACGGCAGCGGCACCTGGAGCTCTCCGCCCGGCTCCTGAAGGCGATCCGGAGCAGGGAAGAGATCGCCGATGGCTACGTCTTCGTCGTGGACGAGGCGGCCATGGACTGGGCCTCCCTCGCCGAGTGGGCACGGGGGGAACGGCGGTGCTGCCCCTTCTTCCGGGTGGTGCTCCGGGCCGCTCCTCGTGAAGGCCCGCTCCAGCTCGAGCTCGGAGGAGCGCCGGGCGTGAAGCGGTTCATCCGCGGGGAGCTGCCGGTGGCCCTCGCAGGAGGGTGAACCGCGCGACGAGGCTCAGTCCCTCGGGGGGAGCTGCCGCCGGGGGCCGATCCGCTTCCGGATCTCCTGCGGGATGCGCTGCAACAGCTCCCGGTGGTCCCGCAGGCCGACCGACTCGCGCTGTACCAGCAGCATCCAGAGGCGCTCGGCCGCGAGGTCCCGCAGCTCGATGCGCCGCTCCAGCTCCGCCTCTCGCGTCTCGAGCGATGTCAGCTCCCCGGCCTCGAGCGCTTCCCACGCCTCCATCGCCTTCACGAACAGGTCGTTGATCCGCGCCAGGGCAGAGGCACGCTCGGCCTGGAGGTCGCGCTCCAGCGCCTGCATCGGGTCCCGGATCATCTCGGATCCATAACGCCGAAACCTCGGCGTTAAGCACCGGCAATCGCCGCCGCGGACGGAAGCGGCGGGACAGGCTTGAGCTCGGCCATCGCCAGCTGATCGAGGGTGGCGGTGCGGTAGACGTCGAGCATCCGCTCCTGCCCGCGCTTCCAGACGCCGTACAGCGTGCATCCATGCGACAGCCGGCAACCGTCGTGGCCGTCCTGGCAGAGGTTCACCACCACCGGTCCCTCGACCGCCTCGATGACCTCGAGGAAGGTGATGTCACGCGCCGGCCGGGCCAGCCGGTATCCCCCGCGCGCCCCGCGGGTACTCATCGCGAGCTGCCGGGTGACGAGCTGCTTGAGGATCTTCGCCAGGAAGTCCTGCGGCACGTTCATCCGCCGGGCAATCTCCCGGAAGGGCATCACCCGGCCCTCCGGCTGGGCGGCCAGGCACACCATCGCTCGGAGCCCGTACTCGATGCGGCGGGAGATCTGGAGGGGGTGCTGCATGGGCGAATCCGCTTGAGAATTCGAGCGGTTGGGTAATTATAGGGCTCGGCGGTCCACATTTCAACGCGACCTTTCCCCGCGGGCATGATCGACCTTCACTCCCACACCACTGCCAGCGACGGCGAGCACTCGCCGGAGGACCTGCTGGCCCGGGCCCGGGCTGCCGGGGTCAGGACGCTGGCGGTGACCGACCACGACACGGTGAAGGCCCTCCAGCGGGCCCGCGAGGCCGCCGACGCCCAGGGCATCCGGCTGGTGCCCGGCATCGAGGTGTCCAGCGAGGTGGAAGGCCGGGAGGTCCACATCCTCGGGCACTTCGTGGAGGCCACCGAGCCCGGGCTGGCCGGCTTCTCCGACCGCCTCGGGGACGAGCGAGCCGAGCGGATGGGCCGGATGATCGCGCAGATGAACCGGCTGGGATTTCCGATCACGCCCGAGGAGGTGGAGCGCATCGCGGCGGGCGCGCACCTCGGCCGTCCACATCTGGCCCTGGCGCTCGTGGAGCGCGGGTATGTCACCTCCACCCGGGAGGCGTTCGACCGGTTCCTGGGGGACGGCAAGCCCGGCTACGTCGACCGCTTCCGGGTGAGCGCCGAGGACGCCATCTCCATGCTCCACCGGGCCGGTGGCACCGCCACCCTCGCGCACCCGGGCTCGAGCAAGGTCCTGCCCCACACGCTGGAGCGGCTGGCGAAGGCCGGACTCGACGGGCTGGAGATCTTCCACCCCGACCACGTCCCCAGCCAGCGCGAGGTCTTCCTCCGCCAGGCGGATGCGCTCGGCCTGGTCCCGACCGCCGGCAGCGACTACCACGGCCCTCGGGTGACGCCGGACCGGCGGCTGGGGATGGTGTCGCTGGACCCCTCGCACTTCGCGCGGCTGGAGGCCCGGGCCGCGTCCCATCGTTGACACCCTGCGTGTCACGTCGTTGGATGCGCCCGCCTCGATGAACCCCGATCCCTCGCTCGCTCCCTACGCACCGCTGCTCGCCATCCTCGTCGTCGCCGGGGGGCTGGGCGCGCTGGTCAGCGTCATGTCGGCCATCCTCGGCCCGCGCAAGCCGTCGGCCATCAAGTCGACCATCTTCGAGGCGGGGAGCGAGCCGTCGCCCGGCACCGCGCGCCAGCGCTTCGCGGTGAAGTTCTACGTGGTCGCGCTGCTCTTCATCGTCTTCGACGTGGAGACGGTGTTCCTCTACCCCTGGGCGGTGAACTTCAAGGCGCTGGGCTGGTTCGGCTACGGGGAGATGTTCGTCTTCGCGGTCACCCTGGTCATCGGGCTGGCTTACGTCTGGAAGAAGGGCGCGCTGGACTGGGAGAGTTAAGAGAGGACCATGGCCGACGCTGACATCGCCCCAGTCATCACCACCCGTCGCGACGACGCGATGGGCTTCCTCGAGCGGATGGTGAGCAAGGGGCTGGGCTGGGCGCGCAAGTACTCGCTCTTCACCTACCCCTTCGCCACCGCGTGTTGCGGCATGGAGTACATGTCCGTGGCCGCGAGCCGGTACGACATCGCGCGGTTCGGCGCCGAGTTCCCCCGCTTCTCGCCCCGGCAGGCGGACATGCTGTTGGTGGTGGGGACGATCAACCTCAAGCAGGCGCCCATCCTGAAGCGCGTCTACGAGCAGATGGCGGAGCCGAAGTGGGTGGTCAGCTTCGGGGTGTGCGCCTCCTCGGGTGGCTTCTACGACAACTATGCGGTGCTCCAGGGCATCGACCGGATCATCCCGGTGGACGTGTACATCCCCGGCTGCCCGCCGCGGCCGGAGCAGGTGCTGGACGCGCTGATCCTCCTCCAGGAGAAGATCCAGCGGCAGGTGCACCGCATCGGAGGCACCGGCCCGAGCGAGCCGGAGGTCGGCCTCGACTTGCTGCAGACCTACCCCCACGAGAAGGGGCTGGCTCCCCGCAAGGGCTGAGCGAGACGCACCGGCTCGGAGACAGGCGCCGATCCTGCGCGCGTGTCCGACAGCCTCGAGCCCCGGAAGCGACTGGTAGAGTTCGGGCTCTGCGCCCCTCCCGCCTGCGTCCACTCCCTCGATGCGAGATGGCGAGCGCCTTCGCCGCCGTCGTGCTCGGGCTCGGCTGCGCCACCTCGGTGTCCACGGTACCGCCGTCGGCGTCCACGGTGCCGCCGTCGGCGTCCACGGTGCCGCCGTCATCGCCGTCCGCCTCCGCCTCCGCCGGGGCGGCGGACCGCACCTACCGCCTCCTGGAGGGGCGATTCGATTCGGCGGACCAGGCCCGCAGCTCGCCCGGGTTCACCGCGCTCCAGGTCAGCGCCTGCCCGGCCGACGTCCCCGCGCTGGGCACGCGCGTGCTGTACGTCGAGCACGCGCCGATCGACGCCCCCGACAGGCCCGTGCGCCAGCGGGTCTACGTCCTCGAGCCCGGCGAGCCGGTGGAGTCCGTGGCGGTGGCGCGGGTGTTCGAGCTGGCGGTTCCGGGCTCCTCGGTGGGTGCCTGCGGGCTGTCGGTGCGCCCACGGTTCACTCGTGAGGAGCTGGTCGAGCGCGTGGGATGCATGCTGTCGCTCCGGGCTGATGGTCCGGTGTATCGCGGGTCCACCAGCGGGCGCGGTTGCCCCACCACGGTCAAGGGCGCGACCTACGTCACCGGCGACCTCGTCCTCGACACGGTGGGCTTTCGTTCCTGGGAGCGCGGGTACGACCCGACCGGGACACGGAAGTGGGGCGACGAGTCCGGTCCCTATGTCTTCGTGCGGCGGACCCCGCTCGCCGTCCCGTAGAATCGATCCTCCCCCCTCGCCTCCTGGGCTACCCTCGCCACCCGGTTGAAAGTTCAACCGGGGAGGGCCTGCGATGCATCGACTGGCTGGATGCGTGCTGCTCGGAGCGCTGCTCGTGCTGGGGTCGGCAGAAGCCCAGACCTTCCGCTACGCCTCGACCGGAGATCTCCTCACCCTGGATCCGCACTCGGCGGACGAGGCGCTCTCCAACTCGTTCAAGAACAACATCCACGAGGGGCTGGTTCGCTTCAACGAGAAGCTCGATCCCGAGCCGGCGCTGGCGGTGAGCTGGAAGAACGTCGATCCGGTCACCTGGCGTTTCCAGCTACGCAAGGGCGTCACCTTCCACGACGGGACTCCGTTCACCGCCGACGACGTGGTGTTTTCCTACGAGCGGCAGCGCTCGAAGAACTCGGTGATGGCCTCGCATGTGGCGACCATCAAGAGCGTGAAGAAGATCGACGACTACACGATCGAGTACGTGACCGTCGGCCCGGACCCGATCCTCCTCCGGAACCTCACCGAGCACTTCATCGTCTCCAAGAAGTGGTGTGAGCAGCACGCGACCACCGAGCCGGTCGCCGGTCTCAAGGAAGAGACCTACGCCACCCGGCACGAGAACGGGACCGGTCCCTTCCAGGTGGTGGAACGGCTGCCCGACACGCGGACCGTGCTCGTGCCCTACCCGAAGTGGTGGGACCTCCCGAACAAGAAGTACGCCATCACCCGGGCCGAGTTCCGTCCCATCGCCAATGCCGCCACGCGGCTCGCGGCGCTGATCTCCGGAGAGCTCGACCTGGCCTACCCCGTCGCGCCGCAGGACGTGGCGCGGGTGGAAGGCCAGAAGGGCTTCCGGGTGATCAAGAAGCCCGAGCTCCGTGTGGTCTACCTGGGGTTTGACCAGTGGCGCGACGAGTCGCTGGACATGCCGGGGTCGAAGAAGAATCCGTTCAAGGACGTCCGGGTCCGGCGTGCGCTCTACCAGGCCATCGACGCCGAGGCGATCCGCGCCAAGGTGATGCGGGGGATGGCAGCTCCCACCGGACTGACCATCCCCGAGGGCACCGAGGGCTACGACGCGAAGTTGCGCGAGCGATACCCCTACGACCCGGCCGCGTCCCGCAAGCTGCTCGCCGAGGCCGGGTACCCGGACGGCTTCCCGGTGACACTCGACTGTCCCAACGACCGCTACATCAACGACGAGGCCATCTGCCAGTCGCTGGTGCCGATGCTCGCCCGCGTGGGCATCAAGGCGACCCTCAACGCCCAGACCAAGTCGAAGCACTTCGACAAGATCCTGCGGAAGTCGAACAACAACACCAGCCTCTTCCTCCTCGGCTTCAGCCCCGAGACCGCCGACGCCATGGCCACCTTCGTCCCCACCATGACCATGAAGGGCGAGGGCGCCGGAGCCTGGAACGCGGGGCGCTACACCAATCCGAAGGTCGAGGAGCTGGTGGAGCAGATCCGGGTGGAGATGAACCAGGAGAAGCGCCGGGCGCTGATGTCCGAGGTGCTCCGGATCCACAAGGAGGACGTCGGGCACGCCCCGCTCCACGAGCAGCTGATCATCTGGGGCGTCCGTGAGGGCGTGGAGGTGACGCCGGACGCACGCGATCGGGTCCAGCTCCGCTACGTGAAGATGCGCAAGTGATCGCCGGACTCCTCACCCGCCTGCTCCAGGGGCTGGGCGTGATGCTGGTGGTGGGGCTCCTCGCCTTCGCCGTCTCCACCAAGCTCGGCGACCCGGTGAACAACATGCTGGGGCAGAACGCCACCATCGAGGAGCGGGAGGCGATGCGGCGGGAGCTCGGGCTGGATCAGCCCTTCGTCGTCCAGTACGGCAAGTACCTGGGCCGGGTGGTGCGCGGGCAGCTCGGCGTCTCCTACCGGCTGGGGGTGCCGGTGGGAGAGCTGCTCGTGGAGCGTCTCCCGGCGAGCGTCGAGCTGTCCGGGATGGCGATGCTGCTCACGCTGGTCCTGGGGGTGCCGCTCGGCATCTACACGGCGATCCGGCGCGGGTCGCTCCTGAGCAAGGTCATCCTCGGCGTTTCTCTCGCCGGGCTCTCGGTGCCCACCTTCCTCACCGGGCTGCTGCTGATCTTCCTCTTCGCCGTCCAGCTCCAGTGGCTCCCCTCCTCCGGTCGGGGGGAGGTGGTGTCCATCGGACCCTGGACCACCGGCCTGCTGACCGCGAGCGGCCTTCGATCGCTCCTGCTGCCCTCCATCACGCTCGCTCTCTTCTCGCTGGCGCTCCTGCTGCGGCTGGTCCGTGGGGAGCTGCTGGACGTGCTCCATTCGGACCACGTGCGCTTCGCCCGCGCGCGGGGCCTGCCCGAGCGCTCCATCAACTTCCGGCACGGGCTGCGGAACGCGCTCCTCCCGGTCGTGACGGTCGCGGCGCTCCAGCTCGGTAATCTCCTCGCCTTCTCGGTGGTGACCGAGACGGTGTTCCAGTGGCCGGGGATGGGGCTGCTCTTCCTCCAGGCAGTCCAGTTCGTCGACGTGCCGGTGATCTCCAGCTACCTGCTGCTGGCGGCGGTGGCCTTCGTGCTCATCAACCTGGTGGTCGACGTGAGCTACCTGGTGCTGGACCCGCGTGTCCGGTCGACGGTGGGCCGGAGCTGAGGACCGTCCGATGGGACTGCTGCAGGGACTCCTGGAGGGGACGCGACGAGGCACGCGACTGGCGCTCGTGGTCGTGCTGGCCTACGTGCTGCTCGCCGCCGGCGCGCGCTGGGTCGCGCCGCAGCCGGTGCAGGATCTCCGCTCCCTGGACCTCATGAACTCCTCGATCCCGCCGGCGTGGGACGCGGAGGGACGGCGCGAGTTCCTCCTCGGCACCGACGAGCAGGGGCGGGACGTGCTGTCCGGCGTGCTGTTCGGGCTCCGGCTCTCGATGGGCGTCGGCTTCGCCGCGGTGGCCCTCGCGATGGTGATCGGTCTCGCCGCCGGGCTGGTGAGCGGATACCGCGGCGGCTGGCTGGATGCCTTCCTCATGCGCATCGCCGATGCGCAGCTGACCTTCCCGGCGATCCTGGTGGCGATGCTGCTCGACGGCGTGGCCCGCAGCGTGCTGCCGCGCTCGGTGCACGAGACGCTGGGGATCCCGGTGGTGATCGGGGCCATCGCCCTCGCGCAGTGGGTCCCCTTCGCCCGGGCGGCGCGGGTGGGAACGCTGGTCGAGCGGGAGAAGGGGTACGTCCAGGCCGCTCAGGTGATGGCCCGGCCCGGGTGGTCCATCCTCCTCGGGCACGTGCTGCCCAACGTGCTCGGGCCCATCGTGGTCATCGCCACCATCGGGCTGGGGAACGCCATTCTCACCGAGGCGACGCTGTCCTTCCTCGGGGTGGGTATCCCGCCGACGTCGCCGTCCCTTGGCACGCTGGTCCGGAACGGCAGCGCCTACCTGCCCTCGGGAGCGTGGTGGATGGTGGTGTTTCCGGGGCTGGCACTGGCCGGGCTGGTGCTGGCGGTGAACGTCGCCGGGGACGGGCTCCGCGACGGGCTGGACCCGAAGCAGCGGAGCGCGGTGTCGTGAGCGTTGCGCTGGAAGGGCTGAACGTCAGCCTGCGAAGGGCCGGCGCCGAGGTTCCGCTGGTGCAGGACGTCTCGTTCCGGATCGACCCCGGCCGGGTGCTCGGGCTGGTGGGTGAGTCCGGCGCAGGGAAGTCGTTGACCGCCGCGGCGCTGATCGGGCTGGTCTCGCCGCCGGTCCGCATCGCCGGGGGGAGGCTCAGCGTGCTCGGGCGTGCGGTGAGCCTGGAGGATGCGCGGGCCGTCCGCCCGCTGCGAGGAAAGTCCGTCGGCTTCGTGCCGCAGGATCCGTTCACCAGCCTGGATCCGCTGTTCCCGGTGGGAGACCAGCTGGTGGAGACACTCCGCGCGCACCTGCCCCTGGACCGGGAGGCCGCGCGCGAGCGCGCCTTGCGCCTGCTGGCCGACGTGGGCCTCCCTTCACCCGTCGAGCGCTTCGGACACTATCCGCACCAGCTCTCGGGCGGCATGCGGCAGCGGGTGGCCATCGCCCTCGCCCTGTGCGCCGAGCCACCGCTGGTGGTGGCCGACGAGTGCACGACCGCGCTGGACGTGTCGACGCAGGCGCAGATCGTCTCGCTGCTGGCGCGGCTGGTGGAGGAGCACGGCGTCTCGGTGCTGCTCATCACCCACGACCTGGGCGTGGTGGCCGAGCTCGCGACCGAGGTGGCCATCATGTACGCGGGACGGATCGTCGAGCGGGCGCCGGTGCAGCGCTTGCTGCGGTCGCCGCGGCACCCGTACACCCGTGCGCTCCTCGAGGCCGTGCCGCGGGTCGGTGGAGAGGGTGGCGGGGCGCTTCCGGCGATTCCCGGCGTGATGCCCCGGCCCGGCGAGCTCCCCCCGGGGTGCGCCTTCCACCCTCGCTGCCCGAGGGCGTCGGAGCGGTGCCGGATGGAGCGGCCGCCGCTCGAGCAACTGGGTGATGCGGAGCTGGCCTGCTGGCACCCGCTCGAGGCGGGCGAAGCCCCGCAGAGCTCATCGGGAGGACGCGGTGGCTGACGCGCCGTTCCTGGAGCTGCGGGCCCTGACCAAGCACTTCCCGGTGCCGCGGCCGCTGCTCGCGCGGGTCGTGTCGCGCGCGCCTGCTGCCGTGGTGCGTGCCGTCGAGAGCGTGAGCCTCGCGGTGCACGCCGGGGAGACGCTGGGGGTCGTCGGGGAGTCGGGGTGCGGGAAGACGACGCTCGGTCGACTCCTGGTGGGCCTGGAGGTTCCGAGCGCCGGGGAGATCCGCTTCCGCGGCCAGCCGCTCGAGGGAGGCGCGCACCATCGGCCGCGCGCGCTGCAGCGGCGGATCCAGATGGTGTTCCAGGACCCGTACGCCTCACTGGACCCGCGGTGGCGCGTCCGGGACATCGTCACCGAGCCGGCGGTTGGCGAGCTGCCGGCGACGGCACGGCGCCAGCGGGCGGCGGAGCTCCTGCGGCAGGTGGGCCTGTCGGAGGGGGATCTGGACAAGCACCCCCATCAGTTCTCGGGAGGACAGCGGCAGCGGCTGGCGATCGCCCGGGCGCTGTGCGCGGACCCGGAGCTCGTCGTCTGCGACGAGCCGACGTCGGCGCTCGACGTCTCCGTGCAGGCCCAAGTGCTGAATCTCCTCAAGGAGACGCAGGCGCGGCTCGGGCTGTCGCTGGTGTTCATCAGCCACGACCTGGCGGTCGTCTCGCACGTGTCGACGAGCGTGGCGGTGATGTACCTGGGGCGGGTGGTGGAGTGGGCGCCGCGGGCGGTGCTCTTCGCGGCGCCCGCGCACCCGTACACCCGGGCGCTGCTGGAAACGATTCCGGAC
Source organism: Myxococcota bacterium (assembly GCA_046732375.1). Taxonomy (GTDB): domain Bacteria; phylum Myxococcota; class Myxococcia; order Myxococcales; family Myxococcaceae; genus RPRB01. The sequence goes on from JBKPMY010000476.1 coordinate 11,221, forward strand.
GTGCGCCGGCCGGGGCGGCGGAGGGCGGCGATCCCGGGCGAGGTGCCGAGCGCGCTCGCCCCCCCGCCGGGGTGCGCCTTCCATCCGCGCTGCCCGCTGGCCGAGGCCCGGTGCCGGGTGGAGCGGCCGGAGCTGCGGCCGCTCGGAGACGGGACGCTGGTGGCCTGCCACCTGGTCGCCGAGCGGACGCCGGCGGAGCCCCGGCCGGCTGAGGGTCCTGGACCCGACCCGCGACGGGGAGCTGACGAGTTCTCTGAGACCTGATGGCCTGACGAGTTCTCTGAGACCTCGATGGCCTGACGAGTTCTCTGAGACCTCGGTGGGCCGACGAGTTCTCTGAGA
>JBKPMY010000477.1:0-32867 GCA_046732375.1 Myxococcota bacterium
GCCCCCTGTCGCGCAAGGATTATGAGCGCAAGCTCGAGCGGCTGCATGTCGAGCTGGTGAAGCTCCAGGAATGGGTGAAGAGCACGGGCGCGAAGATCTGCATCGTCTTCGAGGGGCGCGACGGAGCAGGGAAGGGCGGAACCATCAAGGCGATCACCGAGCGGGTGAGCCCCCGCGTGTTCCGGGTAGTCGCGCTTCCAGCACCCTCGGATCGCGAGAAGTCGCAGATGTTCATCCAGCGCTACATGCCGCACCTGCCGGCGGCTGGCGAGATCGTGATCTTCGATCGCAGCTGGTACAACCGCGCGGGCGTCGAGTACGTGCTCGGCTTCTGCACTGGCGAGGAGCGGGACCACTTCCTGGAGGTGGTGCCCGGGTTCGAGCGCGCCCTCCTGGAATCGGGGATCATCCTCCTCAAGTACTGGCTGGAGGTCAGCAACGAGGAGCAGGCCCGGCGCTTCCAGGCACGGATCGAAGACCCGTTGCGACAGTGGAAGCTGAGCAAGACCGACCTCCCGTCCCGGGAGAGGTGGTACGACTACTCGCGGGCACGCGACGCGATGTTCGCCGCCACGGACAGCAAGCAATGCCCCTGGTTCATCGTCCCGTCCGACGACAAGAAGCGGGCCCGGCTCAACGTCATTCAGCACATCCTGAAGCAGATCCCCTACGGCAAGGCACCGAGAGAGAAGGTGAAGCTGCCGGACCGGTCGAAGAAGCGCGCCTACGACGACAAGGCTTCGCTGAAGGGCCGCCGCTTCGTCCCAGCGCGTTACTGATCCGGACTGTCGCTTCCTGTGTCGCGGTCCGCGTTGGCCGCCGTGCTGCGGCCGCCTTGAACCCGACGAAAGTGCCCCCGGACTGTCGCTCTGTGTCGCGGTCCGCATTGGCCGAAGGTCCCACGCTAACCCCATGGACGCGGAGCCCGGTCTGTCCCTCTGATCCGCGACCAGCCGGACCGAGACCCGGGGGAGAGGCCATGTTCGATCAGCGGCGTGCGGATGCGGAGCAGACGCGGCTCGAGGAAAGCCGTGCCGGCAAGGCCGACTGGAAGCAGTGGGGCCCGTACCTCAGCGAGCGGCAGTGGGGCACCGTCCGCGAGGACTACAGCGAGGACGGGAACGCCTGGGCCTACTTCACCCACGACCAGGCCCGCTCCCGCGCCTACCGCTGGGGCGAGGACGGGCTGGCCGGCATCTGCGACGGAAAGCAGCGGCTGTGCTTCGGGCTCGCGCTCTGGAACGGGCGCGACTCCATCCTCAAGGAGCGCCTGTTCGGGCTGACCAACAGCGAGGGGAACCACGGCGAGGACGTGAAGGAGTACTACTTCTACCTCGACAGCACGCCGACCCACTCGTACATGAGGTACCTCTACAAGTATCCGCAGCGCCGGTTCCCCTACGAGGACCTGCTCCGGACGAACGCCTCCCGTGGAAAGCAGGAGCTGGAATACGAGCTGCTGGACACCGGCGTCTTCGCCGAGGACCGGTACTTCGACGTGTTCGTCGAGTACGCCAAGGCCGGACCGGAGGACGTCCTGGTTCGCATCGACGTCGCCAATCGCGGCCCCGAGGCGGCGAGCCTCCACGTGCTGCCCACGCTCTGGTTCCGGAACACCTGGTCCTGGGGCGGCGGGGGCGGCAAGCCGATCCTGGAGCGGGTCGAGCATCCGGAGGCGAGCGTCATCGCCGCCCATCACACCGTCTCGCTCACCGGCGACCCGCTTCCAGACTACTTCTTCTACTGCGAGGGCAAGCCCGAGCTACTCTTCACCGAGAACGAGACCAACGCGCAGCGCCTCTGGGGTCAGCCGAACGCCTCGCCGTACGTGAAGGACGGCATCGGAGAGCGGGTGGTGCACAACCGCCGCGAGGCGGTGAATCCGGCCCAGCGCGGAACAAAGGCCTCACCGGACTTCGCGCTCACTGTCGCCCCGGGCCAGACAGGGACCGTGCGTCTCCGGCTCACGCGGAGCCCCCCCGCGGTGACGAGGGCGCCCTTCGCCGAGCACGACCGGGTCCTCGAGCAGCGTCGTCAAGAGGCGGACGCCTTCTATGACGGGATCACCCCGCCGGCGGTGAAGGCCGACGCCGACCGGGCGCGGGTGATGCGCCAGGCGCTTGCGGGGATGCTGTGGGGCAAGCAGTACTTCCACTACGACCTATCCACCTGGCTCAAGGAACATCGCGTGGGACCGGGGACGCCACCCTTCCTGCGCCAGCGGGTGCGGAATGCCGAGTGGTTCCACATGATCAACGACGACATCATCTCCATGCCCGACAAGTGGGAGTACCCGTGGTACGCGGCGTGGGACCTGGCATTCCACATGTTGCCGCTGGCGATGGTCGACGTGGATTTCGCCAAGTCGCAGCTCGACTTGATGCTCCGCAGCGACTACCTGCACCCCAACGGGCAGATGCCGGCGTACGAGTGGAACTTCGGCGACGTAAACCCCCCGGTCCACGCCTACGCGACGATGCAGGTCTACCTCATCGACAAGGAGCGCAACGGCAAGGGTGACATCGACTTCCTGACCTACGCCTTCTCCAAGCTGCTGGTGAACTTCACCTGGTGGGTGAACCGGAAGGATCGTACCGGGAACAACGTCTTCGAGGGTGGGTTCCTCGGGCTGGACAACATCGGCGTCTTCGACCGGAGCTCACCGCTGCCCACCGGGGGCTACCTGGAGCAGGCCGATGGCACGGCCTGGATGGCCTTTTTCAGCCAGCAAATGCTTCGCATCGCCGTGGAGCTGGCGCTGCACAACCCGGCCTACGAGGAGTTCGTCACCAAGTTCTTCGAGCACACGATCTGGATCTCCGCCGCCATGGACCGACTGGGGGAGAACCAGGACGACATGTGGGACGAGGAGGACGGGTTCTTCTACGACGTGCTCCGGCTCCCGGACGGACAGGCGATGCGGCTCAAGGTCCGGTCGATGGTCGGCCTCCTTCCGCTGGCGGCGGTGGCCGTCTTCGACGAGGACATCGCCCGACTCCCCACCTTCCGGAAGAACGCGCGGGAATTCCTCCTTCGCCACCCCGACCTCGTCGCCAACATCCACATGCCGGCCGAGCCAGGAATCCATGGCCGGCGAATGGTCTCCATCGTCGACGAGAAGAAGCTCCGGCGAATCCTGACCCGGATGCTCGACGAGCGAGAGTTCCTCGGACCGCACGGCATCCGCGCCCTCTCTCGCCATCACCTGGAACACCCCTATGTGTTTCACCACGGCGGGAACGAATTCCGGGTCGGCTACGTCCCTGGTGATTCGGACAGCGGGATGTTCGGCGGGAACTCCAACTGGCGAGGACCGGTGTGGATGCCGGTGAACTTCCTCCTCTGGACCGCGCTGGTCCGGCTCGCCGCGTATTATGGCGACCGATTCAAGATCGAGTGCCCCACCGGCTCCGGCAAGGAGATGACGCTGTTCGAGGTGTCGCGGGAGCTGGCGGAGCGGGTGATCCGTACCTTCACCCGCGATGCCTCAGGGCGCCGTCCGGTGTACGGCGGATCGGAGAAGTTCCAGACCGATCCCCACTGGTGCGATCACCTCCTGTTCTACGAGTACTTCCACGGGGACAACGGCGCGGGGATCGGCGCGAGCCACCAGACCGGCTGGACCGGGGGGATCGCTCGGATGATCCAGGTCAATGGATTTCTCACCCGGGAGCTCCTCGAGGCTCCCGACGCACGTGAGCGGGTGATGCGGATCGCCCGCCGCTGACAGAAATCCTCAGCGCCCTTGCCCGCTGGCGGCCGTTGGGCGATCGACCCGGCCCGGCTCGCCCGGAGCGGCCGGCGGCCCCTCGCCCAGCACCGGAAGTCGGGGCTGAAGTGCGAAGTGCGGGGACATGATCTGGATTCCCGCGGCGTTGAATCCGTCCTGGATGCGGGCGTGCAGCGCCGAGGCCACCAGAGGCCGATCGATCGGCTTCTCCACCGACGCGATGAGCTCGTACTGGACGTAGAAGTCGTCGAGCGCGCGCTGGAGCACGTACGGTGCGGGCTCCGGGCGAAGACCCGGCGTCTCCTTCGCCGCCTCAAGCAGGAGCGCATGCACTTTCCGCCAGGGAGCGTCGTAGCCGATGCTCACCCGCACCGAGACCAGGGCTCCCTGTCCCTTGCTCGCCCGGCCGAAGTTCTTGACCGGCCCGTTCACCACCACCGTGTTGGGAATGGTGACCTCCTCGCCCTCGATGGTGAGCAGCCGGGTGGAGAGGAGGTGCACCTCGGTCACCACTCCCTCGGTGTCTCCGATGCGCACGCAGTCGCCCCGGGAGAGCGCCCGGGAGTAGATGACCACCAGCCCGCTCATCGCCTGGGCGACGATGCCCGTCGAGCCGAGGGAGAGGCCCAGGCCCACCACCAGGCTGAGGGCCTTGAAGGCCTCCGAGCCCGAGCCGGGCAGGTACGGGTACGCGGCGGCGATGGTGACCAGCCACACGGCACCCACGAGCAGCCGGCGCGTGGCCCCGGCGGTCTCGGGATGAACCCAGGGGAGCGCCGCAGTTCCCTCCTCGACCCGATGGACGGCCCCCGAGAAGAAGCCCGCGACCGTTCGGCCGATGAGGAGGATGACCACCGCGATCAGGAGGTCGGGGATTCCGCCCAGCAGCGCGCGCCCGAGCTGGCCCAGGAGGCCCACGACACTGCCCAGCAGCGCGTCCGACCAAGGGCGGGTGAGCGGGAAGAGGGACAGGACGTATGTGAGCCAGACCTCGATGGCGGACAGCACCAAGGCCCAGAAGAGGACGAAGGTCACCGCCCGGAGCGTCGACCGGATGATTGGCCCGAAGTCCACGTCCCAGAGCCTGAAGCCCTCGCGGCGGCTGATCGCGGCCACCCCGAGGTAGGCCGCGCGCCGCGCACGGACGAACAGCCAGAACAGCCCCGCCGCGATGACGGTGGCTGCCAGAGCCAGGAGAAGCGAGCGCACCAGGAGCCGCACCGACCGCTGCTCACGCTCCGCAGTGAGGGCCTCGGTGAGCACCAGGGCAGCCTGTCGCGCCACGCCGTCGGTCGTCTCTCCTGCTTGCAGGTCGACGTCGCCCTCGGCGACGGTGAAGAGCAGGCGGGATCCCACCAGCACCGCGGTGCCCTTCTCGGAGCCCACCTGAACGGGGCGGGTCTCGACCTGCTCCGGAGGACCGCGGGTGGGGATCTGCTCGAGGCGGGCCTTGGCGCTGGATAGCCGATCGGCCGGTGAGCTTCCGACGACCGTGGCGCGGAAGGTGAACACCTTGCGGTTCGCCACGCGGAAGGTCGTGTCAGGGATCGGCTCGCCGGCCGTCGCGGCCAGGCTGACGCTCAGGACCACGGCGTGGAGACCCCTCATCGAGACCATTGTGCCAGAGCCTCCGTGACGGCGGGTCGGTCCATCTCCTTTCTCGACCGCGGGCTGCCCACCGCACGGCGCCCAGGCTCCCTCCGTCGAGACTCAGCGGGACCGGCGCTGCTCCATCGCCGCGGCGTCGAGTGGCCGGAGGAGCTCACGGAGCTGCGCGTTCACCTCGTCCGCCGCGTCCAGAGGGGACCAGTGGCTCCCGTCGGAGAGCCGCCGGACCTCGATTCCGGAACGGAGGGGGCCAGGGACCTTCTCGTCCGGCGCGGCGAGGATGAGAACCGGTCCCGGATAGGCGGCCAGGCTCCCCGGCAGGTCGGTGGCGGCCGCATCGGCGAGCATCGCCCGCATCGCCGGGACGCGCGCCACCTGGACCGAGCCGAGGACCTTTTCCCGGGTCTCGGGCCTGGCCCCCTCCAGGAGCGTTCCCAGCCAGCGGTCGATGGCCGCCCGGAGCTCGGCGTCGGGGAGATCGGCAATCCGGGCGGCCGCGGCGTTGCCACTCACCGGGTGGACCAACACCAGCCCCAGCACCCGGGCCGGATTCCGCTCGGCGTAGCGCGCCACCACCTGCGCGCCGGTACCGTGGGCCACCAGCACCACCTGCTCGAGGCGAACGGCGTCGAGCACGAGGCCGAGGTCGCGCACGCGGGTGTCGAGATCGTAGTTGCCGCCCGGCGCGTCGGCGCTCCCGCCGCAGCCGCGCTGGTCGAAGGCCAGCACCCTCCGGCCGCTCCGGAGCTCGGCGAGCTGCGGATCGAACAGATGATGATTTCCACCCACCCCGTGCATGAACACCACCGGAAGGGCGGGCCCGAGCCCCAGCGAGCTTCCCAGCAGCCAGCCGTTGGCCACTGCCAGCCGACGCTCCTCACCCTGATCCGTCGACCCGGGCGTCGGTGGCGCGTGGCCACAGCCGACCAGGAGACACCCCACGACGGCCGCGAGCCCCGTCCCGGTGCCGATCCTCATCTGCGGCATGCTCCCCTCCGCCTCCTGACGGTCGTCTCCTTCCGGTCGGGGACAGGCAATGAGACCAAGGTCCAACTGCCCGTGCCGAAGGTCCACTGGCTGCGAAGCTTGCCGGGGCGGTAGGTACAGCTCGGGCCGGGAGGACGATCACCATGGTGCGATGGGTGCTGCTGGGGACGCTGCTGATCACCGGGGTGGCCTGGGCGCAGGGGACACCGCCGCCGGGCTATCTCCCCGCACCGCCCCCGAATCCGTACGGACCGCCGGCGTCTGCCCCGCAGCCGGTCTACGTCCAGCCGAGCTATGGGCCCCCGGCGTATACGCCGCCGCCTCCTCCCAAGTCCCGGGGCGACATCGAGCTGGGTGGCTTCGTCGGCTGGACCGTCTCCACCGACGCCAGCACCTTCAACGGAAACATCATCATCGACGGCGCGGTCGATTACGGCGGGACCATCGACTACTTCATCCGGCCCGGGTACGCGGTCGAGCTGCTCTACGCCTACGTGCCCACGCAGGCCCGCTTCGCCTCCTTCGTGCCGGGGGTCGCCAACAGTGACTCCGCCGGGCTGGGTCTGCACTGGATCCAGATCGGAGGGCACGTGAGCCGCCCCTTCGGGCGGATCGAGCCCTTCGGGGCGATCACCGCGGGGATGGTGATCATCCACGCGAGCCCGGTCCGGTTCCAGGACGGGACCACCTACACCGCCGAGGACGCGGTGCGGTTCGCCTTCACCGCGGGCCTGGGATTCAAGGTGTGGATGACCGAGAACGTGGGCCTTCGCTTCGAGGCCCGCGCGCTGGTGCCGGTGTACTTCAGCGGCGGCGGGTTCTGGGTGGGCACCGGCGGCGCGAGCGTGGGCCTCTCGGGCGGAATCCCCTTCGCCCAGTTCGACTTCACCGGCGGGGTCTCGGTGCGGTTCTAGCGGGCTGGCGCCCCGAAGAGCCCCGACTCCTTGAGCGAGTCCGCCACCGGCTTGGCGATGTCGTTGGCGAACTTGGTGGGGGCGGTCCGGCTGGTGTTGCTCCGGGCGGCCCAGTACGGCCGGTTGTCGCGGAGGCTGTAGAGCACCGTCTCCACAATGAACTCGTTCGTCTCGGTGGTGTAGGTACCCACCGCCACCGGCGTGTAATAGTAGTCGTAGAACCCGGGCGCGTATCCACCGCCGACCCAGACGGGGGTGGACTCGGTCTTGGTGGTCTTCCGGTCGACCCGGCTCACCAGTGCGCCGTCGATGCCCTTCTCCTCGAGCCGGCGCATCACCTCCTCCTTCGAGGGGTGCTCGTCGTAGGTGACGAGGTCGTAGCCGGGGATGGCCGGCAGCCCGGCCTCCTTCAGCCGGGTGGTCAGCGTCTCCTCGTTGGCGATGCGTCCCGAGGGCGAGCCGGTCACCGCGAACACAGCGAATTTCTGGATTGGCTGCGGCGGCGGCTGGCTCGACTTCCAGGTGTTCTCGATCTTGGTGGCGGCGCATCCGAGGAGAAGGGTCGTCAACAGGGCCGCATGCAGGGTCTTCATGTTCCTCCGCTGGGGGCCCCGATGCAGGGCTCACCCGGTGAGAGCTTCCGTTCCATCAGTTGAAGCTGTACCGCAGCGAGATGAGGGCGTAATACGATTTCACGAAGACGTCCTGCGCTCCGAGTGGCGCCCGGCGCAGCGCGAGCTCGAGCCCGAGAGTGAGCTCGGGCCTCCGGTGTAGAAGATTCCCAGACCATAGACGTAACGCCGGAACTTCTCGTCGCCGATGCTGTAGGCGCTGCTGACGTTCAAGGAGAAGCCCATCGGGATGCTTCCCAGCTCCTTGAGATCCAGGTCGACCGCACCCTGGATCTGGAGGCTGTCCACACTCGCGCTGTCCTCCTCCACGGTGACGGTGTTGTGGGTGTAGCTCACGTTGAACAGCAGCCCGAAACCGCGGGCAAACGCCCATGCGCTCGACAGGGTGGGGGTGATGGCGGTGGACGAGCTGCTCCGGACGGGAGTCTCGACGCTGCCACTCGCGACACTCTCGCGGATGGCATCGAGGATGCTGATGCCGATCGATGGCCCGAATGTCACATCGAGGAGGAGCCCGAGCCGGAAGGTGGGAAATACCTTCCAGCTGAAGGTGGTCCCGGCTCCCCCCCGAACCACTCCGTTCACGCCGATCCCCGCCACCGCGGAGCCATTCGCCCCCGTGTAGATGGTGCCGTCGGCGATGAGCCGGATGGCCCACCAGTCGCTGATGCCCCACTGCCCGGAGAAGGTCTGCGAGTAGGCGACGATCTGGTAGTCCGCGAGGTTCGTCGTTTCGCCCTGGATGGTGAACGTCGGGCCTCCGGCGGTCCCGTAGGCGAACCCGGAGGTACTGGCCACGTCGGTGGTGGTGAACGGGTTGGAGACGGTGAGGCGGGGGATGAAGACGTGCTCCCCGAGACCTCTCCTGGGGAGCGTGGCCATCCCGAGCAACCGGCGAGCGACTCGGTGCATGAGACCCTCCGAACACAGGACTCTGTTGCGCCCCTGGAGAGGGCACAAGGGGACCGAAGGTCCTAGTGACCGAGGAAGCGGAAGCGGTCGCTTTCCGCGAGTGCGGCCAGCGCCGCGTCGGGGTCGAGCAGCGCGGGGTCGGGCGGCCGCGCCGGGGCCGCGCCGGTGATGAGCGCGGAGCTCCAGCGGTTCAGGGCGGCGCCCGCCAGCGCCCAGCCGTGGTTCATCAGGACCGATTGCTCGGCCGGGGAAAAGCGGTCGAGGTCTGTGCGCACGACCCGGAGACGGTCCAGCACCCGTCCGGAGTAGCCGGCGGGACGCTCGCCGCCGTGGACCTGGTACTCGTCCCGGTCCGTTCCCAGGCCCCAGTAGGCCCCGCCGTAAACCTCGCGGAGGTACGCGGCGATCAACCATCGCTTGCGGACGGCGAGCGCCTGGTTCGCGACCACCTGGAACGACCGCTGCAGCCGAGGAACGAGCCAGGTCCGGGTTCGCTCCTGGATCTCGAAGGGGGTACCTCCGTCGGAGACCAGGACCATCGCGTGCGTCTTCCAGGCCGGCTCGAGGCCCATGTTGTCGTAGACGCCGCCGTCGGTGAGCGCGATGCGTGGGCCGGGCCGGAACCCCGTCGCCATCGCCTTGGGGTCGCCGCCGGTGAAGGACTGGACGTCCACCGCGCGGACCAGCGGGGGGAAGGCGAAGGGAAAGGAGGAGGACGCGGCCACGGCCTCGGCGAGGGTGAACCCGCCGGGCTCGGCATGTCCGAGCACGTAGTCGCCGATGGAACGGGCGGAGAACTCGAAGCTGACCCCCGTCTGGAGATTCGCCGCGCAGAAGATGAAGCGCGGGTGGTCGGGGAGGTCGCTCAGCCGGACCCGGCCGAGGAGCCGCTCGTACTCGGTGGCCAGGAGGTCGGTCGCGCTGAAGCTGGAGGAGAGCAACCGTGGCCAGTTGCGCGGATCGAGGCGGCCCCAGAGCAGAGGCCGGTTCCGGATGTTCCGGCTGCAGAACGCCCGGAGCGGCTGGTCGAAGAGCGTGTCCAGATTGGTGAAGCGGTGCCCCTCGCGCTGCAGCCGGGGCCACACCGTCGCCAGGAGCGCGCTGGTGATGGACCCGCCCGAGACCGAGGAGACGGTACGCACCTGCGAGAGCACGCCCAGCTCGTTGAGCCGCCGCAGGGCACCGGCGTGGAACAGCGCCGCCCGGAACCCCCCGCCGGACAGGCACAGGGCGATTCCCTCGCGCCGTGCCTTCGGCCGGTATCGAGCCGCGATCGTCGAGGTGTCCACCGTGCCCGGACCTCCGCGCGCACTCTGCTCGCCGTCCCTGACGCATGGGGACAGCTCGTCCGGTGCGGAGCAGCGGCCGCCGGAAGTCGTTGACCGCGATGCTCGGTCCGAAGCAGGGTGCCGGCCCCATGCTCGAGCCTGCGCTGGCTCTCCGCCGCCTCCAGGAAGGCAACGCCCGCTTCGTGAACAACCTCCGTTCCGATGCGCTGACCTCGCCCGTTCGCCGGGCGGAGGTGGCCGACCTCCAGCGTCCGTTCGCGGTCATCCTCGGCTGCTCCGATGCGCGGGTCCCCGCGGAGATCGTCTTCGATCAGGGCCTGGGCGACCTGTTCGTCATCCGGATCGCGGGGAACGTCGTGGCCCCATCGGGGATCGGCAGCGTGGAGTTCGCGGTCGAGCGGTTCGGGGTTCAGCTGGTGGTCGTCCTCGGACACAGCCGCTGCGGGGCGATCGATGCGACGCTGGAGGCGGTTTCCCGGCCAGGGCAGGCCCACAGCCCGGGCCTCCGGTCCATCGTCGACCGGGTGCGGCCCTCCATCGAAGGGCTGCTCCAGACCGAGCTCGCCCGGGACCGGTCGCGGCTCTGGCAGGAGGCGGTCCGGGCGAACATCCGCGCTTCGGTGAACCAGCTGCGGCACGGCTCGGAGATCCTCGAGCGGCTGGTGCTCGAGGGCCGGGTCCAGGTCGTCGGAGCCGAGTACGCGCTCGACTCGGGCGAAGTCACCTTCCTCGACTGAGTCGACCGCGCGAGACGGGCACCGGCGAGCAGCCGCGGGTCCTGACGGAGGGCCGCGCCTCACCGCGAATCCGCGGGCTCCTGGCGCGGCCCCGCCAGCCCCTCCACCAGATAGAGACGCGAGAGCCGCTCGCTGTCGGTGTAGGCGTAGGTCTTGCCGTCCGCGCTGAGGAACAGCGTCAGCACCGCGACCAGCCCTGCGCGGCCGAGCGACTGGGGCACCCGGAGCTCGTGGCGGACCTTCCCCGAGTCGATCGCCACGTGGAAGACGTTGACCGGAAGGAACTTGTCGCGCACCAGCACGCCTCGCCCGTCCGCGGCCCAGCGAAGCACCACGCGATCCTCGAAGCGCCCGGGGACGGTTCCGAGCTCGGCGCCGTCGCGTGACCACAGGCGCAGGGCTCCGTCATCACCGATGCCGGCCAGGCGCGCTCCGTCCGGCGAGGGCACGACGATGGGTGCCACACCCTCGGGGGTGATGGGCCGGGGGGAGCCGCCCTCGACCGAGGTGACCCAGAGCCGGGCCGGCCGACCCTCGGCATGCGCGCGGAGCAAGACGCTTCGTCCGTCGGGGAAGAAGCGCGCGCTCTCCACCACGGTGATCGGGCCGAGCGGCATCGGGCGGGGCGCTCCCGGTCCGGTCGGGACCAGGCTCAGGGTGAGCGGGGGCCCGCCCCGTCCCACCACGGCCCATGCTCCGTCGGGCGAGAGCGCCAGCGGCAAACCGTTGCCGAGCCGCACTGCGGGGCCTCCCTCCACCGAGCGCACGTAGGCACCGTACTCGGGTCCCTCCGCCGCCGATGCCTCGGCGAAGACCACCTTGCGTCCGTCGGCGGAGAGGTCGGTGACGAAGGAGAAGTCGGACCAGGTCAGGTCGCGCTCGCCGCCGCCCGGCGTTCCCGCCCAGAGCCCGTGCCGGACCACCTGCCGATCGACCAGCAGGCGCCCATCGGCTGTCGCATCCTGGAGCACCAGGCGTCCCGGCACGCGGTCCACGAGCTCCGGTCCTCCGCCACGCGCCGCATACAGCTCGTAGTCTCCCCCGGCTCGCGCGGCGGTGAACCAGACCTCCCAGCCGGAGGGACCCGGGACCCAGGCGAGGCCGCGAAGGCTCTCCCATCCGTCGGTGAGCACGCGTGGCTCGCCGGGCCCGTCCAGCATCATCACCTTTCCGGCGTCGTCCTTCGGGTTCGGATGAAAGACGAAGGCGATCCGCGCGCCCCCGGGGTCCACCCGCGCGCGGGAGATGCGTCCGCTGGTTTCCCAGAGCACCGCGCCGTCCGGCTGCTCGAGGCGAAAGCGCCGGCCGACCTGCCGCACGCGGAGCAGCCGCTCCCCGTCCGCGTGCCAGTCGGCATCCACGACGTCCCTCGCCAGCGGGCGCGGGGCTCCTCCCGAGATGGACATCTGCGCGAGGGTGCCGATGCCGAAGTCGCTGTCCTCGAAGCTGTGCTCGGTCAGGAGAGCGAGCTCTCCCTTCCGGGAAACGGACACCACCGTCCCGCTCACCCCGAGCGCCGTCTGTCCAGGTCGCTCCAGCCGGGTGGTGTAGAGCGCGGCAGGTCCGCCGTTCCAGGCCGCGCCGTAGATCACGGTGTGCCCGTCGGGCGAGAAGCGCGCGGAGAGAACGGGCCCCTTGCCGTAGGTGAGGGGCTGGTAGCGGGGGTGGGCCTGAACGCTGGCCGCCGGCGTTCGCAAGCGACGCAGGACCGCCGCGGTGATGGCTCCTCCGAGGACGAGAGCGAGGACCGCGCCCCCGACGATCCACAGCCACCGGCGGGACCGCGCGGGGAGCTCCCGCGCAGTGGGGGAAGGCTCCTCGACGGCGGGGGAGCCCGCCCGACCGGCAAGCCCCTCGAGGTGGAAGGCGAGGTCCTGGGCCGACTGGAAGCGAGCCTCGGGAGTCCGCGCCAGGCAGCGGGCAATCGCCGCCCCGAGCTCGCCGGAAAGCCGCTCGGGCTCGTCGCGGAGCGTGGCCGCCATCCGCTCGACGGGGCTCGCGCCCGGAAAGGCGGGGCGACCGGAGACCATCTCGTGGAGAAGCGCGCCGAGCGCGAACAGGTCCGCGCGGGCGTCCACGCGCTCGCCTTGGATCTGCTCCGGGGCCATGTAGCCCGCCGTTCCGAGGAGCGCGCCGGGGGTCGTGTCGCCGTCACCCCCCGAATCCACCGGGGCGAGGCGCGCCAGGCCGAAGTCGAGGATCTTCGCGCTGCCGTCGGCGCAGAGGAACACGTTGCCCGGCGAGAGGTCGCGATGGACGATGCCCCGGGCATGTGCCGCGGCAAGTCCCCTCGCGAGGTGCGCGCCGATGCGGCTCACCGCCTCCGGTCGGAAGGGGCCGCTCGCCAGCCGGCTGCGGAGCGTCTCGCCTGTCAGCCACTCCGAGACCAGGTAGGGGATGCCCTGATCGGCGCCGACGTCGAACAGGGTGACGGTGGCCGGGTGGTTCAGCCCGCCGGACGCCCGGGCCTCGCGCTGGAACCGGACGAGCCGATCGGGGTCGGCGGCGAACTGACCGGGCAGCGTCTTCAGTGCCACCTCGCGCCCGAGTCTGGTGTCACGCGCCCGGTAGACCTCGCCCATGGCCCCCCGACCGGCAAGGGCGAGGATCTCGTAGGGTCCCATCCGCTGTCCCGCGGCGAGCTGCGGCGGACGGGGAGCGCTCGAGGGGAGCCTGCCCTCCGAGAACCAGCCGCGGGTGACGGCCGCGACCAGGGCCCCGCAGGACACGCATCTCGCGAGGTGCGCCTCGACGCCGGTCCGTTCCGGCGGCGGCAGGCGGTCCTCGACGAAGGAGAGGATGCGGTCCTCGGCGGGGCAGGGCTCCATGGCGCGAAAGGGTGGGGAGTCTACTCTCCGGCGCTCCGCAGCCGGAGGGGCACGCGGACCAGCTGGAAGGGAACCACCGGGGTCTCGGCGCTGAACTGTGCTTCCACCACCCAGGCGCTCCGGTCCGCCAGCGCGGCGGTGGTCGGCGTGCTGAGCCCCTCGGCGAGAACGGTGCGCACGGCCTGTCCATTCGAGAGCTCGAGCAGCGACACCCGCCCGCCGTTCTCGACCACCAGGAGGGTGTGGCCGTCGAGCTGCTCGATGCCGTCGGGAAGCTCGAGCGGAACGTCCACCGGGATCGCCACCGGCTGACCGGCGCTCCCGTCGTGGTTCACCGGGATGGAGAAGAGGATGCCGGTGTCGTAGCGCACCACGAAGAGACGGTGCTCGCCCCGGTCGAAGACCAGCCCGTTGAGGGTGATGGTGAAGGGCGGCGCGGAGAAGAGCGGGCTCGTCGCCCAGGTCTCCAGATCGGAGGCGCCCCGCCGCAGCCTCACCACGGTATTGGCGAAGGCGTCGGTCGCGTAGACGTTGCCCTGATGGTCGACGATGACGTCGTTGCAGAACCCGTCGGGTCCGGGCATCACGTACGAGGCCACGGCCTCGCCGGTTCCGAGGGCGTACGCGGCGAGCGCCGCGGCCTGGGCCGGGATGAGGGTGTCGTCGTAGGTGCAGACCCAGAGCAGGCCGCGGGGATGATCGACGGCCATCCCGTAGGTTGCGAAGGAGGCACGCGGCTGCACGAGGACCTCCGGCGTCGAGCTTCCGGGCGGGATGCGGACGACCGCCCCCGTTCCGATGCTTCCGACGTAGAGCGTTCCGTCCCGGGCGGCGGCGATGCCCTCGGGATAGAAGACCGGTCCGGTGAGGGCGATGGTCTCACCCCGGCGCCCTCCCTGCGAGGAGATGGCCTCGCTGTCGGTGGTGAGCTCGGGTGCGTCACCGCACCCGAGGAGTGGCAAGAGCAGCAGGACAACGAAGCGGCGGTGCATGGTCAGGCCTCCAGGGGGGCCGGAAGGGCCCTCGCGCGCACTGACACGTGCCGATCCGGACTTTGCAGCCGACGTCTCAGCCCCGCGTCCGGAGGAGCCGGAGCAGGCTGACATCCAGCTGGCTCATCACCAGGCGGGCGATGCTCTCGGCGTCGGTCGCGCCGATCTCCAGCCGCTCGCGGAGAAGCTCCATCGTGCGATCCGCCACGCTCTGCCGGGCCCGGGTCAGCCAGCGGGAGACGGTGGAGAGATGGACGCGGTACAGCGCCCCGATCTGCTCCAGAGGCAGCTCCTCGGCGTGGTACAGCCGGAGCAGCGCCCGATCCCTGTCGCCGAGGCCCGCCAGGGCCTCCTCCAGGGCACGGGTGAAAGGTTCCCGATAACGAGCCTGCAGATGGGCCAGCTCGGGGGCGAGCCTCGTCGCCAGCGGGTCCTCCGACCGGCGCTCGGCCGAGGCCTGGGTCCGTTCGCCTCTGCGGAGGTTCAGCGCGATGCGGAGCGCCGCGACCCGGACCCATCCCCCGAGCGCCGACTCGCCCCGATAGCTCGCGAGCGCCGGCGGCTGTCCCGCACCCCCCAGGAGGCGGACCCGGAGCGCCTGCCGGACCTCATCGGCGAGCTCGGGGCTCGTGTCGACCGAGGCGATGTACCCCCCGACCGGCCGGAGGATCTCCCGCTCGAGGTGGCCCAGCGCAGCAGGGTCGCCTCGCAACGAGGCCGCCGCCAGGACGAGGTCGGCGATCGCGTCGTCCTCGAGCGCCGTCCGCCCGCCCAGCGCCGCGAGGTACTCGCCGAGCGCAGAGGGCTCGAGGCGCACTCCCGGCCACCGCTCCTGCCCGAGCCGCACGAGCTGCGCCAGAGTGGGACCGTCGAGAAGTTCGCCCGGGTTCCGCATGCGAAGAAGAGCATACGGCACAGGGCCGGAGAGGCTCCCGCCCGGCGCGACGCACGCCGAGCTACCGACGGGACGCCCCCGCCCCGCGCCCCCCTGTGCACGTCCAGTCTCCGTCCCGAACTTACTCGCCCGGGGGCCTCACCCGCGGAGGAGCGACGAATGACGACAGAGCATGGGACGCGGCCCCTGGCGGTGGTGACCGGGGCATCGACGGGAATCGGCTACGAGCTGGCGAAGGTGTTCGCCGAGAACGGCTTCGACCTGGTCATCGTGTCGGAGAGCGAGCGCATCGAGGAGGCGGCGGCGGACCTCCCCGGCGAGGCGCGGGTCGACGCGCTGCAGGCGGACCTCTCGACTCACGACGGCGTGGAGCGGCTGATGGCGCGGATCCGGGAGTCCGGCCGTCCGATCGACGCAGTGGCGATCAACGCCGGCATCGGCGTGGCTGGCGACTTCGCCCGTGAGACCCAGCTGGAGGACGAGCTCCGTCTGATCAACCTGAACGTGACCGGCGCCGTGCACCTGGCCAAGCGGGTCGCCCGCGACATGGTCCAGCGAGGCTCCGGGCGCATCCTCTTCACCTCGTCCATCGCCGCCACGATGCCAGCTCCGCTCGAGGCGGTGTACGGGGCCTCGAAGGCATTCCTGCTCTCGTTCTCCCAGGCGCTCCGGAACGAGCTGAAGGACGCGGGCGTCACCGTGACCGCCCTGATGCCTGGCCCGACCGAGACCAACTTCTTCCACCGCGCCGGCATGGAGGACACCAGGGTCGGGCAGGAGGAGAAGGATGATCCCGCCCAGGTCGCGCGCCAGGGCTTCGATGCGCTGATGGCCGGAGACGACAAGGTCGTCGCCGGATCGTTCAAGAACAAGGTCCAGGCTGCCGCTTCCCGCCTGATGCCGGACCAGCTCAAGGCGCAACAGCACCGGAAGCTGGCCGAGCGCCAGGAGGAGGACCCCAGGCCCGACGAGTGAGCAGCCCGCTCAGAAACTTCCGACGGCGTGGATCCCCACTTGCCCCGTCATCGGGGCGACCAGGACGAACATCTGCAGGCTCGGCGGCGCGTCGGGACCGCGGCGGTGTGGCTTCACCACCGCAAACTGATCCACCAGGCCCCTCAGGAGAGCCTCGGGTCGTGGCGCCCCATCAGCGGCGACTGGGGCGCGCGGAAGCCCCGGCCGCGAGTCATCGGCTGGGAGAACGAGCAAGACCGCGCCCTTCGGGAGCTGACTTACCATCGCCAGTGGGGGAGGAGAGGCGAGGACCGTCGCGGCCACGGCGAGGGGCACCAGCATGGCCCGGGACCAGTTCAAGAAGCGCGCCCGGAAAAAAGGTACTGATCCGAAGAACATGATGGCGAGCGACGAGGCCCTCGAGAAGAGTCGCCCGCCCCCATGCGCTCCCTCCCTCTCCTCGCCGGACTCTTCCTCCTGCTCACCGACGCCTCTCTCTCGAGCGCAGCGGAGCCGGGGCCTGCCGCGCCGAGACTCTTCGAGCCCGGTCTGGTCTCCACGGGGTTCGACGATGCCCACGTCACCATCTCGCCCGACGGCCAGACGCTGTACTTCCTCCGGGACACTCCCGACTTCGCGCACTGGACCGTGCTCGTCTCCCGCCGCGCCGGAGTGCGGTGGGGACCGGCCGAGGTCGCCCCCTTCAGCGGGCGCTGGAACGACGGGGACGTGACCATCACCCGGGACGGCCGCCGCCTCTTCTTCATCTCCAACCGGCCCGTGGAAGGTGACGTTCCCCGTCCGGACACCGAGATCTGGACCATGGACTGGACCGGCTCGGGGTGGGGTCCGCCTCGCCACGTGGCCGAGCTCTCCAGTCCGGGAGACGAGTGGTTCCCCACGATGACCGACGACGGGACCTTGTTCTTCGGTTCGGAGCGACCCGGCGGGAAGGGCAAGTGCGATCTCTGGCAGGCCCGCTGGCAGGGGGATCACTTCGGGCCTCCGGAGAACCTGGGTGAGCCCATCAACACCGCGGACCAGGAGATCGAGCCCTGGATCTCTCCCGACGGGCGGATGCTCGTCTTCAGCGGGAAGGGTCGCCCCGGTGGGCGCGGCGAGTACGACCTGTTCGTGAGCTTCCGCTGCGGCTCGCGGTGGACGGAGCCGCGACCGCTGGGCGCCGGCGTGAACTCTCCCGGCTGGGACTTCGGGGGGCGCTTCTCGCCGGACGGGCGGACGTTCTTCTTCACCAGCAACCGGAGCGACTGGTCCGCCGCGCGGCCTCGCCCCTGGACTGCGCGGGAGCTGGAGAAGGCCCTGGCCTCGCCGGGAAACGGCCTCCGCGACGTCTACCAGGTGCCGGCCTCGGCGCTCGACCTTCGCTCGCCGTGCCCGGAAGCGCGCTAGGGCTCGAGCGAGCTGCAGCGAACGGCTGAACGCGGCGCTGGCCTGGGCGAGTCGCCGATGCCAGGCTCCCCGGTCCACGTCAGGAGGACGCATGGAGCGGAGGCCGAACGGGCGGGGCTTACCGGAGGAGCTCTCGAGGCGGCGGCTGTTGCAGCTCGGAGTCGCCGGCGCCGCGCTGCTCCGGACCGAGCGCGCCTCCGCCGCGGCCGCGCCGGACGCGGGGTCGGCATCGGGCGACCGGCTGGACGAGGTCACCGTCGACGCGCTCCAGGCGTGGATGGCGAGCGGCGAGGAGACCAGCCGTTCCATCACCCAGAGGTACCTGGACCGCATCGCGCAACGGGATGGACGGGTGGGGTCGGTGCTGGAGACGAATCCGGACGCGCTGGCCCAGGCCGACGCGGCGGACCGCGAGCGGAAGGCAGGGAAGGTGAGGGGGCCGCTGCATGGCATCCCGGTGCTGCTCAAGGACAACATCGCCACCAAGGACCGGATGCACACGTCCGCGGGCTCCCTCGCGCTGATGGACGCGACGGTGCCTGCCGACGCCTTCCTGGTGACGCGGCTGCGCGAGGCGGGGGCGGTCCTGCTCGGAAAGACGCAGCTCAGCGAGTGGGCGAACTTTCGCTCCAACCACTCGTCGAGCGGCTGGAGCGGACGCGGGGGACAGTGCCGGAACCCTTACGCGCTCGACCGGAGCCCCTCGGGGTCCAGCTCCGGATCGGGGGTGGCCATCGCGGCGAACCTCTGCGCGCTGGCGGTCGGCACCGAGACCGACGGGTCCATCGTCTCGCCGGCGTCGGCCTCGGGACTGGTGGGAGTGAAGCCGACGGTGGGGCTGGTGAGCCGGAGAGGGGTGGTCCCCATCTCCCACAGCCAGGACACTGCCGGGCCGATGGTCCGGACGGTACGCGACGCTGCGCTGCTGCTCGACGTGCTCGCCGCACGGGACCCGGCCGATGCCGCCTCGGGCGCGACCGGAGCGCGGTTCGACGCTCGCCACGCCGCCGCGCTGGACCGGGGAGCGCTGAAGGGGGCGCGCGTCGGCGTGGTCAGGACCAAATACTTCGGCTACCACCCTGCGACCGACGCTCTGGCCGAGGAGGCGCTGAAGCTCCTCAAGGCCGAAGGCGCGGTAGTGGTCGACCCGGCGAACATCGCCACCGTGGAGAAGATGGATTCGCCCGAGCTGGAAGTCCTCCTCTACGAGTTCAAGGCGGACCTGGAGGCGTACCTCGCCAATCTCGGCGGGCCGGGGCCTCGGACCCTGAAGGCGCTCATCGAGTGGAACCAGGCCCATGCCGACAAGGAGCTCCCCATCTTCGGCCAGGAGCTGTTCATCGACTCGGAGAAGAAGGGTCCGCTGACCTCGGCGGCGTACGTGAAGGCGCGAAAGGAGTGCCTCCGCCTGTCCCGGAAGGACGGCATCGACGCCACGATGAGCAAGCACCGGCTCGATGCCATCGTCGCGCCGACCCAGGCCCCCGCCTGGACGATCGACTGGGTGAACGGTGACCATTTCGTCGGCGGCTGCAGCACCGCGGCCGCGGTGGCGGGATATCCACACGTGACGGTCCCGATGGGCCAGGTCTGGGGCCTCCCGGTGGGGCTCAGCTTCTTCGGGCGCGCCTGGAGCGAGGCGCGGCTGCTCGCCCTGGCGTATGCCTACGAGCAGGCGTCTCAGGCGCGCAAACCGCCGACGTTCGCGGCGAGCGCAGCGCTTCCGGTGGGCTGACCCTCCTCACAGCGGGTTTCCGCTGTCAGCTGCCGGTCTTGCGATGAGGCGCGGTGAGCGGCTTGCTGTGGGGTGAGCCGCGCTCCCGGAGCCAGATCGAGAGCAGGCCCAGCACCGCGACGGAGAGGAACTCGCTCTGCCAGTTCTGGAAGGACTCGAACCAGAACTTCGCGCCGAGGAAATGCTCGAGCAGTCCGCTCCCTGCGAGCCCGTGCATCCGGCTCTCCTCGTTCGCGGCCCTCCAGCTGTGCAGCGCGTGCATGGCGAACGAGAAGAGGAAGAGGCCCAGCAGGGCCAGGGTGAGGGAGTGGGAGTAGAGCTTGAGAACGAGCCCTCCACGATGCACGGCACGGGGCGCATCCGGCGGGGGAGGCCCCTCGTGCTCCTTTTCCTGCGGTTCGTCCTCCAGTGGCTTGCTGTCCGCCGCCCCGCGCTGCCGGAGGAAGGAGGCGAGAAAGACCAGCGCCGCCATCTGAAGGAATTCGCTCTCCCAGTTCTCCGCGACAGCTTCGAGGAAGGCACCGGAGCCGAGATAGGACCCGATCGGCTGGGCGGCGAGCCCGTGTTCCCGGCGCTCCTCGGAATCGGCGCGATGCCCCGTGATGACCTGCCCGACCAGGCTCGCGAGAAAGACAGCCAGCAGAACCAGCGTCAGGCCGTTCTCGTGGAGGAAGCGCTTCACCCCGCGGAAGGTAGGTACGGTCGGATTTCCCGGCACCGCGTGTGCCTGCGGGGGGAACCGGGGGTCAGTGGGGGCCGGCGGCCCGGGCCAGCCACTGCCTCCCGGGCGCTGGGTCCACCCCGAACTTCTCGAGGCCGGGGAACACGACCTGCTCCAGCGTTCCGAGGAAGACCTCGCGCTTCTTCGAGAGCGGCAGCACCCCGAGGCGGAGCAGCTCCTCCGGGTCCTCGTCCGCGGGTGCTTCTCCGAACAGGCCTGTGTCGATGGTGCCGGCGAGCATCCCGGGAACGAGCGGCCCGAGGAACGCCACCTCCGCGGCGACCGATTCGCGCGACAGATGGGCCCAGCCCATGCGGGAGTGCACCACCTCGTCGCGGGAGATGCCGTGCAGCACCTCGCGCACCTCGGGTTCCTGCTCACCCGCGAGCAGCGTGGTGAGAGTGGCCATGCTCTCGGTCTCGGTGATGCAGCAGGCGGCGACCACCTCGTAGAGCGCAGCCTGGCGCTCATCCAGCGAGCGCGGAGCGATGGAGGCAAGCTCTGCGTCGGGATCGAGCGCCACCGGAAGGCCGAGGCGCTCGGCAAGCCGGGCGCACAGCTCGGTGTGACGGCGCTCGTCGTCCGCCGCCCGGCGCATCATCGCTGGAACGGGCGAGTCAGGGTCGAATCCGGCCACGGCCTTCGCCAGCCGGTCGAACCGGAGCGCCGCGTCCTGCTCCACCCGCGCGCGGAAGGCCCAGGCCGCCGCCGCCGCGCGGCGGGCCGAACTCACCAGCCCTTGACCCCGCCTCCCGACGAATCGGTGGTCCCGGCGTCGGCTGGCGGCTTCTTGTCCTTGTCCGCTGCGTTCGCCTGAGCGCAGCCCGCGGCTGCCCCCAGGACTGCACCACCGAGCACCAGCACCTGGAACAGCTTCTTGAAGTGCATTCCTGGGGTCCTCCCGGCCAAGTTCAGCGAGGGAGCTAATCGAGGGCGTGCGTCCGATGCAAGCTTCGTTCGCCGTGAACGTCGAATGCCCTCGACGCAGATCGCGGCCGATCCCGGGTGGGAGTAGGGTCAGCGGTGACTGGTGGATCCGGCAATACACGAGGCAGCTTCCGCGGACGAGGTCGCGTCCCCGCTTCTCGCCACGCAGGTGCGCGCGGCGCCCGGCCGAAGCCGGAACAGGTGTTCGAGGCCTTCTACACCACCAAGCCGGGCAGCTTCGGAATGGGACTCTCCATCTGCAAGCTCGCCTCCGGAGCCATGGCCGGTCCCTCGACGAGCCCGCGCCCCTTCCACAGGTAATAGATGGCCGGATAGACGAGCAGCTCGAGCAGGAACGATGTCACGAGGCCGCCCACCATCGGTGCGGCGATGCGCTTCATGAGGTCGGCGCCCGTGCCGATGGACCAGAGGATGGGGAGGAGGCCCATGAAGGCCGCGCCCACGGTCATCGCCTTCGGCCGGATCCGCTTCACCGCGCCGTGGACGATGGCCTCCACCAGGTCCCCCCGGGTGCGGAGCCGCCCGGCCGCCCTGGCCTCGTCGTGGGCCAGGTCCAGGAACAGGAGCATGAAGACGCCTGTCTCCGCGTCCAGGCCCATCAGGGCGATGATCCCCACCCAGACCGCGATCGACACGTTGTAGTCGAGGAGCCAGAGCAGCCACACCGCGCCGATGGCGGAGAACGGCACCGCGAGCAGCACGATGCCCGCCTTCACCGCCGAGCGGGTGTTCAGGTACAGCAGGCCGAAGATGAGGAAGAGGGTGATCGGGAGGATGAACTTCAACCGCTCACGGACGCGGAGCATGTTCTCGTACTGCCCGCTCCAGCTCATCGAGTACCCCGGCGGAACGTGGACCGCGGCGGCCACGGCCTGCTTGGCCCGGTCGACGTAGCTGCCGATGTCCACCTTCGAGGTGTCGAAGTCCACGTAGACGTACCCGGCGAGGAGCCCGTTCTCGTTACGGATCATCGACGGGCCCTGCACCAGCTTCACCTCGGCGATCTCCTCCATGGGGATCTGCCCGCCCTCCGGCAGTGGGAGGAGCACCCGCCCCAGGGCGGAGAGGTCCTCGCGGTAGTCACGGGCGTAGCGGACGTTGATGCCGTAGCGCTCGCGTCCCTCGACGGTGACGCTCTGTTCCTCGCCGCCGACCGCGGTGAGCACCATCGCATTGGCGTCGTCCACGCTCAGCCCGTACCGAGCGAGCCGGTCTCTCTTCAGCTCGAAGTCGAGGAAGAAGCCTTCGCTGACCCGCTCGGCGTAGACGCTCCGGGTTCCCGGCACGCGGGAGAGGGCCGCCTCGGTGGCCACCGCCACCTTCTGGATCTCCTCCAGGTTCGCCCCGGAGATCTTGATCCCGATCGGAGTGCGGATGCCGGTGGAGAGCATGTCCAGCCGCCCCTTGATGGGCATGGTCCAGGCGTTGGAGATGCCGGGGAGTCGAAGCGCGGCATCCATCTCGGCGCGCAGCTCGGCCTCGCTGATCCGGTCGTCCCAGATGGGGCGGAGCACGGGCTTCAGCCATGCCGGCGTCCAGGAGGAGTACCAGCGCGGCTTCTCTCGCCACGCTGACCGGGGCTTCAGCATCACCGTGGTTTCCATCATCGAGAGCGGAGCAGGGTCGGTGGAGGTCGTCGCCCGGCCGGCCTTCCCGAACACCCGCTCGACCTCGGGAAAGGTGCGGAGGAGCTTGCTCTGCAGCTGGAGCGCGGCCTGGGCCTCCGCCACCGACATGCCGGGCTGCACCGCCGAGGGCATGTAAAGGATGGTGCCCTCGTCCAGCGGCGGCATGAACTCCGAGCCCAGCCTCAGGTAGACCGGCACGGTGAGCGCGACCAGCACCACGCTCGCGGCGACGGTCGCCCGGGCGTGGCGCAACACGAAGCGGCACGGCCCCTCGTAGAGGCGGTGCAGGAACCGGCTGATGGGGTGCTTCTCCTCCGGGTGGTAGGTCCCCACCAGGAGGCCGCTACCCAGCCAGCTCAGCGCGCGCGGGCGAAAGCGAAACGGCTCGATCCTGGCGAAGAGCATCCGCAGGGCGGGATCCAGCGTCACGGCCAGCACCGCGGCGATGGCCATGGCGAAGTTCTTGGAGAAGGCGAGGGGCCGGAACAGCCGCCCCTCCTGATCCACCAGGGTGAACACCGGGAGGAAGGCGACTGCGATGACCAGGAGAGAGAAGAAGACGCTCGGACCCACCTCCATCAGCGCCGCCAGCCGGACGTCATGGAAGCTCCCCGGGCGGCCCGCTGCCTCCCAGCGCTGGATCTTGTTGTAGGCGTTCTCCACCTCGACGATCGCCCCATCGACCAGCACTCCGATGGAGATGGCGATCCCGGCCAGCGACATGAGATTGGCGTTGAGTCCGAGCAGGTTCATCGGGATGAACGCCAGCGCGACCGACATCGGGATGGTGATGATCGGCACGATGGCCGAGGGCACGTGCCAGAGGAAGATCAGGATGACCAGGCTGACGATCAGGATCTCCTCGATCAGCTTGCTCCGCACCGTGTCGATCGCCTCTCCGATGAGGATCGATCGGTCGTAGGTGGTCACCACCTCCACGCCCTCGGGGAGGGAGGGCTTCAGCTCGGCGAGCCTGGCCTTGAGCCGCTCGATGACCGCGAGCGCGTTCTCGCCCTGGCGCATCACCACGATGCCGGCCACCACGTCGCCCTGGCCGTCCAGGTCGGCCACCCCGCGACGCATCTCGGGGCCGAGCGTCACCGTCGCCACGTCCTTCACGGTGATCGGGGTGCCGCTCTCGGTGCGGAGCACCAGCGACTCGAGGTCGCGGACGGACTTCACGTACCCGCGGCCCCGGACCATGTACTCGCGGCCGGAGATCTCCACCAGACGCCCACCGACGTCGTTGTTCCCCCGCCGCACCGCCTGGATCACCGTCTCCAGGGGGATGCGGTAGCTGGCGAGCGCGTTCGGATTCACCGTGATCTGGTACTGCCGCACCTGTCCGCCGACGGTGGCCACCTCCGAGACGCCGGGGACGGCCTGCAGCGCGTAGCGGAGGAACCAGTCCTGGAAGCTCCGCAGCTCGTCCGAGCTGTGCTTCCCGCCTCGGTCCACCAGCGCGTACTGGAACACCCAGCCCACGCTGGTCGCGTCGGGTCCGAGCTCGGTCTTCACCCCCGGGGGGAGCTGCGGGGTGATCTTCGACAGGTATTCCAGGACGCGCGTCCGGGCCCAGTACGGATCGGTCCCGTCCTCGAAGATGACGTAGACGAAGCTGTAGCCGAAGTCGGAGAACCCGCGGATGGCCTTCACCCGCGGGGTGCCGAGCAGGGCCGCGGTGATGGGGTAGGTGACCTGATCCTCGAGGATGTCCGGGCTCCGGTCCCACCGCGAGTAGACGATGACCTGGGTGTCGGAGAGGTCCGGGAGCGCGTCGAGGGGGATGGTGCGCATCGTCCAGAAGGAGATGGCGAGCAGCACCATCGCGCAGGTGAGCACCACCCAGCGGTTCTCGGCGGAGAAGCGAATGACGCGGCGGATCATTTCTTCGCCCCCTCGAGGGCGCCGAGCGAGGCTCGGAGGCGCGACTCGGAATCGACGAGGAAGTTGGCGCGGGTGACGACCTGCTCCCCGGCTGTCAGGCCCTCCAGCACCTCGGACCGCTCGCCGTCGGAGGCGCCGATCTTCACCTCCTGCGGCCGGAACTTCCCCTCGCCAAGCGAGACGAAGACCACCTTCCGGGTCCCCGAGTCGATGATCGCGTCGGTGGGGATGCTGAGCCCCTTCCGCGCGGGCGTCCGCAAGGTCACCTCGCCGAACATCTCCGGCCGCAGCTCACCCGTCGGGTTGGGGAAGGAGAGCCGCACCTTCGCGGTGCGCGTCTTCGGGTCGAGGATGGGGTCGATGAAGGCGACCTTCCCTGCGAACTCCCGGTTGGGGAACGCCTGCAGGGTGAGGATGGCGGGGGTGCCGATCTTCACCCGTCCGAGATCGGACTCGTAGGCGTCGGCGAGCACCCAGACCTGGCCGAGGTCGGTGATCTCGTACGGCATGTCGCCCTCGGCGATCCGGTGACCCATCACCACGTCCTTCTTCGTCACCACTCCGCTCATCGGCGCATAGAGGGTGACGGTCCGATGGGCCTTCCTGGTTCGCTCCAGCCGCCGGATCTCCTGCTCCGGGATGTCCCACAGCTTCAGGCGCTCGCGGGCGGCGGTGACGAGGTCCTCGCCGGCCTGGGCCGCGCCGGCCCCCAGCGCATCGCGGGTCCGGAGCGCGAGCAGGTACTCCTCCTCGGCCGAGACCACTTCCGGGCTGTAGATGCTGAACAGGGGCTCCCCGGCCCGGACCGGCTTGCCGACGTAGTCCACGAAGACCTGCTCGATGAACCCGGAGAACTTGAGCGCCACGTGGTGAAGCCGGGTCTCGTCCACCGCGACCCGTCCCACGGTGCGCCAGCTGCCGCCCACCGGACCCTCGACCACCGGAGCGGTGCGCAGGCCGATCAGCTGCTGGCGCTGCGGATCGATGCCCACCGTGGCCAGGCCCGAGGCGGAAGCCTGCGCTCCGGCAAGCTCGTCGGAGTAGACGGGAACGTAGTCCATCCCCATCTCGTCCTTCCGGGGAGTGGGCGAGGTCTGCTTCGGGTCCATCGGCGAGCGGTAGAAGAGGATCTTCCGCTCCCCGGATGCCTGGCTCGCCGGCACCAGCTGCATGCCGCAGATGGGGCACTCTCCCGGCTTGTCCGAGGTGATGGTCGGGTGCATCGGGCAGACGTAGGTGGTGTGCGCGTGGGCCTCGGCCGGCGCGGCGCTCGCCGGATTCGCGGGGCGGCGGAGGACGAGGGCGGTCGTGCCCGCTCCGGCGGCGAGGCCGGCAACCAGCGCGAGGACGAGGACCGAGGGTCCGAAGCGTCGGGTGCTCATGAGGGACTCCTTCACATTCCAGGCGCCGGGCTGGACGCGGCGGATGCGCCCGTGCCGGCGGAAGAGGTTCTCGAGGCTGCGGACCCGGGTACGGTGCCCGCAGAGGACGCCGGCGCACCGATGGTGGACGGAGGCTGCAGGCTCACCTCTCGCAGGCCGATCAGCAGCCGCTCGGTCTCGGCCAGCGCGGCGAGGTACCCGCCCTCGTCGGTGACCAGTCCCCGCATCACCTCCAGCACCGAGGCGAAGGGCACCTTGCCCACCCGGTACTGGAAGAGGGTGGAGCGGACGGTGGCGTCCGACTGGACGAGGAGACCGTGCTGGTAGACCTCCAGCGCCTCCAGCACCGCGGCGAGGGAGATGTGTCGCTCGCGGGTGCGCAGGGCGAGCAGCTGCCGGACGGCCTCGACGCCCTGCTGCTCGGAGGTGCGGACCTGCTCGGCCTCCGCGACCGCGCGCGAGCCCTTGTCCCACCAGTAGATGGGAAGGGAGATGCCGACGCTGGCTGCCCACATCGGCTCGAGCTGACCGCGGGGCATGATCCCCGCGGTGACCGAGAGGTCGGGCCAGCGGTCACGGTACGCGCCCTTCACCCGGGCCTCGGCGACGGTGACGCTCCGGGTGGCGAGGGCGAGATCGGGGCTCCGCGCCTCGGCGTCGGCAACCAGCAGCTCCGCCGCGGGCAGCGCCCCGGGCCGGATCTCGGTGAGCGGGAGGGGCGTGTCGACCGCCTCGTCGAGAGGATGGACGCGCAGGCGGTTGACCTCCTGCAGTGCGGAGCGCTCTGCCGCCTCGAGGGCCAGCCGCTGGAGGCGGAGCCGTGTTCGCTCGAGCTGAGACCGGAGCAGGTCGGACTGCGGAACCTCCCCGACCTGGTACCGCGTCCGGGCGATCTCCTCGGCCTGCTGCCACAGTGACTCGAGGCGACCCTGGAGCACGAGCTGCCCCCGGACCAGACGCAGGTCGAGGTAGGCACGCTGCACGTCTCCCAGCAGGGTGAGGCGAACCCGCTGCAGGGCGGCCTCGGCCACGGTGACCCGCGCCGCCGCCGCTTCCTCGCGGAAGCCGCGCTTGCCGGGCCAGGAGAGCGGAACGTTGAGCAGCACCTGCCAGAAGCTGGTCTCCGCGACGCCGATCTGGATCGATTTGAAGCCGTCGTTCTGGATGCCGAGGACCAGCGTCGGGTCGGGCAGGGCACCGGCCTGCGGCACGCGCTCCCGCTCCGCGGAGACGTCCGTCTGTGCACGGGCGTGCTCGGGGCTTCTGGCGAGCGTCTCCGAGACGAGGGCGGAGAGCGCCGGGTCGGGAGGATCGGCCCGGAGGAGGGAGGGAACGGGATCGTCGCCGGGCGCGGCCCGGGCGAGCTGGAGCAGGACGAGACAGACGAGCGAGGGCACCAAGGGCCTCCGCGGTAGTTCGGGTGAGGGGACGGCCCGGGACCGGAGCTCAGCCGGTCAAGAGCATGCGCCGGGCGCGAGGAGTCGCCACGGCTCGGTCATCGGGAGCGCCGGGAAGGGGCGCACCCGTCTCACGAGAGCAGCGGGAGGTTCCGGGATGGCGGCGGAGGGGCTGGAGCGTGCGACGCCGGGAGCGGAGCGCGGGCGAGCGGCACCGCGACCGGCGCTGCGACTGCCCGAGGCGGAGCGAGAGCCACTGACGAGCTCGGATGGGGAGCGCGCACCGGCTCGAAAACCGTGCCCTCCAGGGCGGGGGCGTGCACCACGCAGCAGTCCGGGAGGGCGGCGTGGAGCGTCACCTCCGGAGGCGGAGGGGGGCAATGCTCACATCCGTCGTCGGCGGTGGCCGCCATGTCCATCATCGGGCAGGCGAGGTCGTGCACGGCCGCGGCCGCCTGGGCGGCGAAGGCGAGGAGCAGCACGACGGTGACGACAACGCGGGACACGAGCTTCCTCCATCCCTAGCGCGGCATGGGTCATTGCACAACCCGGGCCCTCCGGACCCACTCGCCCGTACCCGGGCCCCGGTCGCGAGACTTTCGCCCCCTTCCCGGGTTCCAGGGGGTTCGTGCAACTCTTGCGGGGTCCGGTGATGCGCGTCCGACGGCTGCTGCTCCTCGTGCTGCTCGGCGCCGGGCCCGTGCGGGCCCACTCGGTGAGCAACGAGGTGGCGCTCGGCCTGACCGAAAGCTCGCCGGCGTCTCCGCACGGGACCCACATCGCGGACCAGCTCACCTTCCGCTTCGACCTCTCCGACGACTGGACGCTGAAGCTCGGCGGAACGTACACCCACGACACGGCGAGCCCGCCGCCCGAGGGCGGGGCGTTCGGGACCAGCAGCGCACAGGTCCTCAGCGTCATCGGCGGGCTGGAATGGGATGTCTCGCCTCGGGTGACGACGTACCTCGAGGTCTCCGGGTCCCCGCGGGCGAGCCAGACCTTCGACGGTCTGCTGACCTTCCGCGCCGGAGACATCGAGCTGCCGCCCTTCAACGTCCTCCTCTACAACGCCACCTCGAGCATCGGCCTGCTCGGTGGCGTCACGTTCCAGCTCGGAGGAACCGAGTTCCTGGGCGTGGTGTTCGGCGGAACCGTCATCGACCTCAGCCTCGGGTGGACGCAGCTGACCACCCTTCAGCGGGTCGACGGCATCGTCGGTCTGGACGGGACACCGGCCAACCGCTCGCAGCTGCTCGTGTACTGTGCGATCTACCCGAGGAGGTGCGCGGCCCTGCGCCCTTACCTCAGGGGCGGCGAGGACAGCCTGAACCAGCTGATGGTCTCGCTGGCGCTCCTCCAGCCGGTCGGGTCGAGCACGGATCTGGGCCTGAGCGGCAGCTATTACGGATACGACCAGGACCCGACGGTGGCGGTCTTCTTCACCGCCCGGGCGAACGAGGCCGCCGGGAGCTCGCTGGGCGCCGGCTTCCCGCTGGCTCCGCTCCGCTGGTCCGTCAGCCCCAACCTCACCCAGCGCTTCGGCGACTGGGCCTTCGCGCCCTGGTATCAGTTCCTCAAGTACGCCTCGTCGCTCGGGCATGCCCACGTCGTCGGCATGCGTATCTCCTGGAGCATCGACCCCAGCTGGACGGTCTGGGTCTCCGGGAGCGCACAGTGGGACGTGCTCTCCGATCCGGAGGGCAGCTCCACCGGGACCGCCGTGGACACGCAGGTGCTTTCCGGCCGCGTGGCGCTCGGCTTCCGGGCGCGCTTCTAGGGTACGGATGCAAGACGAACGGCGCCGGAGCACGTGCTCCAGCGCCGCTGTCGAGCGACCGGGAGTCAGCTAGTGCGAGTGCACTTCCTTGATGTCCGCGGTCCGGCCCGGGCCGTGGCAGATGATGCAGGTCTCGACGGTGTCCAGGGCCGCGCTCCGCGCCTTGTAGAACGACCCACCGTTGAGCTCGAAGTGCGCCAGGTCGGCGTCCGAGTCGTGGCAGGACGAGCACACCGAAGTGATGGGCGAGATCACGAGGTTTGTCTGGTACGACGTATTCGCTGCCGGCACGTCCTCCGTGGTCTGTCCCGACCCGATGGAGAACGCCGTGCCACTCGGGGTGCATCCGTTCGAGGCGATAGCCCCGGCGTTGAAGGAGAAGCCGGTGCCGTAGTTGGGGAGGGGCTCTGCGGGGGCCGCTGCGGCACCCGCGACGTATGGCGAGAGCGCGTGGACGCTCGTTTCGTCCGACGTGGACTGGCCTGGAGTGCAGCTCGATGAGTAGGTCTTGATCGTCTGACCCGCGACGGTGTTGAAGGCGCCGGTCGCGACCGCCCGGTAGAGGCGATTCGGAAGGGCGTCCTCCGAGGCCTGGTTGCGGAAGTCGTACGCGCCAGGGACGTGGCAGCCCTCACAGAAGTTGAGGATTCCCGGATAGTGGACCTCGGCGAAGGACGAGGTCGCGGTCGCCGCGTGCCAGGTGAACTCGGTGGTCCGCTTCGCACCACCGTGGATGGCATGGACGAAGTAGACCGAGTCCGCCGACCAGGCGCTGCTCGTCCGGTTCGGGGTGTGGCACCACGAACAGGTGGTCCCGTCGTTTCGCTGCCCGGCGTGGAACGCGTCCTCGGTGAACGTGCCGAGCTCCTGGTGGCAGGCGTTGCAGCGCTTGTCCTCGACGATCGGCCGGCGTCCGGTGAAGCCGTCGGCGACCTTGTTGACGTTGGGGGCGATGACGATCAGGCCACCCGCCCTGCAGGCGTTCGTCGTGGATGTGGCGCAGGCTGGGGCCGGGGACGCCGTGGGTGCGGTGACCGGGTACTTCTCGAGGTTCGTCTGGGTCAGCGGAAGCGTGCTGGTGACGTTGTACGAGTATCCCATCCCGCCGGTGAGCATGACGGCGTCGGTGGGAATGGTGACGCCGGTGAGCGTCCCCGTGTAGTAGCCATCACCATCAGGTCCGGTCAGGGTGCCCGCTCCGTTACCGGTCGCGCTGTTGTTCCAGATGGTCCTCAGGTAGCCGCTGACGGTGGCGTTGAAGTCGGCGGGGGTGTTGAATCCGTCCTGCGGCACCGCGAAGACGAAGTAGAGGCTGGGCGCCCCCATGAAGTTGTCCCAGATCTCCTGCTGTCCGGTCGCGGGGTTCACCTGCGTGCTCCCGAAGACGTTGAGGTTCTTCGGCTGACCATCCTGCAGCATCCGGAACACCATCACCGGACGCCGGTTGGCATCCACGGAGACACTCTTGATGTCGTAAGTGACCACGATCGCCCCGGCCGGCTTCCGGGCCGGATTGGAGAGGATCCAGGCCGAGTTGGTGTTGCTGTTCGTCCCGCCGGCGAGGAGCGAGTTGCCCGGATTCGGCGGCGTCACCGGGATGTGGGCGGTGTCGACGTCGACGCGCTGCGAGCTGTGGCACTGGACGCAGACCGAGTCATCCGGCTGCTGGAAGCCGCCGTGCGCGAAGCCGTTGAACGTTGTTGTCTCGGTCAGGCCCTTGGCAGCGTCGGCCAGGGTCACGCCCTTGCCGGTCGCGAAGTCGATCCCATCGTGGCATGCGCCACAGGCCAGGCGGCTGGGAACGTTCATCCAGTTCGCCGCCTGCGGAGTCGCAGGATTCGAGGCGTCGTGACACTTGTTGCAGTTCCGGAGGTCCTGCGGGTAGTGGATCTCGTTGAACTCCACGTCGGCGTAGTTGTACTTCTTCCACGCCAGCACACCGCCCCCGTGGATCTTGTGGATCTCGTTGGGCAGGTTGCCGATCGCGCGGTCGTAGAACCGGTACGTCGATCCGCTGAAGGTCAGCGTGTCGGG
This sequence comes from Myxococcota bacterium, assembly GCA_046732375.1. Lineage (GTDB taxonomy): Bacteria > Myxococcota > Myxococcia > Myxococcales > Myxococcaceae > RPRB01. The sequence continues at coordinate 31,398 of JBKPMY010000477.1, forward strand.
GTCGCCCGTCGCTTCCGTCCGGCCGTACTTGCGCTGCTCGGTGTGACAGACGACGCAGTAACGGACCTCGTTGCGATTCCCGCCGTGGAAGCCCGCCCCCGAGGACTCGGGGTTGTCACCCGGGATCCCACCGAGCACCTGGTGACAGGTGTTGCAGTTCGTGGTGACGACCATGTCCCGACCCGAGCTCGCCACCGCCTGACCCGTGCGAGGGTCGAAGTCGTAGATGAAGTCCACCGGGCGCTGCAGCGAGACGCCCGGGACGTTGGTAGCCCCATTGGGGGTGTTGCTGCCGGTGCCGGGAGCACTGCCCGACAGCTGGATGGTCAGCCGGTGTACCAGGCTCGGGTCGTAGGTGAGGTCACCGAGGTCGGCCTTGTTGTTGCTGCCCGAGACGGTCATCCCGTCCACCTGGGCTTTGATCTGGGTCACGTCCCGGTAGAACGTGTACGTGTAGGTCCCGTCGCCGTGGTCCTCGAGCGTGCCGGTGTTGTCGGTGCTCGGCCGGGAAGGCGCGGCGGCGGCGGTCGTCGTCGGCACGGTCGTCACGATGTAGCTGACCCACTTGCTCGGGGAGCCGCTGGCGCCTGGCACCAGCTTGGCCAGGGCGAAGGACAGGTTGGTGAGGCCCGGCACGGTGGCCGTGCTGCTCTGGGAGGTATTTCCGACGCCCACCAGCCCGTGCCCAGCAGCGTCGGTCACGGTGAAGCTCACCCGGGGTGGGCTCGAGATGGTGACGCTCTGGACGCTGATCTGGGGCTGGAGCGCTGCCCACGCGGCGGAGGCGGCGTCGGTCGGCGGCTGGGAGTTGCTGGGCAGGACGATGACCGTGGCCCCGCCAGGACCCGCGTCGCCGGCCGGGCCAGGCGGGCCCGGCGGACCCTGGTCGCCCTTGCAGGCCGAGAGCAAAGCGAGAGCGGCGGTGGTCAGAACTGCCGCCAACGGTACGCGCGCGTTCATACGACCCCCTCGAACCCATGCCGCCGAGTCGCGATGCGTGGGTTCGGCTTCATCGATGTCATTGCCCCGTGTGCCGTACTCGTCGAACGGGCATGGTCGGGCGACGCTGGGGTCAGCAAGAACCGGACCCCTTTGCCTTTCCGGCAGTGCGCCGGGAATCTCTGAGCAGCCCGGCGAGCAGCGACGCAAGCTTTGCACCGCGGCTGTTGACGCCTGCAGGATTCGCGGGAAGCGCAACGTGCCAGCGGGCTCGGAATGGCCCGCGAGACCAGCGCCACGATGAGCATCGAGACGTCTCCGGCGGAGGCGATGGTGCAGCCCTTGCCGGACCCTATCCGCCGGAGAATTCTTGGGAAGTAGGCCCTAGGTCTTATGGAAAGTGCGCCTGGCCGGACGCGGAGCGCCGAGGCTCGGAGAGGGCGATGGGAGTCAGCGCCGGGTCGAGAAAGCACGACGGGCGCGATCGAGCTCGACCGCGCCGTCTTCGCTTCTGCCTCCGACCCGCGAGAG
>JBKPMY010000478.1:0-11493 GCA_046732375.1 Myxococcota bacterium
AAGGTGGACAGCGGCATTCTCATCGTGTGCTCCCCGTCTCCTCTCCCGATCCCGCCCCCCGTCGCACCGACTCGCGCATTCGTCCGTCGCATCTCATTGCTGGCTCGCGACCGAGTCCGTCTGCACCCGGACGTGTAACCCGGCACCCAGACGTAGGGATTTTGCTGGCGAGGTCGTCCATCGAGGCGTGTCGGCCCACATCTCGCGAGGGGTGCTCCGGTCCGCGACTCGCTGACAGCCAAGGGCCCGCGTGCGCTCGGTGAAACCGCGCACGCTCGTCTTCGAGGCGTGGGCGAAGCGGAGCACGTCAGACGGAGCACGTCTGACACTGGTTGGGGGCGAGATCGATGCGCGGTCCGGGGACTCATCCCTCTGCCACCGCTTCGGCGATCGGGGCGGCGCTCTATTTGGAGTTCATGGCCTGTGCGCACGCCGGGTGGGCGCAGAGGCTCGTGAAGGGGTCAGCGACCCGTGCCCGAGTGGTGCTGATCGTTCCGGTCCCCCTGCCCGAACGAGGTGTCCGTAACGAGGTGTCTGGCACCTCGATGCGCCTCGATTCGGGGCGCCCGGAAACGTGCGTCCCACCCTCGCGTTGCGCTCAGCGTCCGGTGCCGGGAGTGGTGCCGGTCTCGGTCGTTCCGGTGCCGGTGGTGCCCGTTCCGGTCGTCCCGGTTCCTGATCCGGAGCCAGTTCCGGTCCCGCTCCCAGTGCCAGGCACGCGGTACGTCCCGGTGCTGTCCCGGGAGCCCGAGCCGGGAACCCGATAGGTGCCGGTGCCGCTCGTGCCTGCGCCGCCAGTGCCCGTCGTCCCGGTGCCTGTGGTGCCCGTCCCGGTGGTCCCGGTCGTTCCCGTCCCGGTGGTGTCCACGCCCGCCGCACCACTGCCCGTCCCCGTGCTCCCGGTTCCGGTGGCGCCGGAGGTCGAGGACGCTCCGCTCCCGGTCCCGGTGGTGGACTGACCGATTCCCGTTCCCGTGCTCGGCGTGCCGGTCCCTGAACCCATGCTCGGCTGGCCGAGGCCGCTCCCGGTGGTGCTCGGCTGTCCGGCGGGATTTCCGGTGCTGGGCGACCCGACGCCAGTGTTCGGATTCACCGCCGACGAGCTCCCCGTCGCCGGCGCAGGCGAGGGCGAGTTCAGCGTGCCGTCGCTCCCGGCAGTCGTGCCCGCGCCGCCGGTGCCCGAGTACGCACCGGTGCTGTCACGCGCCGTTCCCGTCCCGGGGCCCAGCGGTGCCGTCGTTCCGGTCCGTGGCGTGGTCGTTCCCGCGGTCCCCGTGCCCATCGGCGCGCCGGCGTTTCCGCCGACCGTTCCGGCACTGCCGAGGCTTCCCGTTCCCGAGCTCCCCGCCGAGGCTCCGGCCCCGGTGCTGCCCGATCCGCCGGACGACTGCGCCAGTGCCGTCACCGGCCAGAGCGTCGCTGCTCCCGCCAGGACGCCCGTTCCCACCCATCGCCATGCAGTTCTGTTCATGACCGTCGCCTGCTTCCCTCGTTCATGGAGCTCCCCGGAAAGGTAGGGGCGGGTTCCCGGGGCAGGGACCCCGTCCGGGCAGCGCGCACGCTCGCTCGCCCGTGCTAAGCGAGCGAGCGTGGCCCAGGGAACGAGACCCATCCGGAAGATCCTGATCGCCAACCGCGGAGAGATTGCCGTCCGCGTCATCCGGTCCTGCCGCGAGCTCGGGATCTCCACCGTCGCCGTCTACTCGGACGCGGACCGCGCCGCTCTCCACGTGCGGATGGCGGACGAGGCCTTCCGGGTCGGGCCACCTCCCTCGCGTGAGTCCTACCTCTCGTTCGAGCGCATCCTGGATGCGGCGAAGGCCTCGGGCGCAGACGCGATCCACCCTGGCTACGGCTTCCTGAGCGAGAACGCCGCGTTCGTCCGGGCGTGCGAGGCGACGGGCATCATCTTCATCGGTCCGCCCGCCTCGGCGATGGACGCCATGGGAGAGAAGACTCGCGCCCGCGCCAACATGGAGAAGGCGGGCGTGCCGGTCGTCCCGGGGAGCACCGCTCCGTTCCCCTCGGTCGTCGAGGCGCGCGCCTATGCGGAGAAGGTCGGCTTTCCGGTGATGCTCAAGGCGGCAGGCGGAGGCGGCGGGAAGGGGATGCGGCGCGTGGAGCGGATGGCGGACTTCGACTCCGCCTGGCGCGCCGCCCAGAGCGAGGCGCTCAACGCCTTCGGCAACGACGCGGTCTACCTGGAGAAGTACCTGGAGGAGCCCCACCACGTGGAGATCCAGGTGTTCGCGGACCAGGCCGGGAACACCGTTCATCTGAACGAGCGTGAGTGCTCGGCGCAGCGGCGCCATCAGAAGGTCGTCGAGGAGACGCCCTCTCCCATCCTCACGCCCGAGATGCGCGGGGCCATGGGGGAAGTGGCGGTCCGCGCGGCGAAGGCGGTGGGCTACGTCGGGGCGGGCACGGTGGAGTTCCTGGTCGACAAGCACCGGAACTTCTACTTCCTGGAGATGAACACGCGGCTCCAGGTGGAGCACCCCGTCACCGAGTGGGTCACCGGGCTGGATCTGGTCGCCTCCCAGATCCGCGTTGCGCGGGGCGAGCCGCTGGGCTTCCGGACCGAGCCGCCGCGAGGGCACAGCATCGAGGTACGGGTGTACGCCGAGGACCCGGCCCAGAACTTCATGCCCAGCCCGGGCCGCATCACCTACCTGAGAGTGCCGTCCGGGCCGAACGTACGCGACGATTCGGGCGTGTATCCCGGCTACACCGTGCCGACCGTCTACGACCCGATGATCTCCAAGCTCTCGGTGTGGGCGCCGTCGCGCCCCGAGGCCATCGCCCGGATGCGGCGGGCGCTCTCCGAGTACGTGGTGAAGGGCATCACCACCAACATCCGCTACCTGCACGCCATCCTCGTCCACCCGGACTTCGTCGGCGGCAACTACGACACCGGTTTCCTTCCCCGGGCACACTCGGCGCTGCTCGGGCATCACGACCACGCCCTGGGCGAGGTGGCGCTCGTCGCCGCCGTCGTCGACGCCTACCAGCGGGACGCGCGGAGGGCGCGGAGCCTAACGCCCGTCTCGGGGCGAAGCACCGGACTCTCGCCGTGGCGGCTCCGCGCCCGCGGGAGTCGGCGGTGAACGGGTCCAAGCGCTACGTCACTCGCGTCCGCGGCGCCCGCGATTCGGTCCCGGTGGACATCGAGGACCAGGGTGATGGCAAGTACGCGCTGACGGTGCGAGGGAGGACCCATACCGTCGATGCCCGGGTGCTGAAGCACGGCGCGGTCTCGCTCCTGGTGGACGGGCGCTCGTACGACGTCGAGCTGGACGAGTCGGGGGACGAGGTGCAGGTCCTGATCGGCTTCGAGCTGCTCACCGTGGACGTGGCGGACGAGCGGGCGGTGAGCTTGCGCGCCGGCGCCGCAGGGTTCAGCGTGAGCGGGAAGGTGCTCGTCACCGCGCCCATGCCGGGCAAGGTGGTGCGAGTGCTGGTGGCTCCCGGCGCCCAGGTGGCGGAAGGTCAGGGGCTGGTGGTGGTCGAGGCGATGAAGATGGAGAACGAGCTGAAGAGTCCCAAGGCGGGCACCGTGACCGAGGTGTTCGCGAAGGAGGGCAGCGCGGTGGAGGCCAACGCCAAGCTGCTCACGGTGGAGTAGGCCATGTCCGACGAGCGCCGACGCTGGCTGGATCAGGTCTGGGCCAAGGCCCGGACGAAGTCCCCCGAGCGGAAGGATGTGTTCCGGACCACGAGCGACATCGAGCTCGGGCCGGTCGACGCGCCCCCCGCCCCCGATGCCGACTATCCGAAGAAGCTCGGCTTCCCGGGCGAGTACCCCTTCACCCGCGGCATCCAGCCCACGATGTACCGGGGCCGCCACTGGACGATGCGGCAATACGCCGGTTTCGGGAGCGCCGAGGACGCGAACGCCCGCTATCACTACCTTCTCAAGTCCGGCCAGACCGGGCTCTCGGTCGCGTTCGATCTGCCGACGCAGATGGGCCGTGACGCGGACCACCCCCGGGCGCGGGGCGAGGTGGGCAAGGTCGGCGTGTCGATCAGCTCGCTCCGGGACATGGAGGTGCTGCTCAAGGGAATTCCACTGGGCGAGGTCTCCACCTCGATGACCATCAACTCGACCGCGGCCATCCTCCTCTCGCTCTACGCGGCGGTAGGCGAGCAGCAGGGCGTTCCGCTGGAGAAGCTCTCGGGAACGGTCCAGAACGACATCCTCAAGGAGTACATCGCTCGCGGGACTTACGTGTACCCGCCGCGCGAGTCGCTGCGCCTGGTGACCGACGTCTTCGCCTTCTGCGCGAAGCGGGTTCCGCGCTGGAATCCGATCAGCATCAGCGGGTACCACATCCGCGAGGCGGGCTCGACCGCGGCGCAGGAGATCGCCTTCACCCTCGGCAACGGCATCGCCTACGTGGACGCGGCCCTCCGCGCCGGCCTGGAGGTGGACGCGTTCGCCGGTCGGCTGTCGTTCTTCTTCAACGTCCACAACAACTTCCTCGAGGAGATCGCGAAGTTCCGTGCGGCCCGCAGGCTGTGGGCCCGGCTGATGAAGGAGCGCTTCGGAGCGAAGGACCCCAGGAGCCAGATGCTGCGCTTCCACGCGCAGACCGCCGGCTCCACGCTCACCGCCCAGCAGCCGGAGAACAACGTGGTGCGGGTGGCGCTGCAGGCGATGGCGGCGGTGCTCGGCGGAGCGCAGTCGCTGCACACCAACAGCAAGGACGAGGCGCTGGCCTTGCCGTCCGAGGCCGCAGCGAAGCTGGCGCTCCGGACCCAGCAGATCATCGCCCACGAGACCGGCGTGGCGGACGTCGCCGATCCGCTGGGCGGTGGCTACACGCTGGAACGGATGACCGACGAGCTGGAGGCCCGGGCCGACGCCTACCTGACCAAGGTCGACGCGCTCGGGGGCATGGTGGAGGCGATCGCCCAGGGCTATCCGCAGCAGGAGATCCAGGACGCGGCCTACCGCGCGCAGCGGGCGCTGGAGACGCGGGAGGCGGTGGTGGTGGGCCTCAACGAGTTCAAGGAGGAGGAGCCACCTCCGGAAGGCCTGCTGCGCGTCAACGAGAGAGTCGAGCGCACGCAGGCAGCACGGCTGGCGGCGCTGCGGAAGGAGCGGGACGATGCCTCGGTGCAGCGGCGGCTGGATGCACTCCGGGCCGCGGCAAAGGACCATAAGCAGAATCTCGTGCCGCACATCCTCGACGCGGTGAAGTCACTCGCGACGCTGGGAGAGATCTCCGACGCGCTCCGGGACGTGTTCGGCGAGCACCGGGAGCAGGTGGTCCTCTAAGAACGACCTGGTCAGGCCTTCACCCCGGTCGGAGGCCGGAACCCGGAAGCGAGCCCGAGAGCGCAGAGCTGGAGCTCCGCCTCGGCGGCACGCGCATCGACGCCCGCAGCCCTTGCGACCTCGGCGAGCATGGACCACGCCTGCGCCTCGGCGGGGTAGAGCGCCACCACTGCTTCCGCCAGCGTGAACGCGCGGGCGATCTGCCCAGTCGCCACCGAGAACCGGATCATCGTGACGTGACAGGAGAGCGTCGTCTCGCCGCCCTGCGCGAGCAGCGCGTACAGGCGGGGGATCGCCGGGTCGTCGACCGCCCGCAGCCCGCTCCGCAGCGCCCCGCGGAGCCGCCGGGCGAGGTTCCGCGCCAGCCTCGTGGCTCCAGTGTGGAACGGGTCCAGGTGCAGTGCCACCTTCACTTCCCGGAAGGCCTGAGCGTGCTTTCCGAGATCGTCGAGCAGGTCGGCGAGCTGGTAGTGCAGCGACGCCGAGGCGCACCCCAGCGCCTGCGCCTCCTCGAGCGCCGAGCGCGCAAACACCTCCGCCAGCTGCGCGTCCTCCCAGCGGAGGCTTTGCGCGGTCTGCATCTTCAGCAGGATCTGGTCCAACTTGCTCACCGTTCGCACTCACTCCCGGGCCGTTCACCCCGGTGCGCTTCCCAGAACCCGTCGCAACCTCAGCGCGGCGAGGTTGAAGGGATCGAGCTCCAGCACCTCCATCACCTGCTCGAGCGCCTGGCGCCTCCTCCGGAGACGGTAGAGGAGCTCCGCGAGCTGGAGGTGGAGCGTGGGCGAGCTGTGACCGAGGGCCTCGGCGCATCTCAGCGCCGAGCGCAGGAACAGCTCCGCCTTCTCCGGGTCCTCGGAGCTCAGGTTCTCAGCGGTCTGCAGCTTGAGCAGTACGTCGTCTTTCGTCGCACTCATCGTCGTCCACGTCCGCCGGGCGGCGGGGCCGCGAAGCCCCGCCACCCTCTCGTGTTCACCGACCCGCTCACGCCATGCCCTTCCCCTCCACGCCGAAGAGGGGCGGCTGCATCCCGACCAGACCGGCCTCGGCCTCGGCAGCCGTGGCCCGCGCGAGGTCTCCCTGCGCCCGCGCGACCCGGGCCAGCGCCTCCCAGGCCTCCCGGGCCGCCGGGAACAGCGTGGTCAGTGCCTCGGCCAGCACCCGCCCCCGCTCGAGCTGACCGGTGGCCACCGCGAACCGCACCATCGCCAGGTGCGACTCGAGGTCGGCCTTTCCCGCCTCCAGGAGCAGCCGGTAGAGACGCGGGATGTCCGCGTCCTCCGGAGCCCGGGCCGGATCGGCCAGGGCGGCACGGAGCCGGGCCGCGACGTCCTCGAACGAGTGACGCACGGGGAGCGCGAGCGGATCCGCCTTCAGCGCCTTCTCGAGCTCGTCGAATGCCATCTCCAGCTTTCCCATCCGGTCCAGCGCACCGGCCAGCACGTAGTGCACGTAGGCGGAGACACATCCGAGCCGCTGGGCATCGGCCACCACCTCGCGGAAGAGCTTCTCCGCGGCCTCCGCATCTCCTCTCTCGTCCAGCGCCCTTCTGAGCTTCGCCAGGAGGGCCTCCAGCTTCGTTGCAGTCAGCATGTCGGACCTCGAGGCGCCTTCCTCCGCGAGGAGTCAGGGCGCGAGCGGACGCCCCACGCACGGGCACGACGGACGCGGCCCGGTGGCGGACGTCAGGTGGAAGGAGCACGGCGAGAGTGCGGATCCCGGCCTCCGTGCGCGGATCTGCGCGCACGGGATCGCCGTTCCACTCGCCGCGGGACGTCTCCGTCGCGAGGGACGGACGACGCCGGCTCACCTCGTCTTGTTGTTCAGTGCCTCGTCGCCTGAATGCTCGGGAGGCGCATCATGTCGTGGCCTCCTTTCGAGCACAGGCAGCACCGGGGCCAGAGAGCTGCGGCGCGCGTTGATGCCAGAGTGCGTGGCTCGCTGTCAAACGGCTGCGGAAGTGCTCGGAACGGCTCGGCACTGTGCGAAGGTGCCGCCCAACCGGGGGGAGCCGGAGAGGTCGATGGACGCCCCGCTCACGCGCGGAGACGACACGCACGTTCGATTCGCCTGGATGCCACGACCCGGCACGCTCGCCTTCCACCTGATGCTGGCGGCCGTCGCGCTCCTCGTGCTGGGACCGCTCGGGGGCATCGCTGCCGCGTACATGAACTTCACACTGGGGATCTTCGTCCCGGGGCAGATCCTGGCCGGCATCCTCGGGAGCGTCGTCACCTACCCCTATGGAGCCCAGGGCCGCCACGGCGCGAACTACATGCAGACCATGGCCGCCTCGGTCGCCTCCCTCGGCGCGATGGCGGTGCTCATCCAGGCCGCGGTGTGGCTCGGCATGGAGCTGCCCCCCACGTGGCAGCTGATCCTCTTCATCACCTGCGTGGGGATGTTCGGCGTGGGTCTGGGGATGCTCTACACCCCCGTGCTGGTGGACCGGATGCGGCTCGACTACCCCTCGGGCTACGCCGTCGCCAACATCATCCGAGCGCTGACCGACAAGACGCTGCTGAAGCGCTCGGTGCGCAGCCTCGGAACCGGCGCCGGGCTGGGAGCGATCGGCGGCTGGCTGATCGATCGCGTGGCGTGGATCGGTGCGAGCGGCCTGTCGATGTCGAACGTGGGGGCTGGCCTCATCGTGGGCTCGCGCATCGCCGTTCCCGCCTCCATCTTCGCGCTCATCGGCTGGCTGATCAGCCCGTGGCTCCGGAGCAACGGCTGGCTGGGCGAGAACGAGCCCTTCCGCCGGCTGGGATTCCTCGTGGGCCTGGCCTCGATCCTCGGCGCGGCCGTGGTCGACCTCGCGGTCATCGCCCGGCAGGCGGTGGTCCGCGTACGCAGCCCGGAGGGAGCAGACCGGGAGGAGCCCTCCGATCGCCGCGGCTTTCCGACGCGGATGCTCGTTGCCTGGGTGCTGTTCTGGGCGGCGGCGGTGGTCCTGGTCGCCACCGGCCTCATGCACCAGCCCGCCAGCTACATCCTGTTCGGGCTCGGGCTGAGCATCCTCTTCGTCTTCATCAACGGCATCTCCACCGGGGTCAGCGACCAGAACCCCATCTCCAGCGCGTTCGTCGTCTCGGTCCTCCTGATGTCGGCGATGGGGCTCCGGAACCCGGTGGTGGCGATCACCGGGGCCACGGTGCTGCTCATCTGCAGCTCGGTCGGGGTGGACATGCAGCAGGACCGATCGACCGGCTGGCGTCTCGGGACCGATCGCCGCGTCCAGTTCTGGTACCAGATCCTGGGGATCGGCATGGGCGCGGTGCTCTGCGTGGTGCTGGCCCACGTCTTCATGACCGCCTACCCGGTGCTGGCGGTGAACAGCTTCGATCACCCGGAGGCGAAGGTCGGCCAGTGGCAGTCGGCGATGACCTACAAGTTCGTTGGAGCGATCCGCGGACTGGGTCACCTGCCGGTGCACCAGCTGGTGGCGCTGGAGATCGGCTTCGCGCTGGGCCTGATCATCGAGGTGCTGCGGAAGCTCGTGCGCGGGAACGCGCGCTATCGGGCATTCGTCGCGCGACCGACCGCCGGGCCGGCGGTCGGGTGGGTGACGGAGTCGGTGCTGCTTCCCAGCCCCTACGCGTACGCATTCGGGACCTTCGTCGAGCTGCCGACCGCGCTCTGGTGGGCGGCCGGAGGCATCCTCTCCTCGGTGTGGAACACCCTCGGGCGGCGCTCCGGGCCCGCGGACCGCGCGGCGACCGACGAGCTCCCGGCCGACATGTCCACCACCTCGCTGGTCGGTGGTGGGCTCATCGCCGGCGAGTCGCTGTTCTATCTCGCGATGGCGCTCGTCGGCCTGGCCGGGCTGGTCTGACCACGAGACCCCGCCTTACCGAGGCGGCAGTCGCGAGCGCGCCCACCCGGCAAGGACCGCCGCCGGCGCCATGATCAGCAGCGCCGAGAGATCCAGCCAGCGTGGGTTCACCCCGGGCTCGAGCCAGGGGTGAATCAGCGCGGCCAGCGCGATGAGTCCGGCGACCACCACCGCGTGCGCGAGTGGCCGGCGACCCGCGACGCTGGCCGCGGTCAGGCCTCCCAGCGCGCCAAACACCGCCCCATACGCGATCGCCCCGGCGGCCAGCCCCAGCGTCGGGGGGACGGAAGGGTGGTCCGTGACGGCGCTCCGGGGCATGAACGACCCGATCACGAACACTGCGAACCCCAGCGCCACGGCGACGATGCTCCGGAACCAGTCCATGGGCGAGACGTTCTAGCTCGGCGCGACGCTGGGAAGGCGACGGACTAAAACAACCTCGCCTGGCTCCAGCTCCAGCAGGGCAAGGCCAGCGAGGCGGCCCCGGTCATCACCCGAGCCATCCAGATCGCCGTACGATCCCTCGCTGCTCGACGAGGCGGCGAGACTTCGAGGTCAGACTCGACCGCTACCGGACCCGATGCAGCTCCGGTGCGCCCACGGCCGGAAGCGGGGGCGGAGGGCTGTCGCACACGCGCGGCCCGCAGGACCCCCCCGCTTCGACCCCGGCCCTGGCTGCGGTATCTAGTCTCCTAGGATGGCAGGCACGCAGATCTTCGTCCGGAACCGGGAAGGGAAGGTGTACGGGCCGATCGAGCCTTCGACCGTCGAGCTGCTGATCGAGAGCGGCGTGCTGCAGGGCATGCTCCAGGTCTCGACCGACGGAGAGCACTACGCGCTGCCGTTCCGCTTCCCGGAGCTCCGCGACTTCTTCCCCCGGCACCTCTGGGGGGACGACGGACGAAAGGAGGTGCAGCTCGACACCGAGCTGACGCCCGCCACCGGGGCCGATCCGGGGACCTTGGAGGCCGCGCTCTTCGGCGCCCCCGATGCCTCGGGCCCCCCCGGCGTCGCCGCTCCGCCCGCCGAGGGTCCGGAGCCGCTGGCGCCGGGGCTCCAGGGGTCTTCCGACGCTGTCTCGCTCACGCCCAAGCCTGGTGAGGCGCTCCCCTACGACGTCGCTCCTCCCGTGCTCGCTTCGGCTCCACCGGTCCTCACCGCCCCCCCTGCCGAGCCGCCCGCCCCGCCGCGAGCCTCCACCGGCGAGCCTCCCGTCCTGACCGCGGCGCAGGTCGAGCCGCTCGCCCCCGCGCCGGCCCCCGCGACCCCCGTCCTCACCGCCGCACCCCCGGAACCGGTGGCTCCCCCGGCGGCTCCGCTCCGCGGCCCTGGCCCGGCGCCCACTCAGCCGCGAGCACCCGCGCCGCCGGTGCTCACCGTCCAGCCACCCGGGGGAATGGCTCCGCGCGCTCCGTTGCAGCCGGAGGACCTCTGGGCGGAGGCCGTCCCCTTCGAGCTCGCGCCACCGGGTGAACCCAGGCCACCGGCGAGGGCGCCGGCACCGCTCACCTCGACCTTCGACCTCCTCCGCGCCGACCTGGCGGAGACCAATGCGCTGAAGATCTACGTCCAGGGCGCGCGCGCCGGCGCCACCGGGCTGTTCTTCTTCGATCTCGAGGACCGCACCACCACCCTGTACCTGCGCCGTGGCAATCCCGAGTCCGCGGAGTCCACCCACTCCTCCGACGCGATCGGTCCCTTCCTCGTGGCACAGCGGCTGGCGACGAACGAGCAGGTGGCCCGCGCGGAGAAGGAGTCCATCAAGTACGGCAACGACGTGCTCGCCGCGCTCTTCACCCTGGGGGCGGTCAACCCGGGGCTCGTCTTTCCCGCGCTCGCACAGCGCGCGGCGGACATCCTCCTCCGGGCCTATCTCTCGCCACGGGGGAGCTTCCGCTTCGAGGCGCTCGAGCTCCCGTCGAGCAAGGTCGTGCCGCTCGGAAACCGCTGGGGCCTGCTGGCCGAGGTCATCCGGCGCGTCCCCCTGCCCGTTCTGAAGGCCCGACTGATGGACGTCCGCGAGCGCCCGGTGGTCCGCCGGGGTGCGGGCGACGCGCTCCCCGACCTCCGTCTCACCGCCCAGGAGACCCGCGCGGCGGGCTACTTCGACGGGACCCGCTCGCTGGCCCATCTCGCGCAGAGCAACGCAGGCGAGATGGACACCATCCTGCGCGTGGCACTGCTCCTCCGCGAGCTGGACGCGGTGTCCTTCCCCGAGGTGACGCTCCGGGCGCCGCCGCCCGGTCCGCCGGGGGCTCAGGCCGCGCCGCCGACGGCGCGTCCGACTCCGGCACCGACCGCACCTCCGGCCGTACCACCGACCGCGCGTCCCACCCCGGCACCGCGTCCACCCGCCCCGGCTGACCCGGCCACCCCGCAG
>JBKPMY010000479.1:0-3852 GCA_046732375.1 Myxococcota bacterium
GCGGCATTGCTCGGCCCGTCGCCTGGCCCGGCCCTTGAACATTGCACCCCGCGGGACACAGGAGACCATGCCCATGGCCATCTCCAGCCGGAAGGTGCTGATCGTCGCCGGGGACGCGCGCAGTGCCGACGCGTTCCACAACAGCCTGGACCACGAGGCCCACCGCCTCTTCGAGGTCTCCTGCCTCAAGGACGCCCTGGCCATCGTCGCCCGCGAGCCCATCGAGGTCGTCGTCGCCGACACGGCGCTTCCCGACGGTACCGGCCTCGCTCTCCTCCACGAGGTCCGCCGCATCCAGCCGGACACCATGCGCATCCTGCTCACCTCGCCCGCCGGGCTGGGCACGGCGGTGGACGCCATGGAGCACGGCGACGTTTACCGGTTTCTCGTGAAGCCCTGGGATGGCGTGGAGCTCCGGGGTGTCGTGCGCGCCGCCGTCGACCGGCGCCAGCGGGAACGGGAGAACTCGGGAATGCTCGACCGGGTGAAGGGCGAGATTCGCCAGGCGATTGCCAGCGCTTACCCCGAGCTGAAGATCCGGCGCGACGCGAACGGGTCGGTCCTCCTCGACGACACCGAGGAGCAGTCCGCGGTCGCCCTCGCCGCGAGCTGAGACGCTCCGGTCACTCCGATGGAGGCGACTCTTCCCGTCCTCGTCGTCGGCCCCGACACGCCCTCGCCCGCGCTGCTCGACGCGCTCCGCAAGGGTGGCCTCGACCCGAGACCGTGCGCGCCGGACGACGTGCTGGGGCTCCTCGCCTCGGCCGTCGCCGAGGCGGTGGTGGTCCAGCCGGTGCCCTTCTGGCGGCTCCTGCTCTCCCGGGTGGTCACCGCCGGGGCGACCGCCGTGCTCCACGTGCCCGAGGGACCGGTGCCCCGGGCGCTCCCCTCCGGCGTCCTCGCCGTCCAGCGGGCGGAGGAGATTCCGCGCGTCCTGGGCGAGGTGCGCTCGGGCCGGGGCGACGAGCTCGCCCAGCCCCAGGTCGCACCCACCATCGAGCAGCGCCTGGCCGAGGCCGAGCGGTTCTCCGCCGAGGTGCAGGCGCTGCACCTTCTCCGTACGCCGGAGGAGATTGCCTGGGAAGCGGTCCGCCGGGTCCGCGGGCTGGTGCAGGCGGACCGGGTCCTCTGCTGGCGCATCGGCGATGACATCACCCTCGTGCTCGGCGCGGCCGACCCCGCCCTGCCCACGCCGCCGGCCTCGATGCCCATCGGCGAGCTGCTCGCCGGAACCTGCGCCGCAGACGCCGCCCCGGTCAGCCGGGGCGAGGGCGAGCTGCCCGAGGCCTGGCGGGAGGCAGCTCGCCGGCGCGACGGCGCCGATCCGGGAGCGATGCTCGCCATCCCCCTGGTCCGCGCGGGGGAGCTGGTGGGCGTGCTGGAGGCGGTCCGTCGCCCCGGGAGACCTGCCTTCACGGAGGCCGAGCGGCAGCGATTTGCCGGGTGGGGCTCGCAGGTGGCGACTGCGCTGGCCGGTATCCTGAACACCGCCCGGCTGCACGAGGCGCAGAGCGACATCCTGGCCGCCAATGCGGCGCTCGAGGCGAAGATCGAGCTCCGGACCCGGGCCGTCGTCCACGCCAAGCGCGAGTGGGAGCGCACCTTCGACGCCATCCGCGAGCCGATCGCGCTCCAGGACGGCTTCGTCATCCGGCGGGCCAACCTGGCCTATGCCGAGGTGGCGGGCGTGCCGATCACCCAGGTCCCGGGGAAGACCTGCCACCAGCTTCTCGCCGGACGGGTGGCCCCGTGCGTGGGCTGTCCCCTGGCATCCGGGAGCGCGGAGCTGACCGCCGAGATCACCCTCCCCCGCGGCCGCGCGGTGCGGTTCAGCGGCTTCCGGACCGATGCCGGCGAGGGAGACACTGTCGTGGTCCACTACCGCGACGTGACGGCGGAGCGGGCGCTCGAGGCCCGGCTCCGGGAAAAGGAGCGGCTCGCCTCGCTGGGGCAGCTGGCCCAGGGCGCGTCCCACGAGATCCAGGCTCCGCTGGGCGCCATCCTCGAGAATCTCTCCACCCTGCGGAGCGCGGCGGCGGAGCTCGAGTCCGGGGCACAGTCCATCGAGCGCGCCGCGCGCCTCTGTGGGCAGGGCGATGCGGCGGCTGCGGTGCGAGCCCTCACGGAGGTGCAGGTCCGCGACGTCGCGGCGAGCCTGCGCGAGCTCCTTCAGGACGTGGAGGGCGGCGCACAGCGCATCGCGGCCATCGTCAAGGGGCTGCGGGATCTCGCGAAGCAGGACGTCGCCAGACCCGAGGCGGTGGATCCGAACGCGTGCCTGCGCCGGGCGGTGCAGTCCGAGCTCGGCGAGGCGGCCGCTGCGGTCGTCTTCCGGGCCGAGAGCGCGGCGAAGGTCCGGGTCACCCCCGGGCAGCTGGAGCAGGCGCTGGTCCAGCTGGTGCGGAACGCCCGCCTGGCCGCGCCGTCCGGGTCGCTCCGGCTGGGCACCCGGGACGAGCAGGGAGCGGTGGTCATCGAGGTCCAGGACGACGGCCCGGGCATCCCCGCGGCACACCTGTCGCGCATCTTCGAGCCCTTCTTCACCACCCGGGGCGGGGCCCAGGGCATCGGGCTGGGGCTCACCCTGGTGTGGAGCATCGTCCAGCGCGCGGGCGGCACCCTGGAGGTGACTTCCGAGCCCGGCCTGGGCAGCACCTTCCGCATCCGGCTTCCCGCGCTGGCCTCCCCGGCAGCGCCGGGCGACGTGGCGGCCTGAGCCGAGGCAGGAGGTCTCGACCGGCGGCTCCTCCCCCGGGCGACCGGCGCCCCTCGGGGCTACCGGAGCGCGCCCCGGCGACGCAGCTTCGGCACGCGAGGAGGAATCCGTGGCCGACCCGAAGATCCCCGACGATGAGGAGACCGTCCGCAAGCCCGGGAGCACACCGGAGGACGCCGTTCAGTCCACACGCCCGCCCGACCAGCGCGGCACCCCGCCCCCCGACGACGAGGGGATGCGCCGATCCGCGGAGAGCGGCGAGGGGGAGCTTCCGGAGGACACACCCGAGCAGGCGGACCTTCCGTCGAACCGCGCGCAGGAGCGGGGCGGACCGTGACTCGGGAGCCATCCACCCCGGAGGAACCCGGGAGCGCAGCAGACATCGGTGACGAGGGTCTGGCGGCGGGAGCCGATGGTCTGCCGCTGCCGCCCCCCGACGACGCGGAGGATCGACTGGCCGAGGATGCCGGTCAGCCTGAGGACCCCTCGGACGAGGCGGTGGATGACGAGCAGCGGTCCCGTGCGGCGGAGATCTCCGCCGAGCGCGGCGCCGACTGACGCCCCGCCTCCGCGCGGCACCTCCACTCCCGATCGTCCTCGCCGGACCTCGGCCTTCTCTCGCGAGAGCCGATGACCGTGTCAGGCGCAGGCGCCTTCGCCTGGCCTCGCTGGTCCTCCGTCGATTCCCGAGACCCGCAGGAACCTCAGCACCGCCGCGTCGAACTGCTCCGGAGCCTCCATGTTCAGGTGATGCCCCGCCGACGGGATGATGCGCAGCGTGGCCTTCGGAATCCGCTCGGCGAGCAGGTCGGCCGCAGCCACGATGTTGGAGTTCTCCTGGCCTCCACGGAGCACCAGCGTGGGCGCGGCGATCTCACCCAGGTGGTCGGAGGGGACACGGGAGGGCCAGCGCACCAGGTCCGTCCGCGGGCTCCCCCATCCCTTCACGTTCTCGGTGAGCATCCGCCGCATCCGTTCCTGGACGGCTGGGAGCTCGCGGGCGGTGACGAAGGCCGGATCATCGAGCCAGAGGCGCACCGCCTCGGCCGTCCCGCGTTCCTTCAGCGCCCCGTAGATCGCCGGGCGGTCACCCACGGTCTCCAACGGCTGGCCCCGCACGGTGGCCCCGGCAGTGA
>JBKPMY010000480.1:0-11732 GCA_046732375.1 Myxococcota bacterium
GGCCGAGGCCGGTCGGACGCTCGCCGCCGGGCTGGAGCGCACGCGGGGAGAAGGCTTCATGGCCCGGCTCAACGGGCTCTTCTCCCGGGGGGCGGCGGTCGACGACACGGTCCTCGCCCAGCTGGAGGAGATCCTCTTCACCGCGGACATCGGCGTCCGCACCGCGTCCGAGCTGGTGGACACCGCGCGCGAACGCCTGAAGAAGCGCGAGCTGGGCGACGTGGGCCGGGTGAAGGGGCTCATCCGCTCCGAGGTCGAGCGGATGGTCACGTTGCCCCGTCCCCCCTCGCTCCAGGGGGGTGGTCCTCCGCACGTCACGATGGTGGTGGGGGTGAACGGCGCGGGGAAGACCACCACCATCGGCAAGCTCGCCGCCAAGCTCACCCGGGAAGGAAAGAAGGTGGTCATCGCGGCGGGGGACACCTTCCGGGCCGCGGCCAGCGAGCAGCTCGACGTCTGGGCCGAGCGCGCGAACGCCACGCTGGTCCGGGGGCCGGACGGGTCGGATCCGGGGGCGGTGGTGTTCGATGCCGTGAAGCGGGCCGTGACCGAGAACGCGGACGCGGTGCTGGTCGACACCGCGGGCCGCCTCCACACCAAGACGCCGCTGATGGAGGAGCTGAAGAAGGTGAAGCGGGTCCTGGGCAAGGCGCTGCCCGGTGCGCCCCACGAGGTGCTCCTCGTCCTGGATGCCACGGTGGGGCAGAACGCCATCGCCCAGGCAAAGCAGTTCCAGGAGGCCGTGGGGGTGACCGGCATCGCGCTCGCCAAGCTCGACGGCACCGCCAAGGGCGGAGTGGTCATCGGCATCAGCGACGAGCTGAAGATCCCGGTCACCTGGGTGGGCGTGGGAGAGAAGATCGCCGACCTTCGTCCCTTCGACGCGCACGAGTTCGTCGAGGCCCTGTTCGAGCCTGCGCCGAGCGCCGTCGGCGCGAGCTCCCCCGGTGCCGGGGCCCACGCCACCGCCAGCCCGTGATGCGTCCTCGTCCAGCTGGCCCTGGCCGGCGAAGCGTCCCGGCCTGCGCGGGGCGACCTGCGGCCTGGTGGGGCGTGTTCGCGCTGCTCTTCGCCTGTGCCTCCCCTGCCCCTCCTCCACAGCCCACTCCCGCCGCCCGGGCGCTGCCGGAGGGCTGCCAGGACGACTTCGCCGGCCGCTGGGTGCTCGCCTCGGACCCGAGCGGGGCCTACCGGGCCACGGACGACGGCGGAACGGTGGTGCTCGACGTCGAGCGCCACTGGGGCGACGCCGGCACGCCGGAGCGGGCCAGCAGCGCGCGCGTGGTGCTCCGGCGGACACCGGGTGGGCTCACCGGCGAGACCCGCGCCCCCCGAATGGGGCCATCGGGGCCCGGCTGCGAGGCCAGCCTCCCGGTCGAGCTCACCGGCTGCCCTGACGGCGGTCTCCTCCTGCGCACGGTGGAGCGGATGCGCGTGGACGCCCAGTGCGCGCCGGTGGACGCGTCACCGCCGGAGACGCGGACGTACCTACTGATGCGCGCCACTCCCGACGCAGGCTGAAGACCTGGTTTCTACGCCACGCGCTGCGCGGACGGCGTGGGCGCCACGGCGGTCGCCAGCGCCCGGCGGTCGATCGAGCGGCCCTGGAACAGGCTCATCGTCCCCACGTAGAGGAACCCGACCTGGAACAGCACCAGGAACGGTACCGAGGTCCAGATTCCCGAGTCGATCGCAAACCACAGCGCGCCGGAGAAGTAGAAGCCGAAGGCCAGCTCGATGAGCGGCATCATGGTCCGGGCGCCGAGATAGCTCCGCTTCACCCTGGAACGGATGCTCTTCCCCTCGCTGCCCGTCTTCGGGGTCCGGGCGAACGCGCTCTGCTCGTTGAGCAGCGCCTCGATGACTGCCTTGGCGTTGTTGATCGCCAGCCCGATGCCCAGGGACATGATGAAGGGCAAATACTTCACCCTCCGCCAGCCGGTGAGCCCGAGCTCCTTCTGAGTCGCCACGTAGAAGAAGCAGACCGAGGCGGTGGCCGCCAGGCAGAACGGCAGGTCCAGGAACAGGGTCGAGTACAGGCCGTGGTTGAAGCGCACCACCATCGACAGCGGCATCAGCACCGACAGCAGCACCATCAGCAGGTAGGCGATGTTGTTGGTGAGGTGGAAGAACGCCTCGCGCTTGACCGCGAACGGCTGGTTCGACCGGAGGATGGTGGGGAGCAGCTTGCGCGCGGTCTGGATGGAGCCCTTGGCCCAGCGGTGCTGCTGGCTCTTGAAGGCGTTCATGTCCACCGGCACCTCGGCCGGGGACACCACCTCGGGGAGGAAGATGAACTGCCAGCCCTTCAGCTGCGCCCGGTAGCTGAGGTCCAGATCCTCGGTGAGCGTGTCGTGCTGCCAGCCGCCCGCGTCGCCGATGACCGTCCGCCGCCAGATGCCGGCGGTGCCGTTGAAGTTGAAGAAGCAGCCCGAGCGGTTCCGCGCGGTGTGCTCGATGATGAAGTGCCCGTCGAGGAAGATGCTCTGGGCCTGGGTGAGGATGGAGAACTCGCGGTTGAGGTGGCCCCAGCGCACCTGGACCATGCCCACCTTCGGATCGGCGAAGAACGGCACGGTGCGCTGGAGGAAGTCCGGCGCGGGCACGAAGTCCGCGTCGAACACGGCGACGTACTCGCCCTTCGCGGTGCGCAGCCCGTTCTCCAGGGCACCCGCCTTGAAGCCCTGCCGGTTGGTCCGGTGGATGTAGGTGATGTCTTGGCCGGCCCGCCGGTGGCGCTCCACCGCGGCGCGGGCGATGGCGCAGGTCTCGTCCGTCGAGTCGTCCAAAACCTGGATTTCCAGGAGCTCGCGCGGGTACTCGATGCGGCAGACCGCCTCGATGAGGCGCTCCACCACGTACATCTCGTTGAACACCGGGAGCTGGATGGTGACCCGCGGCAGCTGTGCCAGCGTGCCGCTGGGGGTCGGGATCTTGAACTTGTGCCGGTAGTACAGGAACGCCATCCGGTAGCGGTGCGACCCGTAGACCGCAAGGACGCACAGGACGGCGAAGTACACGCCCAGGAACACGATCTCGACGGTGGTCATCTCTGGCGCTGGCCCTCGTCCCCACGCCCGAGCGTCCGGTTCCGGGGGCGCGGCAGATTAAGAACCTGTCACAGAGGTGTCAAACGATTCCGACCACTTACAAACACCTTGGTGGCGCCTGACACGTCGTGTCAGTAATGCCGGGAACTTGCGACCGCATCGGCCGTCCGGGGTCTCGGCGCTCACCAGTGGTGCAGGATGGTGTACCTCGCGGCCGGCCGGTTCTTCCCCACCCGGACCTCCGCCACCAGGTCGTGGTCGAGCTGCGCGTAGTCGCGCTGACAGGCGATGTAGACCGCCCCGCGCTGCGCGTCGAACGGAGCGTCTTCCACGTGCCCGAGCACCGTTCCGCTGGCGAGGGAGCGAAGCGTGACCTCGACCGTGTCGCCCGGCTCGAGCGCCAGGCCTCCGAGCACGTGCACCGCGAGGTCGGCGTTCTTCGGGAAGTGAAAGTCGCAGGTCTGGCCGGGAGCGATGGGGTTCTCCAGGATGCGGACCCCACGGTGGAACATCTCCGCCAGCCGCTCCGGCCGGACGACGGGCGGCACCATGGTGCGGAGCGCTTCCGCGGTCGCCGCCACCCGCCGCGCGACGGCCGAGCAGACGTCGCACCCCAGCAGATGCTCCTCCACGGAGGAGGCCGCAGCCTGGTCGAGGTCGGCGGCCCACCAGTCGACCAGGGTCTCCCAGGCGAGTGGTCTGGCGCAGCTCATGCGGCGCCCCTGGCGGGAGCGTCGAGGCAGGCGCGGAGCGCGGCCAGGGCGCGATGACGGATGACCCGCACGTTGCCACGGGTGAGCGCGAGCCGCGTGGCGACCTCCTCGCTCTCCAGCTCCTCGTGAAACGACAGCTCGAGCACCCGGCGCGCACGGTCGCCGAGCGATCCCAGGCACCGGAGCAGCACCGCCGCGTTCACCGGGTCCCGTGGCACCTCACCACCGGCGGCAGCGACCAGCACCTCGTCGGTCGCCGGCTGCGCCCGTTCCTCCAGCTCCCGCAGGCGCAGGACCGCGTTCCGGCAGGTCCCGAGGACGAAGCGGATCAGCTGCTCGGGCTCACGCACCCGTCCTTCCCGCCCGGCCTCGAGAACGCCGAGGAGCACGGTCTGCACCAGGTCGCGGCCCCGGTCCTCGTCCCGGAGATGACGGAGCCCGTACAGTCGGATCCGCGGCGCGTACCGGCGGCACAGCGCGCGCTCGGCCTCGCGGCGGCCCGCACCTCCAGCGGCGATTGCCGCGAGAAGCGCGGCGTCGGTCGCCTCGGCCTTCATCGAGTCGAGACGGTACCACCGCGAGGGGACGACCGTGTCAGACGCCGAGAGCATCGGCCAGGGCAACGAGAGCCCGCCCGCCGTCCCCGTGGAAGGAGCTTCCGTGCATCAGTCCCAGGACTCCGGGCTCGAGCCGGGCGAGCTTCTCCAGCAGCGGGCGCACATGGGGGCCCCGGACGAGGTACGGGGTGGACTCGTGCATCGCCATCGCCGGTCCGATGACGTCCGCGGAGCTGAGTGGCGGCACGTCGGCCCCGCCCGCGGTGAACAGGTCACCGCAGAGGAGGGTCCGGCTGCGAGACTCGAAGAGCAGGCCGCTCTCCCACCCGTGGGGGAGATGCGGGGTGTCGATCCACCGCACGGCCCGCCGTCCCAGCGAGAGCTCCTCGCCGTCCGCCAGGGCGCGGGGTGGACGAGCGGCCTGGTCGTTCACCGAAACCAGGGCCGCGGTCACGCTGCACACCGGCTCGGCCCGCGGCGCCACCTGGAGCCAGTCATTGAGGGCTCCGGACTCGTCGGCCTCCCAGTGGGAGAACGACACGTACCGGAGACGCCCGGCGTCACCGAGGACGTGGGCCACCGCCTCGCGGACGAGGGGGAACATCCCCCGCAGCCCGGTGTGGAAGAGCAGCGGCGCCTCGTCCTCGACGAGGAACTGGTTGAAGGTGAAGCCACCGGGGATGAGGCTGGTGGGAGTGCTGATGCGATAGATGCCGTCGGCGATCTCGTCGACGCGCGTGCCCGATTCGGTGTTGGTGATGCCCATGCAGTTCGGTCCCTCCGCCTCGACGTACGGGGAGGGCCCGGGGCGTTACATCATCGAGTGGCGGCGGCCTTCTGCGCGGGCGTCCTGGGGTGAGCGTGGAGGTAGTCCAGCGCCGCGCGGAGCTGGGGGTCGGTGACCTTCTGGGTCGCCTCCCAGGCCGGCTGCGGCGGTAGGCGGCGGGCGGTCTCGGCGGTGCCCGCGTCGGGGTTCCGGAAGTGCCGCCGGAGGTCTCTCTCCCGGAGCTCGCGCACGGTCCCCTCCGCCGGAACGAGGAAGTCCGGCTCGATCCCCCGCTCCTGGATGCTCCGACCCTTCGGCGTGTAGTACCGGGCGATGGTGAGCTTGAGCCCGCTGCCGTCCTGGAGCTCGATCACCGTCTGCACCGAGCCCTTGCCGAAGGTCTGGGTCCCGAGGACCGTGGCACGCCCATGGTCCTGGAGCGCGCCGGCCACCACCTCCGAGGCCGAGGCGCTTCCGGCGTTCACCAGGACCACCATCGGGTAGTCGGGCTCGGTGCCCGGATCGCGGCTCTTCTCCTCGGTGAGGCTCCGTCCGGCGCGCCCGCGGGTGGTGACGATGGTGAGCCTTCCGGAGAGGAAGCGATCGCTGACCGCCACCGCCTGATCGAGCAGCCCTCCCGGGTTGTTCCGGAGGTCGAGGACCACGCCGGACAGCTCGCGGCCGCCGTTCTCGGTCCGGAGCCGGTCCAGCTCGCGCTTGAGGCTCGCGTCGGTGCGCTCCTGGAAGTTCTTCAGCCGTACCCAGCCGATTCCTCCGTACAGCGCGCCCTGGACGGAGACGATCCGCACGTGGTCGCGGAGGAGGACGATCTCCTGAGGCTGCTGGAACCCCGCGCGCATCAAGGTGAGGGTCACCCGCTGTCCGGCCGGGCCGCGCATCCTCGCCGAGGCACGGGCCACGTCCATCCCCACGGTGCTCTCGCCGTCGATGGCGAGGATCTCGTCGCCGGGCTGGATGCCGGCCCGCGCCGCGGGGGTGTCGTCGAGCGGGGAGACCACCACCAGGGCGTCCCCCCGCTTCACCACGTCCAGCCCCAGGCCGCCGAACTCGCCCGAGGTGTCGATCTTCATCTCCTTGAAGATCTCGGGGGGCATGAAGACCGTGTGGGGGTCGAGCGTCTCCAGCATCCCCCGGATGGCGCCGTAGACCAGCTGCCGCTCGTCCACCTTCTCCACGTAGTTGTTCTGCACGTAGGACAGGACCCGGGCGAAGAGCTCGAGCTGCTTGTAGGTGGCGTCCTCCGGCTGAGTCGCCGGGGTGGGCGCAGCAACCAGGGTGGTCAGGAGGAGGAGCGAGGAGAGACCGTTCACGGGTGCGGGCTCGAAGCGTAGCCCGGCCGGCCCCGTGGAGGCGAATCGCCACGGAGAGCTGGACATTCATTACGAATTCGTAGTATCCGAATTCGACATGAAGGCCCGCCTGCAGCTCGTTCCCTTCGTGCACCGCACCACCCACCGGATCGGCCTCTTCCTGGAATCCGCCGATCCCCCTCTGGGCCTGTCCCAGGGGGAGGCCCATCTCCTGGCCCACCTCGCCGAGGCCGGCCCCTCCTCGGTCGCCGATCTCCACCGCGCGTTCGCCCACAAGCGATCCACGCTGACCAGCTACCTGGACCGCCTGGAGGCGCGCGGCGAGGTCAGCCGAGACGTCCGGCCCGAGGATCGGCGTTCCTTCACCGTGCGCCTGACCCGCGGAGGCGCACGGACCGCGGCCCGGGTCCACCAGCACCTCGCCGACCTCGAGGACCGGGCGCTGACCCGGCTCACGGAGCGCGACCTGCGCGGCTTCCAGGCCGTGCTGCACGCGCTCTCCGAGACCATCGAGAGCCACCCTTCACCGCAGTCCAGGAGGAAATCGCCATGACCGTCGTTCCCCTCGTCACCGCCGCACTCGCCACCACGCCGCCGGCCGCACCGGAGCGGGTGAGCCACGTCTACGAGCAGCACCTCGTGGCCGCGCCGGACCGGGTGCTCCCGCTGCTCACGCCGCTCGGGGAACGGGCGTGGGCATCCGGCTGGGACCCGGACCTCCGGTGGGAGCCGCAGGGCGGCGGCGCCGGGACGCTCTTCGTCACCCGTCATCACACCGGGCATCCCGACACCGTCTGGCTCCTGGACACCTGGGAGCCGGCGGTCGGGCACGTCCACTACGTCCACGTGACGCCGGGGTCGGACGTCACGGAGATCGACATCCGGCTCCGCCCGGACGGGAAGGACCGCACCGTCGCCACCGTCCGCTACACCTGGACCGCGCTCGGCGAGCCCGGGGTGGCGCTGGTCCGCAGCAAGACCCCGGAGTCGTATCGCCGGTTCATGCAGGAGTGGGAGCGGGAGCTGAACCACTACCTCACGACGGGCAAGAAGCTTCCTGAAGGGAGCTGAGCCGGGACGCCGGCGCCCGGGCGAGCCTCAGCGGGTCGCGTCGTGCGCCGCACCCATGCCGAGCAGACCCGTCTCCGCGGCGAAGCCCCGCAGCCGCTGCACCAGCTCGCGCGGCCGCTCCATCTGCGGAACGTGGCCGAAGCCCTTCACCACCTCGATCTGCGCGCCGGACGGCAGGTGCGCGCGGTACCAGTCCAGCTGCTCGCGGGGAAGGAGCTTCTCGCTCGCTCCCCAGAGCAGGAGCGTGGGAGCTCGCAGCCCGGTCAGGATCTCCGGAGGGATGTGATGCCGCTGCAGGGCGTGGCCGCGGAGCGCGCGCACCGCAGCCGTGGCGTGCATCTTCTTCAGCTCGGGGGCGAACAGGATCGCGACCAGCGGGGCGTGGTGGAAGAGGCGTCGGGTGAGCCGGACCGCATCCCGGGTCGTGCGCACGTCGAGGATGCGCATCAGCTCCACCAGGGACTCACGCGTCATCTCCCCACCCGCGGGAGCAACGAGCCCGAGCGCGACGACGTCCTCGGGGTGGGTCGCGGCGAGGATCACCGAGAGGGCACCTCCCAGCGAGTTCCCCACCACGAACGCCGGAGCCTGCACCACCACCCGGCAGAAGGCGTGGAGGACGTCGAGGTGCTCCTCGAGCGTCAGCGGTCCGGAGGCCGGGAGCGGCGAGAACCCGTTGCCGGGCAGGTCCACCGCGTACACGGCCGAGAAGTCCCGGGCCAGCGCACGGAGGACGCGCACCCAGCCGTTGGCGCTGCCGCCGAGCCCGTGCACCAGGAGGACCGGCGGGCCCACGCCCGTGCCTGCGACGCGGTAGGCGTGCACCGACCGCCCGGCGACGAGGTGCAGGTCGGATGCGACGCCCGCGGCGACGAGCCGCCTGCGGACGTAGCCCTGCAGCGTCGCGAGGAGATCCACGGGGACAAGCTAATCCCCGTGCCGCACCGCGTCAATCACCGGGTCTCACGGCGCGCGGGCCATCGCCGCGCCCACCCAGGGCATCGGGTCCACGGCTAGCCCCCGGCGGCGAACCTCGAAGTACAGGTACGCGCCCTTGAGCGAGCCGGTGTCTCCGACCGTCGCCACTACCTCGCCGGGGAAGACGCGCGCGCCGACCGGCCGGAGCGTCTCCGCCAGGTGCGCGTAGATCGTGTGGTACCCACCACCGTGGTCCAGGACCACGAGGTTCCCGTACCCGCCGAGCCACCCTGTCCAGGCCACGGTCGCCGGGGCGAGCGCCTTGACCGGCGCACCGGCGGCAGCGCGGATGTCGAGCCCCTTCTGGACGGTGACGGTGTTGAACTTCGGGTGGACGAGCTTCCCGAAGGCCACCTCCACGTGTCCGGCCGCGGGGAGGGGCAACTTTCCACGGAGCGCGCCGAAGCCGATCGGCTCTGGCTCCTCCAGCACCGAGGCGACCGCCTGCAGCTGCGCGCGCGAGCGCGAGAGCTCGGCCAGGACCGACCCGGCGGCCCGGGCCTTCGCCTGCAGCAGCTGCAGGGCCTCGCCGAGCTCGGTCTGCTGAGCAGCCGCCTCCTCCGCCTCGGCGCGCAGCTCGATCAGCCGGCTTCCCATCCGACGCTTCCAGGCGTCGAGCTGCTCGAGTCGTGAGCGCTGGAAGAGCGCCACCGAGCGCATCTCCTCCAGGGCGGCGAGGTCGGTTCGCACCAGCGAGGACAGGGCCCGCGCGCGCCAGGCGAAGGTGGCCACGTCCTCGGCCGGCAGCAGGACCTCCAGCGGGCTCCGCTGGGTGAGCCGGTAGAGGGAGAGGAGACGGGGGCGGAGCCGGTCCGCGCGCGATTCGAGCACCGCCCGGGAGAGGGCCTCCTCGGCCTCGGCGGCGGCGAGCCGATTCCCGAGCACGCGCATCTGCGATGCGAGCGCGGCCGCCCGGGCCGCCGACACCCGGGCCAGCCCGGCATAGACCCCGAACGCAGCCTCGGCGTTCCCCGACTGGTTGCGCAGGGACCGGACCAGCGCGCGCTGTGCCTCGAGCGGGTCCGACTCGGCCTCCCCCGCCCGGACGGAGCCGGCGGCGAGGAGCGAGACAGCGAGGGCGACCGTGCCCCTCATGCGCGCAGGAACCGGTGCACGGCGAGGTAGCTCCCGGCCAGACCCAGCCCGGCCCCGGCCAGCGCCAGCTGGAGCGCGTCCATCCACGGGCGAGCATCGGCTCCCGCTCCGGGGAGCCGGAGGAAGGAGAGCAGAGTGGCGAGCTGAGGGGACAGCGTCTGGCGAAAGGCGAGCAGGCCGGCGATGGCAAGCGCGGCTCCGGCGATTCCCTGCAGCGCTCCCTCGAGCAGGAAGGGCGCCTGGACGAAGCGGTCCGTCGCCCCCACCAGCTTCTGGATCTCGACCTCCTCGCGCCGCGCGTAGATCGCGAGCTGTAGCGTGGCGGAGACGATGATCAGCGTCGCGCCCACCAGGATGACGAAGGCCACCCACCCCGCCCAGCGCACCGCGCGGGCGATGGCCGAGAGCCGCTCCACCGCCTGCTCGCCGTAGTCGACTCCGGTGACCGCCGGGGTGCCGCGCAGCTCGGCGGCGAGCGCGCGGAGCGAGGTGGGCGCACGCATCGACTCCGGCACCCGGACCTCGAGCGATGGAGGCAGCGGATCCTCGGACAGTCCGCGCAGCGACTCGGCGGCGGGCCCGAGCTCCCGGACCAGCCGATCCAGCGCGGCACGCGGGCTCACCTCCTCGACCACCATGCCCCCTCGGCGCAGCCCGTCGGCCACCGCGGTCCGGGCCGCGGGAGGAACGCGGGGATCGAGATAGACCGTCACCCGCACCTCGCCTCCCAGGCTTCCCACCAGCCGGTCCAGCTCGTGGGCCGCCGACCGGGCCAGGCCCAGGGTGAAGAGGGCGATGGCGAGGGTGATGGTGGAGACGGCGTGAACGAAGGGCTGGTGCCGGATGCCCTCCATCGCCGAACGCCAGAACGTCTGAGCCTTCGCGACCGCGCTCAAGCCAGGGCCTCCCGCCCTACCCCACCCGGCGGACCACCGTCGGTCCACCGGCGTCGGAGACGATGCGTCCCCTGTCCAGTCGCACCACGCGCTTCCCGGACCGGTCGACCATCGGCAAGTCGTGGGTGGCCACGATCACCGTCGTGCCACGAACGTTGGCGTCCTGGAGCAGCGACATGATCTCCTGGCTGAGGTCGGGGTCGAGGTTACCGGTGGGCTCGTCCGCCAGCAGCAGCGCCGGCTCGTTGACCAGCGCGCGGGCGATGACCACGCGCTGCTGCTCTCCGCCGCTGAGCTTCAGGGGAAGGCTCTCGGTCTTGTGCTGCAGCCCGACCAGCTTCAGCATCCTGTTCGCGCGCTGGCGAGCCTCGGTGCGGGGCACGCCCAGCACGTCGAGCGAGAGCGCCACGTTGTCCAGGACCGTCCGGTGCGGCAGGAGCTTGAAGTCCTGGAACACCACCCCGATGTTCCTCCGGAGGAAGGGGATGCTCCCCTGGCGGATGCGGGCCACGTTCCGCCCGCCCACGAGGATCTGCCCGCGCGTGGCCGGCTCCGCGCAGAACACGAGGCGAAGCAGTGTCGTCTTTCCCGCACCCGAGGGGCCGGTGAGGAACACGAACTCACCTTTCTCCACCGTGAGGTTCACGTCGACCAGCGCGGGCGGGTCGCCCGGGTACGCCTTGGTGACGTGGAACATCTGGATCATCGGGAGTCGGTGCGACTGGATTGTTGCAGAACGGCGCTCGCTCGGCCACGGGATGGCCGTTTCCGTGCCAGACTCGGGGTCAAGAGTCCCTCGATGAGCGACGACTTCCAGTTTCCGGAGCCCGGCCTCGAGGCCGAGCAGGCGCCGGCCCCGCTCCCGAAGCAGCGCTCCCCGCTGGTCCTGCCCTGGATGGTTGCGGGACTGGCGGTGGTGGCGCTGCTCGTGGTCTCGCTCTACGCCAAGAAGCTCATCGACGACCAGGCCGCGCGCACCTACCAGGCGATGCGGATGGCGGACGAGTACGGCTCTCGGGCCAGCAAGCTCGACTCGGACCAGAAGGACGCCCGCAGGCAGGCCATCACCGCGTCGGAAAAGACCGACGAGCTCCACGCGGCCAACGCCCGTCTCGGCGAGCAGGTGGCCGACAAGGACTCGGCGCTGACCCATCTCAAGGATCGCCACCGCCAGCTGGTGACCGACCTGCGCGCCGCGCTCAAGACGAGCAAGGGCAAGGCGCTCCTCAAGCGGATCGACCGCATCCTCGCCCGGGATGCGGCAGTGGAGCGCAC